>CAVEGP010000104.1:0-7597 GCA_963615155.1 Bacteroides uniformis | reverse complement strand
ACCTGTGACCTCCTGCACGTCAAGCAGATGCTCTACCAGCTGAGCTAACCGTCCACATTCTGTTTTGCTGAGGTCAGCTCGATTATATTACCACACCTTGACGGAAAAAGCAAGCCCTTTTTGAGAAAAAGTCAAAAAAGGTTTTTATGTTGCCTCTTTTTCTTTGTTCGGGGCTGTGATATAATAAGATGATTATAATAGGAAAGGTATCGGAACATGAGAGTATTGGGCATTGACCCGGGCTATGCCATCGTGGGGTGGGGCGTTGTGGATTATGCGGGGAATCGTTTCGCCCCGGTGGACTTCGGCGCGGTCTGCACCGATGCGGGCGTACCGTTCGAGCGGCGTCTGGATGAGGTGTATACGGGCATCCGAGAAGTCATCGAGCGGACGAAGCCGGAGGTGCTTGCCATTGAAAAGCTGTTCTACCAGCACAATCAGACCACCGTCATCGGCGTAGCTGAGGCGCGCGGAGTGATCCTGCTGGCGGCGGCGCAGGCAGGGCTGTCGATCTACGAATACACCCCCATGCAGGTCAAGCAGGCTGTCACGGGCTATGGCAAAGCAGTCAAGAAGCAGGTGCAGGAAATGACTCGCATCCTGCTCCATCTGTCCGCGGTTCCGAAGCCGGACGATACCGCTGACGCGCTGGCGATGGCAATCACCTTCTGCCACACCAACGGCAACCAGCTGAACCGGTTCACCCGCCAGGTGGCGGGACCAATTTGAGGTTTTGATTATGATTTACTGTCTCACTGGAAAAATCGTTAAAAAAAGCATGAGCGCAGTCGTCATCAGCTGCGGCGGTGTGGGGTATTATGTTCAGTGTCCGGTCAGTATCGCAGGCGCACTGCCCGGCGTTGGAAAGGAAACAACCGTTTATACCGTGATGAGCGTGACCGAGAACGACGTCAGCCTGTATGGATTCGCCACCGAGGAGCAGCAGGCGTGCTTTGAGATGCTGACGGCGGTTTCGGGCGTCGGTCCGAAGGTCGGTCTTGCGATCTTAAGCGTGATGGAGCCGGATCGGGTGGCTCTGGCGATCTCGGCAGGCGACCACAAGGCGTTCAAGGCAGCGTCCGGCGTCGGTCCGAAGCTGGCGCAGCGCATCGTACTGGAACTGAAGGATAAGGTCGCCAAGGGCTTTATGGAGGGGATCAATCTGGAGGATGTGGCAGGAGCGTCCGCATCGACTCCGGCAGCCGCAGGCGCAGGGCAGGCGATCGCCGCTCTTGTCTCGCTGGGCTACAGCCAGAGCGAGGCGGCACTGGCGGTCTCTAAGATCGATGCGACGCTTCCGGTGGAAGAGATCATCAAGCTGGCATTGCGTGGTATGGCGGGCAGGAGGTAAGAAATGCAGGACGAAAGCGCGCTCTTCGGAGCGAAAATGATGCAGCCCGGGCTGACTGGAGCGGACGCCGAGGAAAACTCGCTCCGCCCGCAGCATCTGGAGGATTATATCGGGCAGGAAAAGGTCAAGCAGAACCTGAAGATCTATCTGGAAGCGGCCAAGCGGCGTGGTGAGCCGATGGATCATATTCTGCTGTACGGTCCTCCGGGTCTGGGCAAAACGACGCTGGCGGGTATCATCGCCAATGAGATGGGGGTGCAGATCCGCATCACCAGCGGTCCTGCCATCGAGAAGCCGGGAGATCTGGCGGCACTGCTGACGAATTTACAGGAGGGCGATGTTCTTTTCATTGATGAGATCCATCGCCTGTCCCGACAGGTCGAGGAGGTGCTATATCCGGCATTGGAGGACTACGCGCTGGATATCATGATCGGCAAAGGTCCGAGCGCACAGAGTATCCGCATCAATTTGCCCCGCTTCACATTGGTTGGAGCAACGACTCGAGCTGGACAGATCACCGGTCCTCTGCGGGATCGCTTCGGCGTTCTGCTCAAGCTGGAGCTGTACAGTCCGGACGAGTTGTCGAAGATCATCCAGCGCAGCGCAGGCATTCTCGACCAGCCTATCACTCCGGAGGGAGCTTACGAGCTGGCAAAGTGCAGCCGCGGCACGCCCCGTGTGGCGAACCGCTTCCTCAAGCGTGTCCGAGATTTTGCAACGGTGCTGAGCGACGGCGTTATTGACAGAGATGTGGCTCTGCTGAGCCTCAAGCGGATGGACGTCGATGCGCTGGGTCTGGACGAACTGGATCGCAGCCTGCTCCGTGCCATCATCGAGATGTACAACGGCGGTCCGGTGGGACTGGAAACGCTGGCGGCGGCTCTGGGCGAGGAGGCGGTTACGCTGGAAGACCTCTGCGAGCCGTATCTGATGCAGATGGGCTTTCTGACCCGCACGCCGCGCGGACGCTGCGCGACCCGACTGGCTTACGAGCATTTGGGCATGAAGGCTCCCGAGGGCAGCTCTCCCGAGGACAATGGACAGCAGAGTTTATTTTAATGAAGAAGCCTCTCGGTCTGCTTCACAGACGGCTCCCTCGGAGAGGTCAATATAATAATGATGATTTGGAGAGGAATTTACTATGGGAAAATATTTTGGAACAGATGGCGTTCGCGGTGTGGCAGGCGTTGATCTGACCTGTGAGATGGCGATGAAGATTGGTCGTGGCGCGGCGGCAGTTCTGACCGGAAGAACGGGACATCGCCCGCGCATCCTCATCGGAAAGGATACCCGACAATCCGGCGATATGCTGGAAGCCGCACTGACTGCCGGTCTGTGCAGTGTGGGTGCGGATGTCGAGAGTCTGGGCGTTCTTCCCACTCCGGCGGTCGCCTATCTGGTAAAGAAGTACAATGCGGATGCCGGTGTCGTCATCTCGGCTTCGCACAACCCAATGGAATTCAACGGCATCAAGATCTTTGCGGGTACGGGCTACAAGCTGCCGGATGAAGTGGAAAACGAGATCGAGAAGCATATCGACAGCAATTGCGCCGATATCCCGCTGGCAACGGGTAGCGCAGTGGGCAGGGTCTCGCTCCGTACGGAGGGTCTGAAGGATTACGTCGATCACCTGTACGAGTCCGTCAACGGAGATCTGACCGGATTGAAGGTCTGCATCGACTGCGCAAACGGTGCGGCGGCTGAGGTCGCGCAGGAGCTTTTCCCCCGACTGGGTGCGGAATGCACCTTCCTCGGGATCGAGCCGAATGGTGAAAACATCAACAAGGGCGTTGGCAGCACCCACCTCGACAACCTCGAACGAGCGGTTGTAGAGGGGGGATTTGACTGCGGCATCGCATTCGACGGCGACGCAGACCGCTGCCTTGCCTGTGACGAGAAGGGACAGGAGATCGACGGAGATAAGATCATCGCTCTGCTGTCTCTGACGATGAAGGAAAAGGGTCGGTTGGACGGCGATACGGCAGTCGTTACGGTCATGTCCAACCTCGGCTTTATCAAGTTTATGGAATCGCAGGGCATCAACACCGAAAAGACCGCAGTCGGAGATCGCTATGTGCTGGAAAACATGCGGGAGAACGGCTATGCCATCGGCGGCGAACAGAGCGGTCATGTGATCCTGCTCCACCATGCGACGACCGGAGACGGCGAGCTGACCGCAGGCAAGCTGCTCAAGCTGCTGGCGGAGAGTGGAAAGAAGATGAGCGAGCTGAACGGCATTTACGCTCAGTATCCGCAGGTTTTGGTGAATGTCACCGCAAATGCCGCCCAGAAAGCTGCTTACAAAGAGGACGAGGTGCTGGCTGGCTTCATCGAGAACGAACAGCAGAAGCTGATGGGGATGGGACGTGTGCTGGTGCGTGTTTCCGGCACGGAGCCGAAGATTCGTGTCATGGTCGAGGGACAGGATCTCGACGCGATCGACCGCTGCGCAAAGCGCATCGTGGAGCGCATTGAGCAGCGGATCCTGAAACAGTAAAAGAAATGGAAGGAGGACGCTATGCGCCCTGCAAATACGTGGAAAGATTATGAGCTGCTGGACGCCACCAACGGCAATCGACTGGAACGCTGGGGCGAGACGCTTCTGGTGCGTCCAGACCCGCAGGTGGTCTGGAAAACGCCTCAGCAAAGCCCGCTCTGGGCAAAGGCGGACGCGATCTATCACCGCTCCAATCAGGGTGGCGGTGAGTGGGAGTACCGCCGCCGTCTGCCCGAAAAGTGGAAGATCACCTGCGGTGAGGGAGAGGATAAGCTGACTCTCATCGTCAGCCCGACCGGATTCAAGCACACCGGCGTGTTCCCGGAGCAGGCGGTCAACTGGGCATGGTACGCGAAAAAGATCCGTGCCGCAGGTCGTCCGGTCAAGGTGCTGAATCTCTTTGGCTATACGGGCGGCGCAACGCTGGCGTGTGCCGCTGCCGGTGCGACGGTCTGTCATGTGGACGCTTCCAAGGGCATTGTCCAGTGGGGCAAGGACAACGCCGCCGCAAGCGGTCTGACGGATCGCCCCATCCGCTGGCTGGTGGATGACTGCGCGAAGTTTGTTGCCCGTGAAAAGCGGCGTGGCAATACCTATGACGGCATTATCATGGATCCGCCGAGTTATGGACGTGGCCCGGGCGGTGAGATCTGGAAGCTGGAGGACTGTATTTATGACCTGATCAGCCAGTGCGAAGAGATCCTGAGCGACAAGCCGCTTTTCTTTGCGGTTAACAGCTACACTACAGGTCTGTCGCCTGCTGTCATGGAATATATGCTCAAAACGACGCTCATCCCGCGCTTCGGCGGGCAGACTTCCTGCGATGAGATCGGTCTGCCTGTCTCGGCGACAGGCGGCGTTGTGCCCTGCGGTGCGACTGCGATCTGGGAAGAATAAATTTTCGGGCAGACTCGCCCTCTCGGAGAGGGCGAAAAGCCAGAACGAAAGCAATCTTGATAGATGGGGTACAGCCTTGTTGAGAAGGCGCACCACCGGAAAGAGAAAAACAAATGGAAGAAACGATTTTAACAGCGAAGGATCTGAAATTTCGCTACGACAACGAAAAGCCTGTTTACGCGCTGGACGGTGTATCGACGGAAATCCGGAAGGGTGAATTTGTCGCTGTGCTGGGCGCGAACGGCTGCGGCAAATCGACCCTCGCAAAGCATTTCAACGCGATCCTCCTGCCGGAGTCCGGTACGGTTCTGGTCGAAGGGATGAATACTGCCGACGAGGATAAGCTCTACGACATCCGGCAGACCGTCGGCATGGTGTTTCAGAGTCCGGATAACCAGATCGTTGCGACTGTAGTCGAGGAGGACGTGGCATTCGCTCTGGAAAACCTCGGTGTTCCGCCGGAGGAAATGCGCCGTCGGGTGGATGAAGCCATGAAGATGGCAGGCATCTATGACTTTCGGGAGCGCGCGCCCCACAATCTTTCGGGCGGTCAGAAGCAGCGCGTTGCCATTGCGGGCGTGATCGCCATGCGTCCGGACTGTCTCATCCTAGATGAAGCGACCGCTATGCTCGACCCGCATGGTCGGGAGCAGGTCATGCAGACCATCCACCACCTGAACAAGAACATGGGGATCACAGTCGTCACCATCACCCATTATATGGAAGAGGCTGCGACTGCTGACCGTGTGCTCGTCATGAGTCAGGGACATGTCGTGATGGAAGGCACGCCGAAAGAGGTGTTCAGCCAGACCGAGAAGGTCCGCTCCCTGCATCTGGATGTGCCGCAGGCTGCCGAGCTTCGGGATGAGCTGGAGAAAGCCGGTGTGCCGATGCCGGAGGGTATCATTGACACAGGCGAATGTGCGCAGGCTCTCTATGAGCTGCTGCGGTGAGGAGGGGTAACAAATGGCAAGCATCATCAAGGTAGAGCATCTGAGCTATGTGTATAACCCCGGAATGCCCAACGCCGTCACTGCGCTGGACGATGTGAGTTTTGAGGTGGAGGAGGGCGATTTCGTTGGCATCATCGGTGCGACCGGTTCCGGCAAAAGCACCCTCATCACCCATATGAACGGGCTGAACCGCCCCACCAGCGGCAAAATTTATATCGACGGGAAAGACCTCTGGGAAGACCCATCGAAGATCCGTGATTTTCGTTTTCTGACGGGGCTGGTGTTCCAGTACCCGGAATATCAGCTTTTCGAGGAGACCTGTTATAAGGACATTGCCTTCGGTCCGAAGAATATGGGGTTGGATGAGACTGAGATCGACCGCAGAGTTCATGAGGCTGCGGATTTCGTCGGTCTTGATCCGGCACTGCTGGAACGCAGTCCGTTCGAGCTGTCCGGCGGACAGAAGCGTCGTGTCGCTGTGGCGGGCGTGATGGCGATGAAGCCGAGGATCCTCGTTCTGGATGAGCCTGCGGCGGGGCTTGACCCTGAGGGACGGGACGAGATCCTGAGTGAAGTGAAGGATTACCACAAGAAAACGGGCACGACCGTCCTGTTGGTATCCCACAGCATGGAGGATATTGCCAAATATGCGAACCGTGTTTTGGTGATGTCCAACAAAAAAATCGCAATGTACGATACGGTGGAAAAGGTTTTTGCCCGTGCGCCCGAGCTGCTGGAGCTGGGTCTGAGCGTTCCGCAGGTGACGAAAATTTTCCTGAAGCTGCGGGAAATGGGTGTCGATGTGCCCGCCGATGTGTATACTGTCCCGTATGCGGTCAGGATGATCCTGGAAGCGAAAAAACGGAAGGATGCGGGCGAAAGTCTGATTCTCCCGCGGGACAAAGAGCAGAAGGGGGGCGTGTCTGAATGCTGAGAGATATCACTATCGGTCAGCACTTCCCCGGAGACAGCTTTGTGCATCGGTTTGACCCCCGCATGAAGCTTGTGATGACCATCGCTTATATCGTCCTGCTCTTTGCTGCGTCCAATCCGCTGGGATTGGCAATGTCCATCCTTTTCCTTGTGACAATGTATGGGGTGGCGAAAATTCCCTTCAAGCTCATCCTCAAGAGTCTGAAACCGATTTTACCCATTGTAATATTCACGGCAGTCCTGAACCTGTTCTTCGTGTCGGGCGAGGGTGAGCCGCTTGTCCGTTTCTGGATTTTTACGATCTATGCCGAGGGCGTGCGATATGCTGTCCTGATGGCGGTGCGTGTCATGGCTCTGATTGCGGGAACAAGCCTGCTGACCTACACGACCAGCCCCATCGTCCTGACGGACGCCATCGAGCAGCTTCTCAAGCCGCTGGGCAAGCTTCACTTCCCCGTGCATGAGCTGGCAATGATGATGAGCATTGCGCTGCGCTTCATCCCGACCCTGATCGAGGAGACGGACAAGATCATGAACGCCCAGAAAGCCCGTGGCGCGATGCTGGACAACGGCACGATGACCGAGCGGGTCAAGGCACTGGTTCCGGTGCTGATCCCGCTGTTCATCTCGGCGTTCCGCCGTGCGGATGAGCTGGCAATGGCGATGGAGTGCCGTTGCTATCGCGGCGGGGATGGCCGTACCCGCCTGAAGGTGCTTCGCTGCACCAGACAGGATTATATCGACCTCGCCGTTTGCATCGTCTGCTTTGCGCTGATCCTGTCGTCAAGACTGGTATTTCCGAATTTTTAAGGAAGAACCTCTCCGTCATCCCTTCGGGATGCCACCTCTCCTACTGAGGAGAGGCTGTGGCAGTCGATTTCAGTAAATCTATTTGCCAAAGGCTTCCCTACTAATTCAAATCAAGAGTTGAGGTAGAACAAAGCAAGAGCTAAAGAAGAAAAGATA
>CAVEGP010000103.1:0-7842 GCA_963615155.1 Bacteroides uniformis | reverse complement strand
CCGCTGACCGACGAGATGAAGGCCGGTTTTGCCGGGGGCGTCACGCTGGCGGACGGAACGGAGCTTTCCCCGGCGGAGGTGGAAGCGGTCTCTGAGGATGGGCTGACCGTCCGGGTCAAGCTCAAGCAGGGGGTGTATCATCAGATCAAGCGGATGTTCGGCGTGTACGGCGCAGGGGTCAACGCCCTGCATCGGGATGCTATCGGCGGGCTGGAGCTCGACGAAACGCTTGCGTCGGGACAGTGGCGGGAGCTTTCGGATGAAGAAGTGACAAAAATTACCACTTGAGAGGGTCGTTTTTTCACGCGGATTTCAAAAAAGCATCACATTTGACCGCTAGAATAGAGACAAGAACCACGCAAAACGGTACTTTTTGAGCCTAAAATGGAGCCGGCAGATAAATTAGACAAGAAAACAGAATCTTTTTTGTTGAAATATGTTGCAAAAGTAAATTCTTTTGTGTAAAATATAAAATGTAATGCGGCGAAATTGTTGAAAATCACAATCCACGCCACCGCGGGTTTCACAAAAGAGGAAAAGGGGTACCATTTATGGCCAATAGAGTATTTCAGAGCGTGATCTACCAGATGAAGGATGCGATCGACCGTGTAGTCGGTGTGGTGGATGAGACGGGTGCCGTGATCTCCTGCTCGGAGCTGAACCTGATCGGCGAAGTGCGCGAGGGCTTTATGGCAGAGCGTCTGACGGCGGGCGACCGTTTTGTGCGGGACGGCTATACCTACCAGCAGTTCTCCAGCGCGAAGCATAACGATTATGCTGTGTTTGTGGAAGGCGCAGACGAGACTGCCGGTCAGTTTGCTGCGGTGCTGTCCATCAGCTTGCAGAGCATCAAACAGTATCACGATGAAAAGTTTGATAAGTCCAACTTTATCAAGAATGTCGTGCTGGACAACATCCTGCCCGGCGACATTTACGCAAAGGCGCGCGAGCTGCATTTTGCAACGGATGTTTCCCGTGTCGTCTTTATTGTTCGTGTGACGAGCGGCGGCGACATCTCGGCTTACGATGTCGTCAGCAGCCTGTTCCCAGACAAGCAGAAGGACTTTGTGTTCAACATCAGCGAGACGGATACCGTCCTCGTCAAGGAAATCCGCAAGGGCATTGACCGCTCCGACATGGAAAAGCTGGCGGCGAGCATCGTCGATACCTTGTCTGGGGAGCATTACATCAAGGCCGTCGTCGGTATCGGTACGCCCATCGCGAATGTCAAGGATCTGGCGACCAGCTTCAAGGAAGCGCAGATCGCAATGGAGGTCAGCAAGGTGTTCGACACCGAGAAGCAGATCATCCGCTACGACAACCTTGGCATTGCCCGCCTGATCTATCAGCTCCCGACAACCGTCTGCGAGATGTTCCTGCGTGAGGTGTTCAAGCAGGGCAGCATCGAGAGTTTGGATCAGGAGACGCTGTTCACCATTCAGCGGTTCTTTGAGAACAACCTGAACGTCTCCGAGACCAGCCGCGGTCTGTTCGTCCACCGCAATACGCTGGTGTATCGTCTGGAAAAGATCAAAAAGCTTACCGGTCTGGATCTGCGTGAGTTCGATGACGCTATCGTTTTCAAGGTAGCGTTGATGGTCAAGAAGTACCTGTCCAACAATCCGGCAAAATATTGATTTTGCTGTCGGTTTTCTGCCGACAGTGCGGAACCGGCAGCTCAAAACTGATGCTGGCCGGTTCTTTTTGGGTAGGGATAAACCTCTCAGTCTCGCTATCGCTCGACAGCTCC
This sequence comes from Bacteroides uniformis, assembly GCA_963615155.1. GTDB lineage: Bacteria > Bacillota > Clostridia > Oscillospirales > Ruminococcaceae > Faecalibacterium. The sequence goes on along the minus strand of CAVEGP010000103.1, from coordinate 6,092 downwards.
CCTAGTAGGGGAGCCACTGGCAAAGAGAAGAAGCCTTGCGCACTGCCAAAGCCTCCCTTCAGTAGGGGAGGTGGCATTGCGAAGCAATGACGGAGAGGTTATCCCCAATTTTAAGTCAGGAGTAATACGATCTCATGATAGACTTTGAACATGTCTCCAAGGAATATAAAAAGGGCGGCAAGCTGGCTCTGGATGACATTAATTTCCATGTTGACGATGGAGAGTTCGTTTTTCTGCTGGGTCACTCGGGTGCGGGCAAATCCACCCTGCTCAAGCTCATCCTGCGGGAAGAAGTCCCCTCGAAAGGCACGGTGCTGGTCGATGGCAAGAACGTCTCCCATCTGCGCCGGCATCAGGTGCCCTATTTCCGGCGTCAGATGGGCATCATCTTTCAGGATTTCCGTCTCATCCCCAGCATGACGGTCTACGAAAACGTAGCCTTTGCCATGCACGTCACCAACATCGGACGCAAGCAGATCAAGGAGCGCGTCAACTATATGCTCGAGCTGGTGCATCTGGAGGACAAAGCCAAATGCTATCCGGATTTCCTCTCGGGCGGCGAGCAGCAGCGTGTCGCGGTCGCGCGCGCGCTGGCGCATACCCCGAAGCTCGTCATTGCGGACGAGCCGACCGGCAACATCGACCCCGAGCTGAGCCTTGAGATGATGGAACTGCTGGAGCGGGTGAGCAGGATGGGGATCACCGTCCTTGTCGTTACCCACGAGCACGAGCTGGTGCATCACTTCCATCAGCGGGTCGTCACCCTCAAGGACGGGCACATCATCTCGGATATCCCTGCGGACAGCTCCGCGTCTGCGGAGCTTGCGAGCTTTGTGGAAGAATCGACCGAAAAAACGGGGGAGGTGCTGCTGGTATGATGAAGCCTTCGACCTTCGGCTTCCTGACGGTGCGAGGTGTACGTAACCTGGGCAAGCACTGGGCGATGACCGTTGCCTGTATTGCTTCACTGAGCATCTGTATGATCCTGAATACCTTTGCGCAGCTCGTGGAGGTCAACATCGACAACATGGTGAACTATCTCGGTCAGCAGAATGAGATGGTCGTTTATGTCGATCCGGATGCGGACGATGCGACGATTCAATCGGTCGGTGAGGCGATCCAGGCACTGCCCGGGATCAGTTATATGCAGTATATGTCCAAGGAGGATGTACTGAACCAGTACCGTGGCTATATGGCGGACTACGCCATCCTTCTGGATGAGTTCGAGAACGACAACCCGTTCAAGGCAAATTACCGTGTCTCTTTGGTGGATCTGAGTCAGATGAAAACAATGAGTGATAAAATCGGCAAGATCAACGGCGTATACAGCGTGACCGCACCCATCGAGATGACCGAGGTCTTTGTCCAGATCCAGCAGGCGGTCAGCCGCATCGGGCGTTGGATCGTCATTGTTCTGATGGCGGTCAGCATCATCACGGTCGGCAGCACCATCCGACTGAGCGTCTTTGCCCGTCGGCGGGAGATCGAGATCATGAAATATGTCGGTGCGACCAACGGTCTCGTCACCCTGCCCTTTGTGATCGAGGGTCTGACGATGGGTCTGATCTCGGGCGGGCTGACCGCAGCGGTCAGCATCGGCGGCTACAGCTACCTTGTCGAGGCGTCCAGCACGCTGGGCGGCTTGTGGAAGGTGCTGATGGGAACGGCACTTGTTCCGGTCGCAAATGTCTGGCAGACGATCCTGATCGACAGCCTGATCGCAGGCGCGCTGGCAGGTGCGCTGGGCAGTATGTTCTCCATCCGGAAGCATCTGAATGTGTAAGCGAAAGGAGCAGCCCCGTGAGTAAAGCGAAACATTCCGCAGGCTTCCGCCTGCATCTGCGCCGCTCCGCTCTCCATGCAAGACCGGAAACGGCTCGTTCCAAAGCGATCCGGACGGCAAGCGCGTTTCTGGCTGCGGTGATGCTGGTTTTCAGCGTGTCGCTCTATCCGGCGTCGGCAACCAGTATGTCCTCGCTCCAGAATAAGCTCGACAAGCTTTCGCAGTCCATCACGCAGCACAAAAAAGAGCTGTCGGACGCCAAGAAAAAGGAGCAGGCGGCAAAGGCTCTGGAATCCGAGCTGAAGGAAAAGGTCACGGTCCTTCAGGGGCAGATCAGCGTCCTGAAAAGCCAGATCGCCGAGGTGCAGAACAGCATCGGCGCGAAGGAGCAGGAGATCACCCAGAAGAAGGCGGAGATCGCCCAGAAGGAGGACGAGATCGCCCAGAAGGAAGTGGAGATCGCCGATCAGTGGGACGGCTTCAAGCAGCACATGGCGGCGATGCAGGAGCTTCGGGACGGCGGCAGCGTCGCAATGCTGGCGTCGGTCACTGACCTGTACGAGCTACTGACCTTCAACGAGGTCATGCAGGATATCTCCCTGAAAGATACTGAGATTCTGGATAACATGAAGACCGCTAAAGAGGGTCTTGAGAACGATAAGGCATCTTTAGAAGAGGACAAGACCCAGTTGGAAGCGGAGCGCACCGCGCTCAAAAACAAAAAAAGCCAGTTGGACGCCCAGAATACGCAGATGCAGTCCAAGCAGAGCGAGCTGAATTCCAGCGTGAAGGAAGCGCAGCTCAGCGCGGCGGAAGCACAGCAGGCGCAGAAGGATGCGCAGGCGGCAATCGAGTCGGACGAGATGAACTATGAGGCGGTCAAAAAAGAGATCCAAAAGCTCATCGCGGCGGCAGCGGCGGCAAAGCCGCAGCTCAGCTTTACCGGTTTTATCTGCCCGCTCAAGAGCTATACTCGCATTTCCAGCGAATACGGCTGGCGCAAAAATCCGGTCTCGGGCGTGAACAAGCTCCATGCCGGCACGGACTTCGCCGCTCCGGCAGGCACGCCCATCTATGCGGCGGCAAGCGGCTATGTGCAGGTTGCGGGCTGGTCCAGCGGCGGATACGGAAACTATGTCATCATCTATCACGGCAAAATGACTGATGGCAATGCGTATACGACTCTGTATGGTCACATGCGCTCGGTGGCGACCTCGGCTGGCAAGTATGTCAATCAGGGTGACCTGATCGGCTATGTCGGCAGCACGGGAAACTCGACCGGAAATCATCTCCATCTTGAGGTCTGGAAGGGCGGCTCGAAGGCGAACGCAGTCAATCCGAGAAGTTATATCCCTATGAAATAGATCTATCTGTTGTATTTATAAGGAGGCCGTCTGGCGTATGAACGATAAAAAACGCAAACATATCTTGCAGATCGGGTGCCTGATCCTGGCGGGTGTGTTCCTGCTCTCATTGCTCGGAAGCGTGGCGATGATGCTGCTGGTCTGAGGGAAAGGAGCAAAGCAATGAACCGTAAAATTTCGGTCGGGATGATGGTGACGATCGTCATTCTGGCAATTACTGTCACTTTCTCTATCACGATGCTGATGGCGATGCGTCTGTTCGACAGCACCGTCACCAGCGTCAAGGAAAAGGAGAGCATGTACAATAAGGTCGCAGAGGTCGATCGCTACGTCCGCAGCAACGACTATTATACTATCGACGAGACGGTCCTGTACGACCGTCTGACCGCAGGCTATCTGCTGGGTACAGGCGACAAGTACGCCCGCTATTACACCGCCACCGCTTATGCCGAGCTGATGAACATCCAGAACGGCACTCTGATGGGGATCGGCGTTGAGTTGGGTATCAACCAGTCCGGCTATGCCAAGGTGACGAAGGTTTATGAGGACTCTCCGGCACAGGAGGCAGGCATCAAGGTCGGCGATTACATCACGGTGGTGGATGGGACAGAGGTCAAGAGCCTGTCGAATGTCGATGCGGTGCAGAGCCGTCTGCGTGGGGAAGCGGGTACGACCATCAGTGTCACGTGGCTGGACAGCGAGGCTGGAGAGCACACCGCAGACCTGACCCACTCGGGCTATGTGTCCACGACCGTCGATTACCAGATGGTACAGGGCAATGTGGGCTACATTAAGATCCGCCAGTTTGACGGAACGACCCCCAGCGAGTTGGACTATGCCATTCGCGCTCTGAGCAGCAGTGGTGCGCTCAGCCTTGTGTTCGACCTGCGTGATAACGGCGGCGGCATTCTGGAGGACGCCATCGCCTGCATCGACCTGCTCGCCCCTGAGGGGACGCTGGCTTACGCAGAGGATAAGGATGGCAACCAGACCCTTCTGGGCAGCAGCAGCGGAGAGACGGAGGTCTCGCTCCCGCTCGTCTGCCTTGTCAACGGCAACACGGCAAGTGCCGCCGAGCTGTTCGCAAACAGTCTCCGCACCCTGAACGGCGCACGTCTGGTCGGCACGACCACGATGGGCAAGGGCACGATCCAGAGCAGCCCGCAGCGTCTCTCTGACGGCAGCGCCGTAGTCATCACGGTGGCAAAGCTCATTTGCGGGGACGGCTCCTGCTTTGATGGCACAGGTCTGTCTGTGGATGTTGACCGCCCGCTGACCGCTGACGAACAGAACGCCTACTATGATTATACGGTGGACACAGACCCGCAGATCCAGCGTGCCGTCAGCACCGCCCAGCAGTTGAGTGGCACGACCACCGTCATCGGCGTGAACGACGCCGCCAGCAGCGAGGCAACGTCCGTTGAGGCTGAGAGTAAGGCTGAAAGCGAAGCCGTAAGTGAGGCTACGAGTGAAGCTGCTGAGGAAGAGACTGCCGCAAGCGAAGAGGCAGCCAGCAGCGAGGAATAAACCTCTCAGTCTCGCATCTGCTCGACAGTTCCCCCAAAGGGGAAGCCTTTCGCAACGACAACGCATTTAGGGAAAGGAAGGAATCTATGCCAGAGCTGACGGACCTTTCGGTCATCCGCAACCTCTGCGAAAAATACGATTTTGCCCTCTCGAAAGGGTTCGGGCAGAACTTTATCATCAACCCGGGGCTTCCCGTTAAGATCGTAGATGCCAGTGGCGTGGACAAACGCTATGGCGTCATCGAGATCGGTCCGGGCATCGGCGTCCTGACGAAGGAGCTGGCAAAGCGTGCGGCGAAGGTCGTTTCCATTGAGGTGGACGAGCGTCTGCCGCCACTGCTGGCGGAAACAATGGCAGAAGTGGATAATTTCAAGCTGATATTACAGGACGTATTAAAAGTAGACCTGAAAGCCCTGATCGAAGAGGAGTTCTCCGGTATGCCGGTGGCGGTCTGCGCAAATCTGCCGTATTATATCACCAGCCCCATCGTGATGAAGCTGCTGGGCGACCGTCTGCCGATCGAAAGCCTGACCGTCATGGTGCAGAAGGAAGCTGCCGACCGTCTGGCAGCCGCCCCCGGTACACGGGCGTCCAGTGCCATTAGCTGTGCTGTCAGCTATTATGCGACCAGTAAGATGATGTTCACCGCCGCGCCAGGCAGCTTCTACCCAGCCCCGAAGGTCACGAGTGCCGTCGTCCGGATGGAGATCCGTCCGACGCCTGCCGTGCAGGTCGAGGACGAGAAGGGCTATTTTGCGCTGATCCGTGCGGCATTCGGTCAGCGTCGCAAGACCGCCGCAAACGCCATCGCAAGCGGTCTGAATCTGCCGAAGGAACAGGTCATCGTCTCTATCGAGGCAGCAGGCTTTGACGCCCGTATCCGCCCCGAGGCTCTCACGCTGGAGGACTTTGCGAAGATCCAGAAAGCCTTGGCGGAAAGAAAATAACCGTTCCGATCAAATTTGTACTTGTCAAATCCGTCAGCCAGTGGTATACTATCTAAGTAACAATTGCTGGTGTGGCGCAATGGCAGCGCAACTGATTTGTAATCAGTGGGTTGCAGGTTCAACTCCTGTCACCAGCTCCAAAAATAACCCTAGAACGTAAAGTTCTGGGGTCTTTTTTTACAAAATCGTTCAAAATCAACACGAAAAAACGAAAAATCATGAAATAAGCTAACAAACAAGCTAACACAACTCGTTACCTCACACTCCCCCCAATAAAGGACCAAAAGAAAAAGCGTCCACACGGCACGAAGCCGCATGAACGCTTAAAATTTTTAGTATATAAAATGGAGGTTCTGAGTTTGGGGACGTTTTGGTGCATCTGGTGCATCGTGGCGCACCAAATGCACCATGGCGTTCTCCTTACGCTTTGTTCTGCATCTGGTCGAGCAGCTCATCCGCTCTGATCGCTTC
>CAVEGP010000102.1:0-8017 GCA_963615155.1 Bacteroides uniformis | reverse complement strand
ATGTCAAAGATGTGGGTATTCTGCTCACCGGAAAAGAACATTGCACTGTACCAGGAGGACTGTCGTTAATGGAAAATATGAACCTTTTTCCTGTTGAGATAAGGTTAGGATTTTATTTTGTTTTAAAACAAAAAGCTCTATCCAAAATCGAATTTTTCTGATATATTAGTGTTATAGTTTTGTTTTTATCTTTACACGCCCATCAGAAAAAGGAGAATATCATGGAAAAGAATGTACTGAACACCAACCTGACCGGAAAAGTTGCGGTCGTCACGGGGGCAAGCGGCACACTGTGCTCAATTTTTGCCCGCGCACTGGCACGCGCAGGCGCAAAGGTCGCCTTGCTGGGTCGGAACATGGACAAGCTGAACGAACTGGCAAATGAGATCAACGCCGAGGGCGGTGTCGCCAAAGGCTATACCTGCAACGTCATGAACAAAGCCAACTGCCTGCAGGTGGCTGAGGATATCGCCGCAGACCTCGGTCCCTGCGATATCCTTATCAATGGTGCGGGCGGCAACAATTCCCGTGCCAACACCGACAAGGAATACTTTGAGATGAGTGACCTCGAAAACGACACTGTAACCTTCTTCGACCTCGACGAGAGCGGCGTGGAGATGGTATTCAACCTGAACTTCATCGGCACGCTTTTGCCGACGCAGGCTTTCGCCCGTCAGATGGTCGGTCGCCCGGGATGCAATATCCTGAACATTTCCAGCATGAACGCTTATCTTCCCCTGACGAAGATCCCCGCCTATTCCGGCTCGAAGGCTGCCGTCACCAACTTCACCCAGTGGCTGGCTGTCCATTTCAGCAAGGTAGGCATTCGGGTCAACGCCATTGCCCCCGGTTTCTTTGCCAGCGAGCAGAATGCCAGCCTGCTCTACAACGCCGACGGCACCCCGACGGCTCGCACGAACAAAATTCTCGCCGCTACCCCGATGGGACGCTTCGGTGACAGCGAGAAGGATCTTGTCGGCGCATTGCTGTTCCTGCTGAATAACGACGCCGCAGGGTTCATCACAGGCGTCTGCCTGCCGGTTGACGGCGGCTTTTCGGCGTATTCCGGTGTCTGATTGCCTCAATCCACATTACAATGCTGCCTTTTTTCAGTGCGGCAGTTAAGCAAAGACCTTGACATTGACAACGGAAATGTTATTATCTGTTGTGATCCGTGCGGCAAACGCCGCATCTGGAATCGTTTAGGAGGTTTACACCATGAAAATCAATCAAAAGATCCTTGCAGTTACGGCGGTTCTCGCCGCTGGGCTTCTGGCAGGCTGCGGAGCCGCTTCTTCCAGTACCGCTTCTTCTGCCGTAAGCAGCGTACCAGCATCCAGCGTTGCTGCGTCCAGCGTGGCAGCATCCTCTGAGGCAGAACAAATCGGTGCGGTACAGCCCATCGCGCAGGACACGCTGAAGGATATGCAGACCGGCAGCTATAAATTTGCAGCCAGGATCACTGCTATCAAGGACGGTCAGGCATCTCTGACGGTTTACGGATATGACTCTTACGAGAAGGACGCCATCGACAGCCTGCAGGAGGGTGATGTGATCAGCACCCATCTGGATGGTGCGAGCGACGCACAGGATGTTACTATCGACAACATCGAGCGCAACGAAGAAACCGGCAATGTCGTCATCAACGGCGGCATCGAGGAGGGCGGCATCGAGCTGTGCACAGATCACGATGTTTACCGCACCCTTACGATGGACGATTATCCCGTCTACTATACGGTAGGAGACCTGACCCTCCCGCTGGCAGAGAATGTCACGCTGGAGGACAGCTCTGCGGATCCGCAGGCCAGCGCAGTGAAATCCAACGGTATATCCGCTGTGGAAGAGGCCGTTAACGCAGACCCCGACTCTTGGTTCTGCAACAATACCACTGTTTCCACGGATAACGGCAGCGTGAGCAGCATCGTCCGCATCTGGGTTCCGTAACCGTTTCGTGTAACTGTGCATCTAAACCAAACACTCCTATTATAAAATGACAGCCAGGGACTTCCGCAAGAGGGAATGTCTCTGGCTGTTTTTGTGTTCTACCATGACACTGCGTGAAATGGGGATCGGGTTGAATCCCGAAAGAACGTCCGGATATTTCTGGGCGAATCCACTAAAATCCAAAACTTTCTTTTGTGCGTCTTGCTGATTTCCATCGCCGGAACCAAAAAATGAGAGTGTCAGCTTGACAATGTGTCGTTTTGTGCCGTATTATGAGGGCAGTGAAATCTTGTATCATCGTCAAAAACACGCAACAAGAAAGGGATAGATTATGAAACACGGATGGCTGAACCGGAAACGAATCGGAATGCTTCTTCTGGCAGGAGCTTTGGCAGTCGCCACAGCTGTTCCGGTATTTGCGGTGACAAAGTCTTCTATTGGAGACAACACTAACATTGATGTCTATGCCTCCTGTGAAGAGCCTACGTACAGTGTAGACATTACATGGGGAAGCATGGAGTTCTGCTACAAATATGGCACGGGATGGGATTACAGCAACGCAACATTCAATCAGATCAAAGTCGAAAATTACAGCCTTGCGCCGGTGGGTATGACGCTGAATTTTAAGGGTCAAAACGGATACAATGGGAAATTCAACTCGGCGCATGATGGCTCAGGCAGCAATTACGAGATACTCTATATGAATTCGCTGGAAACAAACCTGAGCCAAGACATCCCAACGGGATCGGTCTATCTGGTGCTGAATGCGCCTCGCCCGACAAACACAGAGAGGCAGAAGGCTGGACAGATCACGCTTTCACTGGTCGATGTTGTCGGAACCAGTATCGATGATTTTGAAAATCAGTACGGCAGCGGCAGTATCGGTCATATTACGAGAACGCTTGGTCTGATGCCCTTTGACCGGACCAAGCTGGAAACATAACGTCGAGGGATGTTTATCTGAGATCTCATGCTGCGTCAACAAGAACTTTTAAAAGCAGGTCACTTTCGGCAGAGTGCGAGAAGATATTCCCAAAACTTTAGCGAAAAGAGAGAGGGCTGGGCGGTGTCAGTCCTCTTGACAAAGAAGAACACGCCAGTCCGGTATGGCAAGGACTGGCGTGTTCTTCTTTGGAGAAAAGCGTGTAAAATATATGGATATGGGTATCCTCTCGATGATGGCAATTCAGAATGGTCCGTAGTTGATAAACTGCGCAAGAAGCAGTGCGCCACTTCCAATCGCAAACCAGATAATGTACAGAGGGAGCTGAAAGCGAAGCCATGTTGCGTACTTAACGCCGGTCATCTGGATAGAAGCAACGTAGAAACCTGCTGTAGGGAAAATGGAATTGGAGAAGCCATCCCCAAACTGGAATGCAAGTATCATGGTCTGCTGATTGATGCCGACGATCTGTGCAATGGGGGAAAGGATCGGTACAATAACAGTAGCTTCTCCGGAACCGGAGGGAATGAAGAAATTCAGAATGGTAGCCAGCAGGAAAATGCCAACGGCCAGCAGTGCCGGCGGGAAGCTGCCGATCACTTGGACAGCAGCATGAACAATACTATCCAGAATTTCACCCTCGGTCATAACGACAGCGATGGCACGGGCAATGCCGATCATGATGGCAGCAGACAACACTTCAGACGCGCCGGCACAGAAATCATCACAGGCAGAATTGACGTTGATACCGGAGATCACAGCAGTACCAATGCCAATGAGGATCAGAATACCACTCATTTCAGGCAGATCCCAGCCCCAGCGCAAAATTCCAACGATCATAAGGACAAAGCAGATAATTGAGAACACAGCAGAAATCTTCTGGCGAGAGGTCAGTTGTACGACAGCTTCTTCTGTGATGCTGGCACGGTGCTGCTGATCAAGCTCATATGTGAGGCTCTTTTCTGGGTGTGCCTGAATGCGCTTTGCATGCACACAGATATAGATCAGTGAAACCGCATAGTAGATAACGAACAGTACGGCACGAAATCCCATGCCGGAAAAAAGTGGCAAACCGGTCAGCTTCTGACCGATGACGGTGGTATAAGGGTTCATAAGACCGCAGGTAAAACCGGCGCAGCTACCGCAGATAACTACGGCACAGGCTGTCAGGGCATCAAAACCAAGACTGATGACCAAGGGCAGTACGATGGGCATATACATCACGCACAACTCTGGAGTACCGAGACAGGTATCCAACAGCGCAAATACGAGGAACAGCACCATCAGACCAATCACACCCTTGCTGCGGAATTTTTTGGAGACGGTCTGAATCAGTGCCTTGATTAGATTTGCTTTCTGGATGATTGCAAACGCGCCTCCGCAGACCAGTGTGAAGCAGATGATGTCCGCAACTTCGGTAAAGCCTTTGGGAATGGCACTGAGCAGTTGCATAAAACTGACAGGCGAGGAATCAATGCTATGGAAAGAACTCGGGTCAACGATGCTGCGTCCGGTAACTGTGTCAACAATGCGTTCATAAGCACCTGCAGGAACAATATAGGTCAAAATAGCAACGGCAATTACCACAAGAGACAGCATAACAAACGAATGCATACTCTCTTTTTGCTTATCTTTCATAATGATCCTCCTCGTTTAACGTATGATTATTTGAAACGTTACAGCTTTTTGACAAGCTCCGCATAGAACAGAGATGCATCCACGATGTCATCCAGTTTGCAGTGCTCGTTCTTCTGATGTGCCAGAATGTAATCGCCGGGACCAAGACCGATGGTGGGCACATGATAGCGGCCTGCACAGGCAAAGCCATTCGTGGCAAAATTCCACTTGAACAGCTCAGGAGCTTTGCCCATGACTTCTTCGTATGCCTGAATGCCGGTCTGGATCAAAGTGCTTTCTATCTGCTCTTCCCATGCCGGGAGGAAAGTGTGCAGGACGACCTCCTTGCCCGTCCAACTCTGCCCAATGGCATCATAAATCTTCCAGCTTGCATCCGTTCCGGCAATCAACTCATCCATTTCCTTTGCAACAATCTCTTCCGTTTCGCCCAAGGCAAGGCGGCGGTCCAGATAGATGGTACACTGGTCTGGCACAGCGTTCAGGGAAGCGGAGCGGCTTTCGATACGAGTCAGAGCAACGGAGCCGGTCTCACCGCCGGAAGCCTGCAGCTTTTTGTTCAGAGCGTCAATGCGACCAATCAGCTCCTGCATTCTATAAACAGCATTGACACCTGTTTCCGGGGCACTGCCATGCGCCGAAACACCATCGGTGGTGATGGTGTACATTGCACGACCGCGGTGTCCCCGCGCCAGTTTGAGGTTGCTCGGCTCACCGATGACAGCAAAATCCGGGTGGAGCAGGTCATTCTCCTGCATGGCACGATCCAGCAGTTCGCCGTCGTAGTCCTCTTCCATAATGGAGGTTGAAACGTAAACGCTCTTGCCATCCAGATAGCCCAGCTTCTTCATCAGATATGCGGCGTAAACCATAGCGACCGCCGAGGACTTGGTGTCCACACTGCCGCGACCCCAGATGGCACCATCCACGATATCGCCGCTGAGGGGACCGTGCTCCCACTCGTTGGCATCCAGTGCATCGACCGTATCCAAGTGGGCGTCAAACAAAATCCACTTCGGGCCGTTTCCCATGCGACCCATTACGTTGCCGTAAGAATCGATTTTTGCTTCATCAAAGCCGAGCTTCTGCATCTCGGTCAGAACCAGACGGGCAGCATCTTCTTCATCTCCGGTCAGGCTGGAAGTGCGAACGAGCTTTTGCTCAAAATCGATCAGATTCTGACGAACTTCGACCATTGCATTTTTCAGTTCACTCATTTCTGTTATTCTCCCAACAAGTTATTCCTGCGGCATTGCGTTTTTGCCTTCATAAACGATCTTACGGTAGTGCACGGGGTCGGTATCGCCCTCGGTGCTGAAGCACAGCACCACAGCGTTTTCGTCCAGACCCAGCTTCTTTTTCAGTTCAGCATATTCGGGCTTTCCGGCGATCAGGTTCACGATGCCAGTGGTGACAGCTCCGCTCTCACCCGAAACAACTTTGATATCTCCTGCTTCCGGCGCAGCCAGCAGGCGCATACCATAGGCAGAAACATAATCCGGGCACTTGAAGTACCAGTCGGCGAAGTCTCGCAGGATGGGCCATGTAATGGTGCACGGCTCACCGCAGTTCAGACCTGCCATGATGGTGGGGCTCTGGTTCACTGCTTCGTGGGGGGCACCGTCGGCCGCCCTGGCGGACTGGTAAATGCAGGCGATGGCTTCTGGCTCGACCACACCAAAATAGGGACGGTGTCCCTCAAATACATTTGTCAGATAACCGACCACGCCGCCTGCCATCGCGCCGACACCCGCCTGCACAAAAACATGGGTGGGGGCAAGACCCTGCTCTGCCATCTGTTGGCAGGCTTCATAGACCATCGTGGTATAACCTTGAATGATCCATGAGGGAATTTCTTCATAACCATCCCAGCTGGTGTCCTGCACAAGATACCAGCCGTGCTCTTCTGCCTGCTTCGCAGCGTAGCGGACGGTATCATCATAGCCCGTTTCCATGATTTTTGCTTCGGCTTTGGGGTTCACGTCCCGGATAGCCTGTGCGCGAAACTCAGATGAGCCGACAGGCATGTAAACATGAGCTTCGCAGCCCAGCTGTCCGGCCGCCCACGACACACCGCGACCATGATTTCCATCAGTGGCCGTGACAAAGACCATCTTCTGGATAGCGTTTGCATATTCCGGCTTTTTCAAGTCAGAAAAGCTGACCGTGTTCACATCCAGCCCCAGTTTCCGGCAGACCATGCGGGTCAGTGCGTACAGACCGCCCAGACCCTTAAAGGCGTTCAACCCGAACCGCTTGGATTCATCCTTTACGAGAATTGCCTTTATCCCCAGCCGCCGCGCCATAGCGTCCAGTTTTACCAGCGGGGTGGGCTGGTAACCTGGCAGCTCTTGGTGGATGCGGTGAGCCGCTGCAGTGGCCTGTTCCGACAGGAAGTCCGGTCCTTTACCGGAGGCTTTTTGCTCATTTTCTACGATCGAGATTATACCGGTTTTGCTCTCTTTCATGACATCACCTTCTAAAATCCAATATATTGGTTGCAAATCCATCTTAACACATCTTTGCTTGATATGCAATATATTGGTTTTACAATTGGCGTTTTGTTCAAAAAAAGACCAGAATTTTGGTGAAACTGTGAAAAAACGCTCTGCGGGTTGAGCACTTGTCTTTTTGGCGATTTCTGGTATACTTATATTGTATGTAATATATTGAATTCCAAGGAGAACAACGCTCATGCCTATCCCTGCTGAACAAAAAACTATGGTGCGGACAACGGCTCGGGAGCGCGTTTACAAAACGCTCCAGCAATGGATCGTCAATGGAACGCTTCTGCCAGAAGAACGATTGAATGATGTGGAATTAGCCCAATATTTTTCTGTTTCGCGTACACCTGTACGAGAAGCACTGCAAATGCTGGCAGAGCAGAAACTTGTAAAAATGGTTCCTTCCAGTGGAACATTCGTTGCTCCCATCGACCTTAAAGATATGGAGTATGTTTATGAGCTTCTGGGAGGCTTGCAGTCCTATGCCATTGAACTTGGCATTGATCGTGTTACCGAAGAACAGCTTGCGGTTCTACGACATGTCAATGAAACTTTTTATAAGTACGCACAGCAGGGGGATGCCGAAAAAACCATGGATGCAGACAGGGCATTCCACCATTGCATTGCGGAACTGTCGAAAAATCACTACCTTATTACCTATACAGAACAGTTAATGATGCAGGCACATCGAAATGAAATGCATTTTTTTAAAACCTACGTGCACCCGCAACAAAGCTATAAAGCGCATGAACGCATCATCAAGGCTCTGGAAGAACACAACCTAGAAGGTGCAAAGGTCAGCGTCTGCGAAAACTGGCAGATCTCGTTGCAGTAAGGATACAGCAGCATAACGCAAAATGCCCGCCCATCGTGGAGGTTCCACAGGTAAGCGGGCATTCCTCATATCTGATGGTTCAATCTTCCAGATATAACACAAAAACCGCCCTGAGAATTCTCGCAGAGCGGCAAAACAAAACCCCCGAGGAGAAAT
>CAVEGP010000101.1:0-8058 GCA_963615155.1 Bacteroides uniformis | reverse complement strand
GGGCATCCACTATGTTACTGTGCCCGACCTTGCCAACTATCTGCAGGCAGACGGCGAGCAACAGTTGAAGAATCTGGGAGTGTCGGTTCTAGTGACGCAGGCTGTTGATGAAATGGTGGCAGCAGGCTCGATCATCCGTACCGATCCGGAAGCGGGCAGTCAGGTGGCTGCGGGCAGCACGGTCGTCATCTATGTCAGCCGTCTGCAGGTCAGCACCACTACCAAGGTCCCGTCTCTGACGGGGATGTCGGTCAGCAACGCACGCACTCTGCTGGTGCAGAACAAGCTGGGACTTGGCGGTCAGACGGAGCAGTATAGCGATCAGCCCGTGGGCACGATCATCAGCCAGAACCCCGGCGCAGGCGCATCAGTGCGTTTGAACAGCCGTGTCAGTGTTGTTGTCAGTGCTGGTCCTGAGCCTGCGCCCGAACCGGAAGAATCTGTCAGCTCGGAGACCACAGGAGGCGACTGGTGGAGCGGCTTGGTCGGCGGTTCGTCGTCCAGCTCCAGCACCGGATCGGAAACGGGCGAGTCATCCGGCAGCAGCTCCAGCACCGGCTCGACGCTCGGCGACTGGTGGACATCGCTGCTGTCGTAACGGAGGAGTGAATGAACGGTTATATCGTAAAGGGCATTGGTGGATTTTATTATGTCAGGACGACAGAAGGCATCATCGAGTGCAAGCCGCGCGGCATCTTCCGAAAACAGAAGATCTCCCCAGTAGCGGGGGATGATGTGACGCTTGAGACCGAGAATGGTACGTCGGTCATTGCGCAGATCGCTCCACGCAGGAATGTCTTTGTCCGTCCTCCGGTGGCAAATCTCGATGTCCTCTTTCTCGTTGCCAGCACCACTCAGCCCACACCCAGCACCCTTGTACTGGATAAGCTGTCTGCGATCGCGGTAGATAAGGGGGTCCAGCCGGTCATCGTCTGCACCAAGGGCGATCTCGCTGAGGCTGAGTTTTTGCGCAGTGCTTATGAAAAATCAACGCTGCCCTTTATCCGGATCGACTACGAGACCAGTGAAGGTATCGAGGAAGTCAAGCAGTGGATCAAGGGTCGGCTCTGCGCTTTCTGCGGAAACTCCGGCGTTGGGAAATCGACCCTGCTGAACGCGCTTCTGCCCGAGGTGGAGCGAGAGACAGGGGAGATCAGCCAGAAGCTTGGTCGTGGTCGCCACACCACCCGTGAAGTCACGATCTTTGAGGCGTTTGGTGGACGGATCGCCGACACTCCCGGGTTTGCCAGCCTGGAAGCCAATCGCGCGGGATTTATCCCGAAGGAGAATCTTGAGCACGCATTTCCGGAGTTTGCTCCCTATCTGGGCGAGTGCCAGTTTACCGGATGCTCACATCGCTCCGAGAAGGGCTGTGCTGTCCGTGCCGCTCTTGCCGAGGGTAAGCTTTCCCAGACCCGATACGACAGCTATTGCGCAATGTACGACGAGGTCAAGGATGTAAAGGATTGGCAGCGACCCAAATTTTAAGAGATAAGAGAAAAGGGAGATCGTTATGACACGCTGTGTCATTGTTTCCGCCTGCGCGGTCGAGCCGTCGCTGGCAAAGCTTCTGCGAGAGGATGATTTTATCATCGCCTGTGACGCAGGTTATAGAAACTGTGCGCTGCTGGGATGCAAACCGAATATCATTGTCGGAGACTTCGATTCTGCGTCCTGTCCCGATCAGGAGGGGGAGGACATTATCGTTCTGCCGCATGTTAAGGATGACACCGACACCGAATATGCCGCAAAGCTGGCTTCGGAAAAGGGCTTTACCGATGTCCTGCTTCTGGGAGCGTTGGGTGGTCGTCGGCTGGAGCACACCCTTGCGAACTTCTGCACCGGTCTTGGTCTGGAGCAGAAGGGAGTCCGGACGACCCTTCGGAATGAGCAGAGCCGTGTGACCTATGTTCTGCCCGGTGAGACGCGTACCTACCCCAAAGAAGAATTCTTCTATATTTCGGTGTTCCCGATGGAGGGCACAGCCAAGGGAGTATATGAGAGAGGTTCGTTCTACGAGCTGAACGATGCGACCCTGACTGTGAGCTATCCGCTGGGTGTCAGCAATGAGTACGCCGAAAATTCTGATCTCATGACCATTTCCACCCGTGAGGGTGCGCTGATCGTCATTGAGACGATGCCTGATTAAAAAATTACCTCTTTTCGGAACGATTTTTCTCCGGAACGCTTATAATGGAGTAAAAACAACGAAAGGCGGGTGTTACGATGCAGGTCGTCGTCATCAAAAGCCCGAAATGTCTCCGAGGTTTGTTGCGGAGACTGTTCGGCATTAAAAAGTAGAGATAGAAGGCTGTTGTAGAACTTCTTCCGGCACAGCGAAGCTGTGGATGAGGAAGCATTTACAACAGCCTTCTATTTTTTTGCTTTCCTGCATAGATTTTGGTATCTGCCGCCAAGCGGACAAGGAAAGGGGTATGCTGCATGGAGCTGAAAATTTTTCGGGATACGATGCCGACAGCAGGGGAACACTGCACGGTCAAGGCAGAGCTTCCGCTTGAAACCGAGATCCTGATCTCGGATTATCTTCCGCCGGTGTTCAAGCTGGTAAAATGCTTTGTCCGACCGATCGTGTTGCAAAAGCAATTGCAGCTGGGAAAACTTATACTGGAAGGATATCTTCGATGTACCGTGTATTATCAGGGAGAAGAGAATGCGGGACTTTGCCAGACCGAACAGAAGCTTCCGTTCACAAGGGGATTGGAGCTGCCAGAGTTCGCGTTCTCATCGTGGACAGCCATGGTCGAGGGGCAGACTGAATACATCAACAGCAGGGCGGTCAATCCGCGTCGCATCGAGCTGCGAGGAGCATATGCGCTGGTCGCGTCGGTCTTTACCCAGAGTAAGGCAGAGGTCATCACAGCTCTGTCGGAGGGCGGCATCGAGCAGAAGCTCTGCACCATCCGTGGCGTTCGAAGAGCCGTTGTCCTTGAGAAGCTTATTACGGTCGAAGGGGAGCTGATTTTCCCTGAAACGCCCTCTGCCATTCTGGATCTGACTGGAACGGCAGAGGAAAAGGAACTGAAAATTCTGCACGGAAAAGCAGTCGCAAAGGGAGAGCTGCACATTCTTTGCGCATGGCGTGCCGAAGCGGACAACACGCTGCAAAGTCAGAAGGTGACGCTGCCATTCCAGCAGGTGCTGGATGCCGATGGACTCAGTGAGGACTGCAGTTGTCTCTGCATTGCCGAACCTGTGGGCTTCACCGTGGCACAGGGCGAGGGCGAGGAACCCAGTCGGCTGACCGTTACCGTGATGCTCCACTTTCGGGCATGGCGTCCCTATCAACTGCAATGCGTGACGGATGCCTTTTCGACCCGATTCGAGACGAAACTTTCACCTCAGAAGCTGCTGGTAGAGCGGTTGGTCTGTCCGCTCAACGATACGGCAGTGGTGATGGGGTCGGGTGCGCTTCCGGATGCAGGCGCAAAGATTCTGGTTTGCTTTGCGTCCTTTGGTCCGATCCAGATCGTCCGGAAAGAAGAGGGCTGGGCATTGTCTGCCCGTGTGCTGGTGACAGCCTTTGCTGAGAACAGCCTTTCGGAACTGGAAAGCTATGAGAAAACGTTGGAGTTCGCACTTCCAATGAAGATCCCCACTGAGTTTGCAGCGGAAACCGCCCTTTATCCGGAATGCTGGCTGACGGCCGAAAATCTCCAATGCAGCAGCTCTGGCGGGGCACTGGAGGTTTCCCTGACAGTTCGTGCCGAGGGAGCGGTTTTCTGCCGGCAGGCGTATTTTGGGGTGGACAGCATGGAACTGGGCGATCCGTTTGCTCCCGCAGATCCGGAGATCTCTCTTCGCATTTATTACGCACAGTCTGGGGAGGAGCTGTTTGATATCGCGAAACGATTCCATGTTTCTCAGGGACAAATGCGGGACGCAAATAACTTTGACGAAACAACCGCGAGACTCACACAGGCGTCACGGCTGCTTGTACCGAGCGGAAACTGACCCATCGGAGGATTGACCGCCTGTCTCTGTATTGCGGACAAAATCATGCATGAAGTACGACTTATGAACAGAGAATAAACAAAAAGTTCTGAAAACGCTACCATCCGTCCGGATGCTTTGTTATAATCTAAAATGTTTTGAAACGCAAAAAGAGCAAAAGGAGCAAGGATATGACAAAAGATATTGCTTTGGAACAATCAGCATATCAGTTTGAAGCCAAAATGCCTCTTGGTCAGGCGATCCCGCTGGGCTTGCAGCATGTGTTTGCAATGTTTGTCGGCAACCTGACGCCGCTGCTGATCATCACGAGTGCCTGCGGTATTGCGGGCGGTGAATTTGCCGATCTGCAGATCAGCCTGCTGCAGAATGCGATGTTCGTTGCGGGCGTCGTCACTCTGGTGCAGTTGTACTCGATCGGACCGATCGGCGGTAAGGTGCCCATCATCATGGGAACCAGCTCGGGCTTTCTCGGCGTATTCAATAGTGTCACGGCTACGATGGGCGGCGGAGTGAACGCTTATGGCGCAATCATGGGGGCGTCCATTCTGGGTGGCTTGTTCGAGAGTGTGCTGGGCGTTTTCCTCAAGCCGCTGCGCAAGCTGTTCCCTCCGGTGGTTACGGGTACGGTCGTGCTGTCCATCGGTCTGTCACTGATCTCGGTTGGCATCAATTCCTTTGGCGGCGGCAACGCAGCCAAGGATTTCGGCTCAGTCGAAAACCTGCTTCTGGCGCTCTTCGTGCTGGTCGTGATCCTCTTCTTCAAGCACTGGACAACTGGCTTCCTCAGCTCTTCCTCCATCCTCATCGGCATCGTCGCGGGTTATCTGGCTTCGATCATCATGAGCTTTGTTCTGCCGACCACGGGTGTCACCGCAGACGGCGTTGAGTTTACCAAAGCATGGGTTCTGAACTGGAGCAAGGTCGCACAGGCAGACTGGTTCGCCATCCCGAAGCTCGTTCCGGTCAAGATCGTCTTTGATCTGCGTGCCATCCTGCCGGTTATGATCATGTTTATCGTCACTGCCGTTGAAACGGTCGGTGATATCTCCGGTGTTATGGAGGGCGGTATGAACCGCGAACCGACCGACAAGGAACTGTCCGGCGGCATCATCTGCGACGGCCTTGGCTCTTCCTTTGCTGCTGCGTTCGGTGTTCTGCCCAACACCTCGTTCAGCCAGAATGTTGGTCTTGTTGCCATGACGAAGGTTGTGAACCGCGGCGCACTGGCAACAGGCGCAATTTTCCTGATCCTCTGCGGTCTGATCCCCAAGCTGGGCGCATTGATCTCCATCATGCCGCAGGCTGTTCTGGGCGGTGCGGCTGTCATGATGTTCTCTTCCATCGTCGTCAGCGGCATCCAGCTCGTCACCAAGGAAAAAATGACCCCGCGCATCCTGACCATTGTATCGGTCGCTTTGGGCGTGGGCTATGGCATGGGCGCAAATGCGAATATCCTTGCCAATACCCCGCAGTTCGTTCAGCTCATTTGCGGCGAGTCCGGTATTGTTCCGGCAGCGTTCGTTGCGATCATTCTGAACGTTCTTCTGCCGAAGGAGGAGGAGTAAACCTCTCAGTCTGCTTCGCAAACAATTCTCCGGATAGGAGAGCTTTCTGGATGAAGAGGAAAACTTTGAGGTATCTCCACAAAAGTCTCCCCTCAGTAGGGGATAACGGCGAGACTTCTCAGATCTTCCCTTGTATCCACATCCATCAGTTCTTCTCTCTCTGCCGCAAAGACGAGCCGAACCCGTTCCGGATGTTTCCGAAGCAGGATCCCGCCGCCTTTGCCCTCGGGAAGAGTACACAAAGCCGCAAAATAAGCACTTCCAAACAGAACGGGACTTCCTACGATTGGCTCTGGGTCATTTTCAGATCGATACGCCAGCCGGAAAAGCTCTCGCTCTGTTTCTTTTTGAGTTTTGCCGCAGGCTGAAAATGCCCGCACCAACGCTTCGACGCTTTCCCGCTTCAAAAGCGGCTGGTCGCAGGGCAGAAACATGCAGCCTGCCAGTTCGGGATGATCGCGCAGAAGTGCCTCTAATCCTAGCCGTATGGTGTCGTTTCGACCGGAAAATGAATGCAGGATCACAGGGATACACTCTTTTTCGCAGAGAGCTTTTACCTCTGCCGAACGGGTCACGACGACTCGTTCAATCAGCAATGGCGTGTCGGTGATGTCGAAAGCCCTGCGGAGCATGGGACTGCCGCCGAAATCAGTCAGCAGTTTGTTGGAGCCGAACCGTTTTGCCAGTCCGGACGCCATCAAAACACATCCTACAGGTAGCATCGGATATTCCATCTGAGATCCCCCCCTTTTTTTTGAGAGAAAATTACTTCGAATTTGCGGAAATCGCATTTCCTAAATAGCATTATAAGGCAAACTGTGGTAAAATAAAAGACAGAAGCGAAAAAAGAGAGGTACTGCGTATGATGACGATTCGGGAATACAAAAAAGCCGAAAGTCTGGAGGAAGCTTGGCAGCTCAATCAGAAAAAGAATAACCGTGTCCTCGGCGGCATGATCTGGCTCAAGATGGAGACCATCAACGTCGGCACCGCCATCGACTTGTCCGGTTTGGGTCTGGACGCCATCGAAGAGACAGAGAAAAGCTTTTCCATTGGGGCGATGGTGACGCTTCGTCAACTGGAACAGCATTCGGGCTTGAACGCCTATACGGATGGTGCGGTACGGGAGTCGGTGCGCCATATTGTCGGCGTTCAACTCCGCAATCTGGCGACGGTCGGCGGAAGTATCTACAGCCGCTTTGGATTCTCGGATGTCCTTACCATGTTTTTAGCTCTGGATGCTTCCGTGGAATTGTATAAGGGTGGCATTGTTCCATTGGCAGAATACGCTCAGCAGCCCTACGATCGAGATATTCTGGTGCGTGTCATTGTGCCGAAAGCACAGGCGAAATTCTGCTATCAGTCGGTGAGGAACAGTCAGACCGATTTTCCTGTATTGACCTGTGCCGCCGCCAAAACCGCCATGGGTAACTATCGGTTCGCCATCGGTGCACGTCCGGGTAAGGCTGTGCTTTACACCTTCCAGCAGGGAGCGGAGGAGAACACCGAACAGAAAACGGCGCGTTTTTCTGCCACGGTTCGTGCTGACATCAAGACTGAGTCCAACATGCGGGGGAGTGCGGAATATCGCAACCATCTTTCAGGCGTGCTCGTCAAGCGTGCCGTCCGGAAGCTGGATGCCGAATCAGAGACAATGGGAGAAAAGCCATGCAGATAAATGTTGTTTTGAACGGGACAAAGGTGTCGGCGGAGGTTGCGCCGGATACTCTGCTCATTGATTTTGTCCGCAGTCAGGGCTGCTATAGCGTCAAACGCGGCTGCGAAACCTCCAACTGCGGTCTGTGCACTGTGTTTGTGGAGGATAAGCCAGTGCTGTCCTGTTCGGTACTGGCTGTGCGGGTCAATGGAAAGCGGGTCACTACGCTGGAGGGTCTGCAGGAGGAAGCGAAAGAATTCGGCGCGTTTATCGCCGATCAGGGAGCTGAGCAGTGCGGCTTCTGCAATCCGGGCTTCATGATGAACGCCCTTGCTCTCTTCCGTGAAAAAGAATACCCCACCGAAGAAGAAATCAGGGAATACCTTGCGGGCAACCTTTGCCGCTGTTCCGGCTATGAAGGTCAATTGCGCGGGATCCAAGCATTTCTCGCATGGAAAAAGAGCAAGGAGGCAGCGAAATGAGCGGACTGAACAATGTCAACAAACCGTTCCGGAAAAAGGATGCCATGCAGCTTTTGACCGGTCAGCCCGTCTATATGGACGATCTTGCCCCGAAGGATTGTCTGATCGTCAAGCTGCTGCGCTCACCGCATGCGAATGCCATCGTCAGGACCATCAATACGACGGTTGCGAAGAAAGTGCCGGGAATCGAAGCGATTTTCACTTGGGAGGACGTTCCGCAGGATGGTCGTCGCTTCACACAGGCAGGTCAGACCTACCCGGAAGCCAGTCCGTATGATCGTCTTGTCATCGACCGTCATGTCCGTTTTGTTGGCGATGTGGTTGCGATCGTGGCGGGAAAAGATGAAAATTGTGTCGATAAGGCGTTGAAGCTGATCAAGGT
>CAVEGP010000100.1:0-8268 GCA_963615155.1 Bacteroides uniformis | reverse complement strand
GAGGCTCTGCAGAGCCGCATCGAAACCGTCGGCAGCGGCGATTTTTCCGCCGACCGTTCCATCGAGTGGGACAACGAGCTGGGCGATATCGGTCGGGGCATCAACAAACTTGCCTCCGATGTAGATACCCTCATGACCCGTAAGCTTGAGAACGAACGCCGGAAGCAGGAGCTTGAGTATCGGATGCTTCAGAACGAGGTCAATCCTCACTTTATTTATAACACGCTCAACAGCATCCGCTGGATGGCGACCATCCAGCATGCGCACGGCATCGCCGAAATGGTGACAGCCTTCGCCCGTCTGACAAAAAGCATCTCCAAAGGCACCGAAAAGCTTGTTCCTTTGCAGGAGGAGCTTGCCCTGCTGAACGACTATTTCATCATCCAGCAATACCGCTACGGCGGCGATCTGGAGATCGAAGTCTCCCGCATTGAGGACGAGCGGCTCTGTCAGGACTGCATGATTCCCCGCTTTACCTTGCAGCCCTTGGTGGAGAACGCGATCTTCCACGGTCTTGAGCCGAAAGGCGGACACGGCAGCGTTCTGCTGGACATCTCCACAGACCGGGACACCGGAGACGTTCTTCTCCGGCTGACCGACGACGGCGTCGGAATGCCGCCCGAAGTGGTGGCGCATCTGCTGGACGAGCCGACCGAGGAAAAAGAAAAAGCGGAGAAATTCCGCCATGTGGGATTGTGGAACGTGAACCGCCGCATCCAATATTCGTTCGGGGAAGCTTACGGTCTGACGATCGAAAGCGAGGAGGACGTCGGCACAGAGATCACTATCCGACTGCCTTACCAGAAGAAAGAGGGAAAGGATCATGCTGAGGATCTTATTAGTGGATGACGAGCCCTTGGTTCTCATCGGCTTGCAGGGAATGCTGGAATGGGAAAAGCTGGGCTATACCGTCTGCGGGACAGCCCGAAACGGAAAGCTCGCCCTTGAATTCATCGAGCGGGAAAAGCCCGATATCGTGGTGGCGGATATCAAGATGCCCCTGATGGACGGTCTGACTCTGGCATCCACCTGTCAGGAGCGTGGGTCGCTTCCCGCATTCATCATGCTGACAAGCTTCGAGGAGTTCGATTATGTCCGTCAGGCCATGGGAGCCGGCGTTGTGGACTATCTCGTCAAGCTTGCTCTGACCCCCGAAAATCTGCAAACCGCCCTTGCGCGAGCGGCGGAAAAGGTCAAAAAGGAACGTGCGCTGCTGGGCGAGCTTCCCGCACAGGAAGATCTTGCCGAGAGCGTTCGCACCTATCAGGAGCAGTTTTTCGTCCGGCTGTACGCTGGATTATTTCAGGACGAAAGCGAGCTGGAGCAGCCCTTGCGGCACATGGAGATCGATTTGCAGAGCGACAGCTATCTGGTCGCCTCCTGCGAGTTTTGCTCCAACAACGAGCTGTCCTCCGCTCAACAGTTGAAATTGAGCTTTTCCTGCACACGAATGCTGGAAAACACTCTGCAAAACTATCTTCCCTGCTATGTGACTGGAGCGGACATCATGCGGTGCAACGTACTGTTCTGCCTGACAGAATTTCAAAGTCGGAACTACCGCACCGTTCTGCGTCCGCTGCTGGAAAAAGCAAGTCAGATCCTCTACAACTACTTTACCGTCCGTCTGCTCTGGGCAGTGGGACGCCCCACGCATTCCCTGCTGGGGCTTTCCCGCCGATGTCGGGAAAACGCCCATTTGCAGCCCCTTTTAAACGAAGAAGAGCCGATCCAGTTCGTGGAGGTCAGTGAGGGAGACGCTGCCGCCGGAAAATTGCAGGTGGTAGAGCAGGTGCAGGATTACATCCGCAGCCATCTCTCTGAAAAGCTCACCCTCGCAGATGTTGCGGCGGTATTCAATTTCTCACCCAGCTATCTGAGCCAGCTCTTCGGCAAATACGGCGACAGCGGCTTTGTCGAGTACATCACCGAGACCCGCATTGCCGCCGCAAAGGAGATGCTGGAGCAGGGCAATTTAAAGGTCTATGAAATTGCGGAAAAGCTGGGCTATGAAAGCTCGTTCTACTTTTCCAAGGTATTCAAAAAGGTCACAGGACTCAGCCCAAGGGAATATCAACAGAGCCTATAGTCCTCTCAGTCTGCTCCGTAGACAGCTCCCCCAGAGGGAGAGCCTTTGGCATGTCGGACAGAGCTCATCAAATGGAATCAGGTTCGTCGTATAATGAACGGGCGGGCCTTATTGTAAATCGTCAGGAGGCTTTATGATAACAGAACGTCTCACCTTTTTGCCGGACGAACTGCCCGACTATCATCCATTTCCGCCCGCAAACGACCGGACAGTATGGGAGCGACTGCCACAGCGGGTAAAAGAACGCTTTCTGCAAGCGAGCGAAACCGAGCTTGCGAAGCCTCTTGCGCCGCTTCCCCTTTCGCTCTGGCTGGATTTCGTCCGCACCGGACAGCGCACCCCGTGGGAGAACGCCTATTTTTCCCGTCGGGCACGGCTGTGCGCACTGGTCTGTGCCGAGTGCGTAGAACAGAAGGGTCGCTTTCTGGAAGCCATTGCGGATACCGTCTGGGACATCTGTGAGGAAAGCGCGTGGCAGCTTCCCGCTCACAACAGTTACATCCGAGATACGCCCCAGCTCCCTCTGCCGGACACCTCCCGTCCCATCGTGGATCTGTTTGCGGCAGAAACCGGCGGGCTGCTGGCTCTGACCCGCTATCTTCTGCACGACGAGCTGGACCACACCGCACCGGACATCACGACCCGAATGAAACGGGAGCTGAGTGCCCGTATTCTCACTCCCTATTTCACCTCTCACTTCTGGTGGATGGGCAATGGCGGCGAGCCAATGTGCAACTGGACGAGCTGGTGTACCCAGAATGTCCTGCTGACCGTTTTTCTGCTCCCCACCACCCAGCAGCAACGTCGGGACGCCGTCAGACAGGCTGCCTACAGCCTCGACTGTTTCCTGAAGGATTATGGTGAGGACGGCTGCTGCAACGAGGGAGCACAGTATTACCGTCACGCCGGATTGACCCTCTGGGGCTGTCTGGAGATCCTGTCTGCGGTCGCCCCCGATGCGTTCCGCCCGCTGTTCGGAGAGCCTAAGATCAAAAACATCGCCGAATACATCCGGAACGTTCATGTTGAAGGCGCATACTATCTCAATTTCGGCGATTGCAGCCCCTTGGCGGGACGCTGCGGCGTGCGGGAATACCGTTTCGGGCAGGCGGTCGGCAGCGACGTGCTTTGCGCCCTGGCTGCCGAGGACTTCCGGAGCGATCCCGATCCGGATCGTCTGCAAAATTCGGACACAACGACCCATATCAATCTGTGGTATCGTCTGATGACCGCCTTCACCGAATCCGAAGTGTGGAGCTGCGCCCTGAAACAACCGGAGCAGAGCACCATCTGGTATCCCAGCGTCGGGGTCTACTCTACCCGAAATGACCATTGGGTGCTGGGCGCAAAGTTCGGCTCGAACGGCGACAGCCATAACCATAACGATACCGGAAGCATCACCGTTTATAAGGATGGCAAGCCCTTCCTCATTGACATCGGCGTGGAAAGCTACACGCAAAAAACCTTTTCTCCCCAGCGGTATGAGATCTGGACGATGCAGAGCATGTGGCACAACCTGCCGACCTTTGACGGCGTACAGCAGCTTGCCGGCGCGGAATATGCCGCCCACGATGTGCAGACGGGTGAAGCCGGCATCTCGGCGGAGCTTTCCGGCGCATATCCTCCCATTTCCGGACTGAGCTTTTACCACCGCACGGTTCAGCTCACCGAAAGCGGCGTCACTCTGACCGATGAAACGGATTATCCCAATCCGGTCGAGCTGACTCTTCTGACCGAGCAGAAGCCCACACCTGTTCCCGACGGTTTCGCCGTGGGCGAACTGGGCGGCATCCGGTTCGACCCGGAAACCATTTCTGGTTATGTCGTACCCATCCCTGTCTCTGACCCCCGCCTGCGCACCGCATGGCCGGAGACGATCTATAAAATCACATTGTATTTCAAAGATACGCTGCATCTTGAGTTATATTAAGGAGAGCTGCTATGGAAACCATCAAGCTGAAAGTTCTGGACGATGCCGGTCACACCCTGATGACCTGCAACGCCGATACCGAAGTCTCCCTCGTCTACACCAACTGCTACAAGCCCGGTGACCGCATTGCGTTGGAGATCGACCACTCCGGTCAATATTGCGTCATCCAGTTCGAGGATACTATGCCTTCGGCTCTGGTCTATGTGGTGAAGCGGGAGATCAACTTCCACATCCCGTTCGGGGAGCAGACGATCACCTACTCGCCCAAAAGCTTTGTGGGCGACCGTCATGTGATCCGTGCCCGTCTCGCAACACCGGAAGAGATCGCCTCCCGTCGGAATCTGGCTTTCAACTGCTACGACGAGCATGGCGACACCGGATTTTACCCCCATGCCAGTGCCAACGTCGAGACCCGCGGCGAGGCGGTCTTTGCGGCACGCAACGCCATTGACGGCATGTTTGAAAACAGCTCCCACGGCGAATATCCCTACCAGAGCTGGGGCATCAACCGTGACCCGAACGCCGCTCTGACGCTGGATTTTGGTCGGGAAGTGCTGCTGGATGAGCTGCGTCTCACCGAACGCGCCGATTTCCCTCACGACAACTACTGGGTCAGAGCGACCGTCGAATTTTCCGACGGCAGCAAGCTCGACATCCCGCTTGTGAAGAGCCGCAAGCCTCAGCGCATAACCTTTGAGCCAAAACGGGTAAAGAGTCTTGTATTGAAAGATCTGATCCAGGCTGAGGGTACCT
The DNA here is from genome assembly GCA_963615155.1 of Bacteroides uniformis. Classification (GTDB taxonomy): domain Bacteria; phylum Bacillota; class Clostridia; order Oscillospirales; family Ruminococcaceae; genus Faecalibacterium. The sequence continues at coordinate 3,499 of CAVEGP010000100.1, read as the reverse complement.
CGCCTTTTCCGGCTCTGACCCAGATCGAAGCCTTTGGCACTGAGGTAAACTGAGATGAGTATGTACGATTCCTTTTATGGTCGGGAGGGACGGGGCATCAGCCCGAACGAACCGGAGAAAAAGGGCTTTGCGCGGTTCTGCCAGATAGTCGGGCGTGACCTTGGTCAGCTTCTCGGCACAAATCTTATAGTCTGCATTCTCTGCTTGCCTGCGGCACTGGGCGTTTCACTTGGCGTCACGCTGTTGTCTCTGCCGCTGACGATCATGCTGAGTGCTGTTACGGGATCGTTGGTCGGTCTTGCGGTGCTGCTGGTCGTAGATTGCTCCCTGCGCAGCCTGCAGAACGATCCGTCTCAATGGCTTCCCCGTGCAAAGCGGACGATCTCTGCCCGCTGGAAAATCGCCTGCGGCTTCGGTGCGATCCTCACACTGGTTCTGGGGCTGCTCTGCTTTGTTTCCGCCTTTCTGTTTGAAGCCGCCGCACAGCAAGGATATTATCCCGGTCTTGCCGTTCTTGTTTTTCTGGCACTGGATCTTCTGGTGCTGTCCGTGGGCGGCACACTCTGCGCCGCTGCTCTCGGGCTGGAACCGATCGAAACTCTCTCGCTGGGCGGGATGCTCCACCATACCGGATCACTTCTGCTGACCGCATCGGGTCGCTGTGTAGCGGCTGGTGTCATCATGCTGGCGGGCATCGGCGGGATGATATTACTGTTCCCCGTCAGCGTGTTCTGGGCAGTGCTGTTCGGCTTCTGGCTGCCGGGGCTTGCCGCAATGCAGACCCTCTTCCCCGCACTCCATGCGGAATACGGTGTGGATGTCCGCTCCATCCCGCATCCGACGGCATCAGACAAGCCGTTGACCGAGCAGGAGCAGAAAAAACGTTCCCGTGCCAACTGGTGGTATTATCACTGGGGCATCGTAGCGGTCGCCGCCGTGCTGGCCGTCAGCGTCATTTATGTCATCCACGGTCTGGTAACGACCGTCGATCCCGATTATACCATTGCCATCGTTACCTCCGAAGCTCTGCCGGATGAAGCCGTGCAGAGCCTGCAGACCACATTGGAAGTCTACGCTGACGATGCCAATGGCGACGGTGCTGTGGTCGTGCAGGTGAACAACTATACATGGAGTGCAAACGCCTCTTTGACCGACATAAACGGTCAGATGGCAGGTGCTACCCAGATGAATACCGACCTCGCCAATGGGGAAAGCAAGATCTGGATTCTGGAAGACCCCGCCGGTTTTGAAGAAGCCTACGGTGCACTCAGCGAAACACTGGGCGACGACTGGCAGTCCCAACTCATCCTGTGGTCGTCCCAACCCATCCTTTCCGCACTCGACCTCGGCAGCTACAGCACCTCCGCCGATGGAAGCCAGAGCGTCGCAGTCCAAAGCCGTTTTGCCGGATACAGCATCGCCGTGTTCGATGCTTCGGACGGACTGTGGATTGCACTGAATCGATAAAATTTTAATCAAACGGTCATTGAACGTTATTGGCTTTCTCCCTCTTCTTTGTGGAGCGTTCCCGTACCGCCTTCGACAACACCTTCATGGTCGAGAACCGCCTTGATCGTACCAAAAAAGCACTTTACATCCAGCCCAAAGTTCATGTGCTCAACATAGTATCCGTCCAGCCGTGCCTTATCGACGATCTCCAGCTCATCACGACCATGGATCTGCGCCCATCCGGTCAACCCCGGACGAATATCGTTTGCGCCATACTTGTCCCGCTCTGCCAACAGATCAAATTGATTCCACAATGCCGGACGCGGCCCGATGACAGCCATATCGCCAACAAAGATATTCCAGAGCTGAGGCAGCTCGTCGAGACTGGTTTTGCGCAGGAAGTGTCCCATCTTCGTAATATATTGATCCGGATTTGCCAGCATATGGGTGGGCATATCGTGGGGTGTATCAATCCGCATGGTGCGGAACTTCAGGATATTGAAATGTCTCTTCCCGATGCCGACTCTCTTCTGCTTGAAAAGCACCGGTCCTGGCGAATCCAGCTTGATAGCGATGCAGAGAACGAGCAAAAGCGGCGATAAAACGATCATTCCGCAGAGCGACAAAATGATATCCAGCAGCCGCTTGATTCCGTTGCGATACATGGAAATTTCTCCCTCAATTGCATTTTATTCTTATTTTTTCAGAATTTCGTCTGCCAGCGCATCCATCTGCGCTTCGGATGCGGCATTGACCGCACTGCGAATGGTAACGACATTATCACAGACGGTCATATTCTTCATACTATCCAACTCGGCGCGCATTAGCTTTGCCGCCATCGGTGCCCACGTGCCATTCTCTATCAGACCGACTGTGCGGCTCTGGAAGTTCTTGGTCTTGAGGTGTGTCAACAGGTTTTCCATTGGCGGAAATAGGAAACCATCGTAGGTGGCGCAGGCGAGCACGATCTTTCCGCAGCGGAATGCCTCGGTCACGGCGTAGGAAACATCGGTACGCGTCAGATCCATCTCGATGACCTTCGCACCCTTGGCTCGGAGCTTTTCAGCCATTCGGTGTGCGGCGTCACGGGTGTGACCGTGGATGGACGCACTTGCGACTAGAATCTTTTCCGGTTCTTCGGCTTTGTAGGACGACCACAGGTCATAATAGTTCAGATACTTGCTCAGGTCGCCGGACAGCACCGGACCGTGGAGCGGGCAGATGGTCTGAATGTCCAGAGTTACGGCCTTTTTCAGAAGTGCCTGCACCTGCGGACCGTATTTGCCAACGATGTTCAGGAAATAGCGGCGTGCTTCGCTTGCCCAGTCTGCCTGTTCATCGAACTTTGCCACTGCGCCAAAACGACCAAATCCATCGGCGGAGAAGAGGATCTTCTCGCTGGACTCATAGCTTACCATGACCTCCGGCCAGTGTACCATCGGAGCGAACACGAAGGTCAGCACATGCTGACCCAAAGACAGACTCTCGCCGTCCTTCACCACAATCCGGCGTTCCGTTGCGATCGCGTCTGTGCCGAAAAATTGCTCCATATACAGGAAGGTCTTTGCATTTCCGACCACCTTCATTTCGGGGTACAGCGTTGCCAGATGCGCAATGTTTGCGCCGTGGTCAGGTTCCATGTGAGACACGACCAGATAATCCGGCTTTTTGCCTGCCAGAGCTTCATCGAGGTTTTCCAGCCATGCGTCAGTGGCACGCCTGTCCACTGTATCAAGAATGACCGTCTTGTCGTCGAGAATGACGTAGGAATTATAGCTCACACCCGTGGGGACAGGGTACTGACTTTCAAACAGGTCAATGGTCGTATCGTCAACGCCCACACCCAACACAGCATCGCTGATTTTCTTCACACTCATCGTTTAAAACACCCTTTCTTTTGTTTCTTATCTTCAATTTATCGTACACCAAACGAAATTTTTCTAGGAATCATTCTTATTATAGCATGAGAACGGAAAAAGCGCAAGCCCGCTGACAAAAGCTTTTAAACGCTGCCGTCCTCACCCTCTCCGTCATCCCTGCGGGATGCCAC
>CAVEGP010000099.1:0-8298 GCA_963615155.1 Bacteroides uniformis | reverse complement strand
AGCGGGGGGAAGATCATCTTGTTGCTGCGGCCGGTGACCTTCAGGAAGACGCACAGGGTAGCCAGAACCAGAGCAGAGAGCAACTGGTTTGCAGAACCGAACAGAGGCCAGATGTTGGCGTAGCCGATCTGAGTCAGGATGAAACCGAATACCAGCGTGACGAAGGTGGAGAAGTAGACGTTGCAGAGCAGCTTGCGCCAGCCCTCAGCATGTTCCATGTCATCGACACTGAACAGCTCCTGGAAAGCCATACGAGCGATACGGGAAACTGCGTCCAGACTGGTCAGAGCCAAAGCGGAAACACACATGGTCATAAAAACAGTAGCGATGCTTGCGGGAATACCGAACATCTCGAAGAAACCGGCAACACCACGGCTGAAGATCTGGAACGGAGTACCGGCAGCGGGGGTGCCGTCAGCAGCGGCAGCAGCACCAGCCACGCACAGAGCGATAACGGCGAGGAAGCTCTCCAGAACCATTGCGCCATAGCCGACCTTCAGCATATCTTTCTCGTTCTCAACGGTCTTGGAAGAAGTGCCGGAGGAAACGAGACTGTGGAAGCCGGAGACCGCACCACAAGCGACGGTGACGAACAGGATGGGGAACATCGTGCCCAGAGAAGCATTGCTGAAGCCAGTGTAGACGGGCAGGTTCATAGTGGGGTGAGCGACCAGCAGACCAACCACTGCACCAATGATCATAGCAGCGAACATGAAGGTCGTCATGTGGTCGCGGGGCTGCTTCAGCAGCCACATGGGCAGAACCGCAGTGAAGAAAATATAGACGAAGGTGATATAGCTCCAGGTCGCCTTATCGAAAACCAGCGGGAAGTTCATGCCAATGACAAAGGACAGGACAATGAACAGAACGCTCATCACAACTTCCTTCCAGCCAGACAGATTGAACTTCTTCTGTACCAGACCAAAGACAATGGCGAACACGATGAACATACAAGAGACCATGCCGGCAGAACCGTTGGTCTGCGCAGCCTCGACCAGAGCGCCATCAGAGCCGAAAGCATTGAACGTGCCGGCAACCATGTCAGCGAAAGCAGCGATAACGATCAGGCAGAAGACCCACTCGAAGATGAGGAACAGGCGGCGACCCGTCTTACCAATGTACTTCTCGATCAGCAGACCCATGCTCTTGCCGTCATTCTTGACGGAAGCGTACAGCGCACCGAAGTCGGTGACAGCACCGAAGAAGATGCCGCCCAGCAAAACCCACAGCAGGACAGGCAGCCAGCCGAACGCGGCAGCCTGAATCGCGCCGGTAACAGGACCGGCACCTGCGATGGAGCTGAACTGATGCGCAAAGACCGTCCAACCGTTGGTGGGAACATAGTCACGACCGTCCTCATGCAGGACGGCAGGGGTCTTGGCACTGGGGTCGATGCCCCATTTGTTTGCCAGCCAGCGACCGTAGAGCAGATACGCTCCGGACAGGCACACTGCGGCAATCAAAACGATAACCAGAGTATTCATTTCTTTTACCTCTTTCCTTTTTCAAACGGCGTCCAAAACACAATGCTTCAGCGACATGCGGCTGTGCAACCGACTGACAAGAGAAGGCTGACTGCGAAAAAAGCCTCCGTCTTTCCGGACAGAAATCTCTGTCCATCGAAGACGAAGGCTTGAAACTCTCCGCGATACCACTTCGCTTGCTGCATACAAAACAGCCACCTTGAAAACGTACAAACACCCGTACCGGATGCGGATACGCTGCCCTGTAACGTAGGCTGCACGACCGACGCTACTGGAAGCAATACCATTGCTTCGTTCCCGCAGGCTGCTCGCAGGTGAGGACCACTTGTTCTTTACTGCCGTCTTTCATCGTACCGACGGCTCTCTGAAAGCAGGTGATACAAAGGGTCGTGTCCTGTTCATTGCATTTGCCGATTGATTGTCCCAATTTTAGCCCGATTTCATGATTTGTCAATATCTTTTTGTGAAATTAGGAGACTGTGCTACTTTTCGGGAGCGGATAGATAAAAGTTTTAGATTATTTTGTTTCAGATGTGAGATGAATAAAACGAGGTGATTGGACAGATGAAACAAATGAAACAGACTGGAAAAGGCAAAAACGCTTGACTTTCGTACTTTCAAGTGCTAAAGTAATGGTGTGAAAAACCAAAAAACAGAATGTTTCCGGCAAACGCGCAAAGGAGGCAGCTATGGCGGAACGCAATCCCAGAAGAAATGAAACGACAGACGCACTGTTTGACGCGATCCTCAGCTTAGAAACGCGGGAAGAGTGCTATAACTTTTTTGAGGATCTCTGTACCGTCAAAGAGATCTCCGATATGGCGCAGCGGCTCGAGGCGGCGAAGCTTCTTCTTGGCGGCAGTACCTACGATCAGATCGTCAAGATGGTCGAGATCAGCACCGCCACCATCAGCCGGATCAACCGCTGCATCCAGTATGGCGCAGGCGGCTACCGCAGTGTCATCGAAAAGCTGGAAGAAGACGGCACAAAGAAATAAATAACATCCACTCCATTCGCTGCATAGGATAAGGTACGCCTGTTTCACGATAGAAAGAAAGGATGATACCACCTATGGCAACAATGAATTGTCCCACTTTGCCGGATGTCAGTCTCGATCAGGTCGTTATTGATCTGTTGGAGAGCATCGCCCAGCAGGAATCGGCTCTGAGCTATATCCTTTGTGCCGAAAGTCAGAAAATGAAAACTGCCATGAGTATGGAAGAGCTTGACCTGTGCAAGCTGTTGGAGGTCAACGATTCCGCCACCAATATGGTGCATGCCGTTGCGAATCTCGAGCTGGTGCTGAAGGATAAGCTGGAGTTCATTTCCAACAACCTTTACTATCCCTCAACAGAGAACAGAACAACTGCGCCGCAGACGTGATCTTGCCGTGTATTTGCCTGCCTGACCGGATGTCGGGCAGGCATTTTTGGCTTTCGGCAGGCAAAGTACGGGATAAATGTATAAAAATGCGAAAAATCATTTGTTGGAATTGCTGATACGGGAAAACTGTGCTATACTATACTTATGTGTATCCTGTGCTGGAACACAAGGACCTGCGGATATAAAAGAAAGGGGAACAAGTTGTGCTTCAATATGATGCAATTCTGTTCGATGTAGACGGAACGCTGATCGATTCCGCTCCCGGAATTATAAATACACTGGAAGAGGTTTTCCAAACAATGGGGGTCGATGTGACGAATGTGGATCTCCGACGTTATATCGGTCCGCCGTTGCGCAAGACCTTTGCCGAGCACTTTGCTGATCCCGCAAAAATCGAGGAGGCGACCGAGTTGTATCGGGTCAGCTACCACAAAAAGGGAAGCCACGAGGGACGCCCGTACCCGGGTGTTCTGGAGATGCTCCACCACCTGAAGGACACTGGGCTGACCCTTTGCACCGCAACCTGTAAGCCGACGGAGGTCGTTACGCCGATTCTGGAAGAGAATGGGCTTGCTCCGTTCTTTGCCTTCATCGGCGGCGCATCTATGAATGAGAGCCGTGACACCAAGACCGATGTGATCCGTCATGTTTTGGCGCGGCCCGCATTGGCTGGCAAGCGTGTCTTGATGGTCGGCGACCGGAACGACGATATGCTTGGCGCGGCAAATTGTGGATTGGATGCTGCCGCAGTTTTGTATGGCTATGGAAGCCGTGAGGAGCTTGCGCCGTTCCATCCGGTGCTGTTTGCATCCAACTGTGAGGAACTGACGGATCAGATCCTGAACGCCGCATTCACGCTTTGATGTGCCGCAAAAATAAAGGGTGAAAAACATGAGTCGAAAAACACAACCGGAAAAGCAGGGTATGAGTGCCATGCAGAAGCAGGCTGTTCTGGTCTGCGCTATCTGTGTTCTTGCCGCACTGCTGACCGTCAGCATTACGCTGACTCTCCTGAAAAAAGGCAAAGAGCCGAGCCAACAGCCTGCCGCCTCTGACGCTGCGTCCGTTGAGGAGGAAACACAGGGAGAAAATCTGTCAGAGCACTACCAGATCAACAACGAATCCGCAGCTCTTCTGACAGAAACTGGTGATGCAGGCGAGGACTATCTGAACGATACTCTGTTTCTGGGCGATTCCAACACGGTTCGCCTGTACAACAACGGATTGATCTCGTTACAGCAGTTCTGTGCCAAGGAGGGCATCGGTACACAGGGTGCTCTGAGCGAGGGGATCGTTACCTTCAAAAAGGACAGCAATCGCTACACCATCGCCGAAGCTGTAGCAAAGATGAAGCCCCGTCGGGTCGTCATGACCTTTGGCACAAATGATACCGGTATGGAGGTCAGCGACTTTATTGCCAATTATACCGCACTGGTGCAGGCGATTCAGGCAAGCTATCCCTACACCGATATCATCGTGAACACAGTTCCGCCGGTTCCGGAAAACCATTCCAACTACCCGCATATGGATCAGACGAAGATCGATGACTTCAATATGGCTCTTTTAAGCATGTGTGAGCAGTTGGGGCTGAAATTCCTGAACAGTGCTGAGGTTCTGAAGGGTGAAGACGGATACGGTATCGCAGACTACTATAATAATGGTGATATCCACCTCAAGACGGCTGGTCTCAAGGTGGTGCTGAACTATATCCGAACCCACGCCTACTCCACCGAGGATCGCCGTCCGGATACCAGTAATATCCCGACCCGTACCTTGGAGTATACCTCAAACCCTAGTTCGGCGGTGCAGGCACCCAGCAGCTCGGAAGCTGTAAGCAGCAGTGAAAGCACCGCATCCAGCGCAAGTAGCGCAAGCTCCAGTGAAAGCACCAGCTCTAGCGAGAGTAAGCCTACTGTGAAATACGAAGCCAGCTATCGTGTTGAGAAGAGCGGCGGCGGTTCTCTGAGCTGCGGAAGCGATTCCGGCAAAACGCTGAACTACACGATCACAGACTCGTCCAAGTCTCTGACGGTCACGGCTGTTCCCGCAGAGGGCTACGTTTTCGTCAAGTGGAGCGACGGCGTTACCAGCAAGACTCGCACAGATTCCAACTTTAAGCAGAATTTGGATGTGACAGCGGTTTTCGCAAGCATGTCGGTCAAGATCACGGGCGAGAAGAGCCTGTCGGGGAACACGATTACGTTCCGTGCCAGCGTCAGCGGCAAATATGGCAGCAGTGATTCGATCCGCTGGTATGCAAATGGCATTGAGGTCAAGGAAGCTGCCGGTCTTGCGACTGTGACCGTACGGGTGACGGACACCAGCGACGCAACTTATAAGGTCCACGCGGTCGTCAGCTACAACGATTGCTCCGTCAGCAGCAATACGGTAACGATCACGATCGTGGGCAATTCGTCTTCCGGTTCGTCCAGCTCTAGCAGCTCTTCAGCTTCATCGAGCTCTTCCAGCACTTCCGGAGCGTCCTCTGGAAGTACATCCAGCTCCTCGGACTCTGGATCGGGTAGCTCTCACAGCAGCACCTCTTCCAGCGAGAGCAGCTCACATAGCTCCAGCAGCACTTCCGGCTTGAGCGAAAGCTCTTCAAGCAGTCATAGCAGCTCGTCCGGCACTACAAGCTCGTCTGCAAGCGAATCGAAGAGCGAGTCCAAGGCGGATGCGTCCGGCAGTTCCAGCGCATCCAGCAAGACGGCTTCGTCAGAGAATACCGAACATGCTTCCAGCGGTACGTCAGCCTCGTCTGTCTCTTCCAGCACCGAGGCTTCGGCCGGCAAGGAAGCTTCCAGCGAGAGCAAAGCGGAATAAAGGCAGAACTCTTTTGTTTCAGATTGCATAAGCTGAATAAAAGGGAGGGCTGCAAATGTTCTGCGAAGAGATCCGCGTTCCCGGTCTGCCCGGCGCAGAGAATGTGACCGACGGCAGCGTGGAATTCTACGAGATGGACTGGGAAAACGTTGACAACGGTGTGCCAGAGGATGAAATGTCCAAGTGTCCGGAGAATCCCTGCGGTACAATGAGCCGATGCCCCGATAACACGCCGGATCAATCGGATGACAATGCCTATGAGATCGTAGAAATCACATCTGTGTGATAAAAACCAACAGAAGCCAGCTCTGACGGGTTAGGGCTGGCTTCTCGTTGTCCTTCAAAATGGACAGGCGGAAGGGTGAAGAAAACCCGAGGATTCAATGAATGTATGAGAGAGGGGAAATGATTTATGGCAAAGTACTATTGTATTCTGTTCGATGCAGACAACACACTTTTGAATTTTGATGCAGCGGAAAATAAGGCTCTTGCCGAAACGCTGGTGAATTACGGCATTGAGCCGGATGCCGAGACCGTCCAGACCTACCGTGAAATCAATACCGAACTGTGGAAGCAACTGGAAAAAGGTCAGATCCGCCGTGAAAAGCTGATGAATGAACGCTTTACCCGCTTTCTGAAAGCCATCAATGCGGCGGGCAACGGTGCAGAGATGAATCGCTTCTATCTGGAACAGCTGTCCACTCATCCCGACCTTCTTAACTCGAATGTTCTGGATGTCATGAGGGAGCTGTCTGAAGTCGCAACGTTGGCGGTTGTGACGAATGGATTCGATCGGGTGCAGAGTCGTCGTGTGCAGGAGTCCGGCTTGGCAAACTATCTCGAGGATGTTTTTGTCTCCGAGAAGCTGGACAGCGAAAAGCCGAACCGCAAAATATTCGATGCCGCGCTTCGTTCGCTTGGGGTCGAAAATCGTGAGCATGTCCTGATGGTAGGCGACAGCTTGTCCAGTGATATCCAAGGCGGGGTGAACGCAGGGCTGGATACCTGCTGGTTCAACCCGAACCGTGCCGAAAACCCGGGCAAGGTTTGTCCGACCTATGAGATCTCCAATCTTGAGGAGTTGTACTCGCTGGTGATGGAGCCGGAAGAGCTGACAAATCTGGGGATGAAGAACCGCCGCCACCAGCAGTAAAAGGGAACGGAAATTATGCTGATACATTTGGAAAAACTGGGAAAAACCTTCGGGGAAAAGATCGTTCTCCATGATGTGACCGCCAGCGTGGAAAAAGAAGACCGCATTGGCATTGTCGGACAGAACGGCGCAGGCAAAACGACTCTGCTGAAGATCCTGACCGGAGAGTATGCCGATTATGACGGTGAGTTCAGCGTGACCCACGGCGTGACGCTGGGGTATCTTGAACAAAACGCAAAACTTGACCCGACTCTGGACATTTACGGGGAAATGCGATCGACCTTTGCCCATGTACTGGATGCCATGGCGCAGATGCAGATTCTGGAGCACAAAATGACAGCTTCTCCGGAGGAAGCCTCTCTTCTGGAACAGCATGACGAACTGCAAAATATCATCGACGCTGCCGACGGATACAATATGGATGTCAACATCAAGAAGGTTCTGTCCGGTATGGGTTTTCCGCAGGAAACATGGAGCAAGAATATCGACGTCTTGTCCGGCGGCGAGCTGACCCGTCTGCGTCTGGCGAAGCTGCTGCTCAAGAAGCCCGACGTCCTGATTCTGGACGAGCCGACCAACCATCTGGATTTTGCCACGATGGAATGGCTCGAAAATTACCTCAAAACCTATTCGGGTGCGGTTCTGGTCGTCAGCCATGACCGTTACTTCCTCGATAACGTCTGTACCAGGATCTGGGAGGTCTCCTTCCAGACCATGACGACCTATAAGGGCAACTTCTCGGCGTATCTGCCCCAGAAGGAGGCTGCTGATGCTCTGCGTCAGAAGCAGCATGACGCCGATGTTGCATTGGCTGAAAAGCTGCAGGACTATGTTGATCGCAATCTTGTCCGTGCTTCGACTACAAAAATGGCACAGAGCCGCCGGAAACAGCTGGAAAAGCTGGAAATCACCGAAGCCCCGAAGGATGAGACGAACCAACTGAAATTCCGGTTTGAGTATGATGTCGAGCCGTGGAACGAGCTTGTCATCCTGAAAAATCTGACCATTAAAATCGGTGACCGGACGCTTCTGGAACCGTTCAGCTACACAGTCTGTCGGGGACAGCGGCTCATTATCGCAGGACCAAACGGTGCGGGCAAATCGACCCTGATGCAGGTGCTGGACGGCAAGCGTCGTCCGTCGGGCGGCATGGTACGTCTTGGAACGGGTGCGCGTCCCAGTATCTTCGCCCAGCTGCAGAACCGTCTGGGCGCAGGGCGCGTCATTGATGTGATCTGGAACAAATATCCCCGCATGACCGAGTTGGAAGTCCGCAGTCATCTTGCAAAGCTGGGCTTTCGGGGGGAGACTGTGTTCAAGCCTTGCGAAGCCCTGTCCGGTGGCGAGCTGGCACGTCTGCGGTTTGCGGAGATCGTGCTGGAACGTCCGAATCTGCTTTTCCTCGACGAGCCGACAAACCACTTGGATATCTACACCCGTGAAAACCTGACGGA
>CAVEGP010000098.1:0-8299 GCA_963615155.1 Bacteroides uniformis | reverse complement strand
CTTTTTAGGCTCGACGGGTGCTTATTGACCACTTACAGATTGCGGACAAAAAACAAGTCATCTTCCCATTTTTCCTTGGCAATATCATTTCCGGCTTTTTTACCATTCATCTTGATAAGCCAGTTCAAGTGCTGAATTACATCCGGTTTACTGACGATGCCGGCATGAATGATTTTTGAAAGCAATGTTTGTCGTTCTTTTTGGGATAGCCCTTTTTCCTGAGATACAGAATATCCGCAAAGTTTGAGGATGGATTCAGCAGCCAGATTGTTTGTAAAAGTGCTTTCGCCGTCTTGATTTACTAGAATAATTCGAGTCAGAAGAGATTTGTATTTCTCCATGTAGCGTTCGTATTCATCGTAACTGATATAAAAACGGTTGCAGTTCAAACAACAATTGACATTGAGTTTTGCGGTTTCTCCACTTGCAGTATCAATCAACGCATTGACACAAGTCATTGTGTGATTGTTGCGGATACATTTAATTCGGCCACTGTAAACATAGAGAGTGTCGGAAGAAGCCTTGTATTGGATGAATGGGAAAGTGGAAGCAGTGGTAGAAGTAACTTTTTCGTGAAGAGAAGACTTTGAATTGGATGATTTCAACTGATTGGAAACAGGTGAGACTTTTGATGGAGGTGTTGATACTTTTTCGATGGCCTTGAGAGATGAAAATACTTCTTCGCTATGCTGAATATTATAAATGCTGTTTAATGCTTGTTGTGCGTAATATTGTAAGGAAGTTTCAGGGAAAACAGAGGGTAGACGAGATATACAACGTGTTAACGTGTCATACTGTTCAGTGACGAAGCGAGAATAATCTGTCTGTAAATGTGTGGGAATGGAGAATGAGCTGGTTACATGAGAAAAAGTTGTAGCGTAGCTTTTTGTCGATGTGTTCCAATGATTGAGCTGTGTAAGAGTCAGATTTTCAAATGCAGGATTTTGATACGAAAAACTATGAATAGATTTATTTGCAAAGAACACCTTGAAAAAATCAATACATTTGAGATATACAAGGCCATATCCATATGTCTTGTGATAAAGATAATCACCAATGGAAATTACGGGATAAGGGTATTCTTTAAGATTAGAAGATGAAGAAATTATATTGGGGCTTTGAGGTGAAGGTTTGCCATAAGAGATTCTGTGAGGAGTTGTTTCAGAAGATGATGTAGCAATCAATTTTTGCTGAAGCAATCGAATTTGATGTCGGCGATTATCGATTCTTGCTTTTTGATGATTGATTTGTTCCTGTATAGCCTGATGTTCATTTGAATTTTCAGAGGAATTTAATAGCTGTTGCTCTTTCTTTTGCAAAGCGGAAATATTTCGTTCGTGTCCTGCTATAGAGCGATGGAGACGTAAAATTTGATTGTGAATGTTTCGAGATTCGACTTGTTTGGCGATGGATTTAGAGTCAGAAAAAGCTACAGCATTTGAGTTGATGCCTTGGCGAGAATACTGAACGTCCATGACCCATTTTCCACTATCGAGGTCTTCCGGAAGAGATTTTTGCGGAGGCCTTTTATTCTTTTTCATACCACAAACCTCACATAAAATATTGGTTTACCTAAGTATACGACATGCTATAGTAATTTGCAACAAAAATTCCCCCATTCTGCAATAATAAATTGCACAATGAGGGAATTGAAGCTTTTACCAGTTTCTCAAAAAGGAGAGATTACTTCTTCGCCTTCATATAGATATGGTGGGGCAGACCGGCGATATAGAGCGGAGTCAGCTCAGCCTGAATGAGGGGACGAGCGTAATCGAGGAACTCTTCGGTCATCTGGGTATGATTTTCATTCATCCAGCTCAGCGGGACTTTCTTCTCGAGGTTTGCGACCTCGCTGATGGGGTGCAGCTCGGTGGTGCACTGGTACGGGTTGTTGGAGATGCGCTTCAGTGCGACCATCTGGCCGGTGACGCCCTCAAAGGCTGCCTTGGCAGCAGCACCGCCGACCTGATAAGCCTCGGTGATGTCGGTACGGCTGGTGAGGTGACCTGCGCAACGCTGCAAGGTGGAAAGCTCGATGCAGCGGGTCTTGGTGTCCAGATTGCGGGCGACGGTGTTCGCAAGGAAGCGTGCCGTACCCGTCAGAGCTTTGTGACCGAATGCGTCTACTGCGTGAACATCGTCAGCCAGTTCGCAGACATAGCGACCATCCTCCAGCTTGACGCCTTCAGAGACGGCGATAACGATGCTGGGCTTCTTTTCCTGCATGGCACGAACCTTCTCAATGAAGTGATCAACATTGAAAGGAACCTCCGGCAGACAGATCATGTCAACGCCCTCGCAGTCATCGCCCTTTGCCAGAGCTGCGGCAGCAGTCAGCCAACCAGCGTTGCGACCCATGATCTCGACGACAGTGACGTACTTCGTGCCGTAGACCGTTGCATCACGGATGATCTCCTTCATGACGACGCCGATGTACTTGGCGGCAGAACCGTAGCCCGGGGTGTGGTCGGTGACCATCAGATCATTGTCGATGGTTTTGGGAACACCCATGAAGCGGATATCGCTGCCGATGCGTGCGCCGTAGTCCGCCAGCTTGCCGATGGTATCCATCGAGTCGTTGCCGCCGATGTAGAAGAAATAACCGATGTCCAGCTTTTCCAGAATCGCAAACAGCTTCTGATAAACTGCCTCGTCGGTGTGCCAATCCGGAAGCTTGTAGCGGCAGCTTCCAAGGAAGCTGGACGGTGTGCGCTTGAGCAGCTCGATATCGAGATCATCGGTCAGCAGAGTGGACAGATCAACGACCTTTTCCTCCAACAGACCGGCAACACCGTTGCACATACCATAAACGATGCCTGCGCCGCGATTTTTGCAGCTCTCGAACACACCCGCCAGACTTGCGTTGATGACAGAAGTCGGACCGCCAGACTGACCAACGATTGCATTTTTACCCATGATGATTCTCCTTTTTTGTTGTTTTCTGTTTCGGCTTTTATCAAAATCGTGCAGGAGCACGAAAACAGACATGCGGAAGGGGAGACGATATTAAAGACGAATGTGCCGCGGCGTGCCGTTGACGTACACGGGCGTTACCTCGTCCAGAATGAGCGGACGGGCGTACTCCTCAAAGGCGGCAGTGACGTGCATTCCGTCCGGAGCAATCCAGTCCAGCGGAACCTTTTTTTCAAGGTTCGCGACCTGCTGGACGTCCACCGACTCAGTGACGCACTGATACGGATAAGCGGACAGCCGCTTGAGGGCAATCATCCGACCCGTTTCACCGGCAAACGCCGCCGCCGCTGCTGCGCCGCCGACCGCATACGCCTCGTTGACGTCGGTGCGGCTTGCCAGATGGCTGGCGCAACGCTGCAAGGTCGAGAACTCAATGGCGCGGCTCTTGCAGTTCAGCTTGTCGTGGATGAGGTCGGACAGATAGCGGCTGGTGCCACTGAGAATTGCCTTGTGACCGAATGCGTCCAGTTGTCCGGCGGTCGAGACGAGATCGCACAGATAAGTACCGTCCGCGGTCTTAACACCCTCGCTGGCGGCGATAATGACATTGGGCTTTGTGCGCTGAAGCTCATCGACCCGGGCAAGGAACTTGTCCTGATCGAAGGGAACTTCGGGCAGAAGGATCAGATCCGGACCTTCGCAGTCATCGCCGCCTGCAAGACAGGCTGCGCCTGCCAGCCAGCCAGCATGACGCCCCATGATCTCGGCGACTGTGACACTGCGGATGTTGTAGACCGAGGAATCGCGGATGACCTCCTTCAGGATGGTCGCAATGTACTTGGCAGCAGAGCCGTAACCGGGAGTATGGTCAGTCAGGCAGAGATCGTTGTCGATAGTCTTCGGTACACCGATGAACCGGACGTTGCTTCCCACCTGTGCGCCATAGCGGGAAAGCTTGGCGATGGTGTCCATCGAATCGTTGCCGCCGATGTAGAACACGGCATGGATGTCGTACTTGTCAAACAGGGTGAACAGCTTGACGTAAGGGGTCGAATCCGTCTCCGGTTCAGGGAGCTTATAGCGGCAGCTTCCCAGATAGCTGGACGGTGTGCGCTTAAGCAGCTCGATGCTCATCCGGTCATCCAGCAGGATATTCAGCTCGAGCAGCTCTTCCTTGAGCAGACCCTCGATACCGTACTTCATGCCATAGACCTTGTCCGCGCCCAGACTGCATGCGGCTTTGTAGACACCTGCAAGGCTGGAATTGATAACAGCGGTGGGACCGCCGCTCTGACCAATGATCACATTCTTGGCCATGAGAACCTCCTTCGTATCATTTCGGCAAAATTTCACATCCCTGCAGCGGCTGTCCGCATCGTCTTTTTTCATAGTCTGTGCGCCCTGCACTGCACACAAAGACCGGACGACCAACAAAACGGCTGCAAGTAGTACAAAAAACATACAGCATGTTCAATCACTTCGAGTAAAGTGTTCAAATTGCTGTGCTTCTATTGTAACCGTTTTGGTTGTTGTATGCAAGCCCTAATTGGTTGCGCAGGCAAAAAAATTATGGTACAATACCCTCACAAAAGTGACTTTTGGGAAATCAGAAAGGACGTTGTTTGAAATAATATGGGAATCGTAGTGATCGGTGCAGTTTTCGTGGATATCAAGGGGTATCCGCTCTCCACTTACATTCCGGGCGGTCGAAACGCCGGACGGATGGAGCAGGTTCACGGCGGCGTCAGCCGGAATGTTGCGGAAGACATCGCAAATGTGGAGCTGCGCCCGACCTTTGTCAGCTTGGTCGATGATTCGGGCATGGGACAAGATGTCATCGACAAGCTGGCGAACCACAAGGTCAACACCCAATACATCAAGCGCGTCCCCGATGGTATGGGCACATGGCTGGCGATTTTCGATAACAACGGGGATGTGACTGCCGCTATTTCCAAACGACCGGACACCACCCCTCTGTCGGATCTTCTGGCAGAGAAGGGAGACGAGATTTTCAAGGACTGCGACGCGATCGCCCTTGAGCTTGACCTTGAGAAAGAAACGGTCAAGCAGACCCTTCGCTTTGCAAAGAAGTATCACAAAAAAGTTTTTGCTGCCGTCTCGAACATGAGTATCGCCATGGAACGCAGGGACTTTTTGCAGCAGATCGACTGCTTTGTCTGCAACCAGCAGGAAGCCGGACTGCTTTTCTCCGATGAGTATGACGAGCTTGAGCCGGATGAGATGTGCCGTGTTCTCGCTACAAACGTCCACAGCGCGAATATCCCCTGTATGGTCGTTACAATGGGCAGTAAGGGTGCTGTTTATGCCTGCGCTGACGGTGAGTGCGGCATCGTTCCGGCAAAAAAGGTTGATGTCATTGATACCACAGGTGCGGGAGACGCCTTCTTTGCCGGTACGGTCATTGGTCTGACCTACGGAAAGGGAATCGCGGATTCCTGCGAGATCGGCAGCCGTCTGGCGGCATCGGTCATCTGCATCACCGAAAATGTCTGCCCGCGCTTCCGCCCGCTGGAATTCGGTCTGGATGTTCCGGTAGTGGATTGAAGCTGAAATTTTTCTGTCATTATGAAATCCCCCCAATGCTGGACACGAAAGAGAATCCAGTACTGGGGGGATTTTTAATCCTGATTTTTCGGCAGATGCGTTCTGATAAACCTCAAAAACGCTTCAGATGCCGGAGCAGGAATATCCTGATAAGCCAGCCCGATCTCGATGATCTCCGGCGGGTCGATGTGCAGATGCCGCACGGTCGGATCGCTGAAGGTGCTGTTGATACGGTTGCTCGCGGCGTACCCCAGCCCTGCGCCTACCATGGCGTAGGTCGCTTGGATATCCATGGTGGAAAACTGCATATTGGGCTTTACCCCTCGGTGCTCAAAAAAAGCGGATGCTGTCGATGTCCTGCCCGGGGCAGGTCTGGATGTAAGGCTCGGTCAAAAGCTTTTCCAGTGGTACGCTTTCACGGCTTGCCAGCGAATGATTTGCCGGAACCACTGCCAGCAGGGGGTCTTGGCATAACGGAAGCCATCCGTGCGCACCTTCACGGGCACTGATGATACAGAAGTCGAGCTGATGGTGTTCCAACTGCTGCACAAGGTCGGTGCTGGTGCCGTTGACGATATGGAATTGCACGCCCGGATGCAGCTCGTGGAAACGGGAGGTTACTTCGGTGATCCACGGGTAATAGTGGCGGTAAGCTGTTCCGATGCCAATCGTGCCCTGCTCATAGCCAAGGATGCGGGAAGCGGTCTGCTCAATTTTTTCCTGCGCAAACAGCAGCTCCCGCACACAGGGTAAAAGCTGTTCACAGGCGGGGGGGTAGGCGTTACGCCCTGTTTGCTGCGGTACAGTAGCGGAAACCCGACCTCTTTTCTAGTGCTGCCACGTTGCGGCTGATGCCGGAAACGGTATAATCCAGTGCTTCACCTGCTGCGCACAGACTGCCCTTGTCAATAGCAGTCAACAATATGCTCCAGTGTTCGGTATCCATAGCAAGTCCTCTACCCCTTGATGCTTTCGCGAGGATGTCTTACGAAGCTCTCTTTTTTCAAGAATAGACTGGTAAGGTGCGTTTGTCAATGCTTTTAAGGAAGAAGCTACGGAAAAGGGGGCTTAGATAAGAACAGAGGAGTAGACAAGATCATGGCCTGTCAAGAAAAATCTAAACATCTGTACTTTCGAGAAGTAGATGCTGGAAGCGTCAAAAAAGGATGACAGGATCGATCGCAAAGGGAAATCGCCAGCCATACCAGGTGATACGATAAATTACCTTGTGTCAAATCCCGCGCAGGTTGCGTTGCCAAACTCAACATCCCCTTTTTGTCAAAAATGCTGGCAATAGCATAGCATGGTTCTTCCATTGAGAAAAGCGAGACTTTCGCAAGGTATCATTGACAGATCAGAAAGGATACGGAGGTTCTTCTGGATGCTTAGAGCAGGGAAGAGAGAGCACCTGAGTCGGAGGTTTTTCTTGCACCGCAATCCATCCTATGTTAATATAGGAGTTGAGAAGGAGAAAAATATCATGTTCAACTTTCAAGCAATTCAAGTGGCAATGCTGCTGTGGGCGTGTGTATTCAATCTTATTGCGGCGGTCTGCACAGCGATCAACACCAGTTTTGAGCCGCACAAGCGACGCTGGCTGCTGGCGATGCAGCTTTCGGGCGCAGTACTGATGTGCTGTGATGCCTTTGCGTGGGCATACCGTGGTGGTTCGGGGGAGCTCGGCTACTGGATCGTGCGTGTGAGCAACTTTTTGGTGTTTTTTACCAGTGACCTTATCCTGCTGATTTTTCACGGCTACGTTTGCTGTTGCCTTTTCGAGAAGATGTCCAAGACGGAGCGTCCTCGCAGGCGCATTGTGGCGGGATATGTTGTTTCGATTCTGGGGATGGTGCTTGTGGTGTTGAGCCAGTTCACTCATTTTTATTATACCTTCGATGCACAGAATTTCTACCACCGTACGGTCTGGTATCCCGTTTCTCTTCTGATTCCTATGGTGGGGATGCTGCTGGACGGAAGCCTTCTGGTGCAGTACCGGAAGAACCTGAGCTACCGGCTCTATCTGGCGATGCTCTCTTACATTGCGCTGCCGCTTGCGGCCTCTATAGGGCTACTGTTTGTCTACGGCGTTTCGCTGGTGAATATTGCGATTTTCATTTCGCTCAGTCTTATTTTTGCTTTTTCCCTGGTGGAGCAGAACCAGAAAATGATTGCGCAGGCCGAGGAGCTGAACGAGACCCGTGTGGCGATCATGTTTTCGCAGATACAGCCGCACTTTCTCTACAATGCGCTGACTACCATCAAGTATCTCTGCAGCGTGCAGGATCCCCGCGCCGAGGATACCGTTGCGAAATTTGCGAAATATCTTCGGGGCAACATGGATTCGCTCTCGCTGCGTTCGCCCATCCCGTTTGAGCGGGAGCTGGATCATTTGGAAAACTATCTCGCCATCGAACGGCTGCGCTTCCCGAAAGTGCAGGTTGAATATCACATTGAGGCACGGGATTTTGAGCTTCCTGCGTTGACGATCCAGCCGTTGGTCGAAAATGCCATCCGCTATGGTGTTACCCGCACAGAAACAGGCGGCGGCACGGTCATTGTCTCTTCGTGGGAGATGCAGGACGCATGGTATGTCAGCGTGCAGGACGATGGTGTTGGGTTTGATCAGAACCGACCTCGATCGGATGACCGCAGCCATATCGGCGTTGACAATACGCGCCAGCGGATCGAGGCGATGTGCGGCGGTGAACTGACCATCCGCAGCGTGCTTGGAAGAGGAACGATCATTCTGATCCGACTGCCGAAAGACTAACTATTAAAAGTCAAGCCCCAAAATGAAAAAATCCGTCAAACATTCGCTGCC
>CAVEGP010000097.1:0-8369 GCA_963615155.1 Bacteroides uniformis | reverse complement strand
AGCATTGGTTGCCCGATTTTGAACTGTGAGGAATTTTCGATGAAAAAGCGTCTTGTCGTTGGTGTGTCCGGGGCTTCCGGTGCGCCGCTGGCCATTGAACTGTTACAGCAGCTGAAACACCGCCCGGAGGTGGAAACGCATCTGATTCTGACCAAAGGCGGAGAAATGACCCTGCGGCAGGAAACCGGCATGTCCACCGCAGAATTTTTGGCACTGGCAGATGTAGTGCATGACAATGCCAACATTGGTGCGGTCCCGGCCAGCGGAAGCTGGAAAAGCATATGCTGAACGCTATCCAGATGGGCATTTTGACCAGTTCGACCAAGGAACGGCTGGAAGCGCTGGAAGAACAGCAGAGTCTCCAGAAAGGTTACGTCCGCAAGATGATAGATAGCATTCTGAAGATGGATGCAGGAATAGATTTTGGGCATAATACACAATTCTTTGAGAAGATAATTGGCGAAAAAGTCATATTGAAATATATGAAATTTTGTATTATCATAATGACGGATGGTTGAGGAACATCATGGAGAGATACACCTGAGAGGGGAGATTCTTTCCTAAAAGCGGACAAAATGCCAAGAGAGCGTTAAAAGGGAAAGAAAATTATGCTAAACAAAAACCTGCTGCAAAAATCGGGGCTTGCGACCTTGCAGGTTGCGCAGATCCTTGCAGGTCTGGAGCCGGGCGAGCGAATCCCGACCGTCACCGAACTGAGCGAGCAGTGTGACATGGCACGTGGGAACATTCAGATTGCGTTAAATAATCTGAAACAGAATGGAGTCATCCAGTTGGAGTCCCATGGGCAGAACGGAACCATCGCTACAGATATTGATTATGTGGCGATGGCGCAGTATTGCAGTAATGTCAATCTGACCTGTGTGATGCCGATGCCCTATGGTCTTCGCTACGAAGGTCTGGCGAGCGGCTTGTATGAAGAGCTGAATCAAAAAAGCGTTACCGGAGTGATCGCATTTATGCGTGGTTCTGGATATCGTTTGACCTGTGTGGAAGAGGGGCGTTTTCACCTCTGTGTGATGAGTCAATTGGCACTTGAATACTACGAACAGCAGGGCAAGGACATCCAGATGGTAACGGCATTTGGCTCACACAGCTATGTTGAGCAGCACCGCGTATTTGTACGTCCGGATTTTGACGGAAACTGGCAGGGATGCAAAGTGGGTCTGGATACCTCTTCGGTTGATCAGGAGCTGCTGACCAGGGTCTGTTTTTCGGATAAACCCGTACAGTACGTACCAATCATTTACAGCCAGCTTGTGCCGTTTTTGCACAACGGCGTGATCGATGCGGGTGTGTGGAGCACGGACATGCTGCCGAAGGGCTTGAGTTATTGCTCGATGACCTGCTTGGATGAGCAGGAGAGGGATACAGTGGCAGTGCTTGCCTGCCGGAAGAGCGACAATGTGACGGCACAACTGGTACGAAAGATCCTGTCTGTGGAGAATGTCAAGAACATTCAGTGGCAGGTTATGAACAAAGAAATCATTCCGCGCTATTAAGCGGAGTGCAAAATGGAAAAACATCTGCATGGTTTTGTGTG
This sequence comes from Bacteroides uniformis, assembly GCA_963615155.1. GTDB lineage: Bacteria > Bacillota > Clostridia > Oscillospirales > Ruminococcaceae > Faecalibacterium. Next base: position 6,808 of record CAVEGP010000097.1, on the reverse strand, counting down.
GATGTTTCTTCTGACATGAAAATACAAAATATTGTATAAACTATTTTTTGTTTGGTACCGAAGCTCCGGCTGAAACGCTGGCAGACAAGATCAGCGCATGGCTGTAAGCACTGAAATAAAAACCTGGGAGATGTCAGAAATGGATTTTGAACTGAGATTGTCGATCCTGCGTCAGGCAGGAATGCTGTCAGATGAAGATTACCAGAAGGTGCGGGATGTAATCCGGTATTTTCAAGAGAAATACGATCTGACGTTGACGGAAGAGAACGCTTCGTCTATGATCACGCATCTGTGCGCTGCTCTGGGGCGTATTCAGCGCAACGAACCGGTAGAACCTCTGGATGAAGAGGTCTACGAGGAGACGAAAGAAGAGCCGACCTTCCCCAAGGCTCTGGAAGCAACACAGGGACTTGTCCGGGACATCCTGCCCGGTCTGCCGGAAGATGAGCAGAAGTTCCTGACGATGCATATCGGGGTTCTGCTGGCACAGGCGTGACAGCATTTGGAATATGACCCGTATCAGAAAGGAGAGTTTGTATGAAAATCGTAGTTGGCGGTCAGATCGACAAGCAGAAAGTCTATGATACCATCAAAGGTGTTGTGGGAGATCGTGCCACGGTCGAAATCAAGGATGACATTGCGGCGGCAATGGCGGTCAAGAACGGGCAGATCGATTATTACTTCGGAGCGTGCAAGACAGGCGGCGGCGGTGCGCTGGCAATGGCGATTGCGCTGTTGGGCATGAGCCAGTGCGCCACCGTATCAATGCCCGGCAAGATGTTGAGCGAGGAGGAAATCCTTGCTCAGGTCAAGGCAGGCAAGAAAGCCTTTGGTTTTACGGATCAGCACATTGAAAAGGTTGTGCCGATCATTCTCAAGGGTCTGGGCTTCTGAGCCTGCCCGGAACGATAAGGAGGGTTATACATGGAAACCATTTTACGATATATCATCATCGCAGCGGTTGGTGCGGTGGCGTCGATCCTGGCAAACCAGAGCATCGCTGTTTTTAACGATGGTCTGCGTCCGGTTATTCCTGAGTATCTGGAAAAACGTATGGATCGTAAGGCACTGGCAGCGACCAGCTTTGCCATCGGTTTTGGTTTGGTCATCGGCTACGGTCTGCCCACTTCCATTGCGGCAAGCATTATCCTGATCCACTGCATCCTGCTGACAACGGATATCATCGGCACATGGTGTCCGGATACCAGAAAGGGCATGATCCTTTCCGGCGTGCTCGGCGCAGTGTATGGTGTGGCGTTGCTGTTTGGTCTGCAGGTCATCATTGATCTGTTCAACCTGCTTCCAGTCAACTTCCTCGGCAGCCTGGGGCAGGTCTCCGCAGGCATTACGCTGGCCTTCGCCATCTTCCCGGCAGTCACGGTCGCATTGCAGTTCGGTGTGGTCAAGGGCAGCATCACCGCTATCATCACCCTGCTGGTTCGTCAGATCGTTGAGACCTACGGCAAGATCGCTCTGGATGCAGAGCATACCATTTCCCTGAACAAAGACGGTATGGCCCTTCTGGCTGGTATGATCATCATGCTGGTGTTCGCCGCCATGGATAAAGAAGGCAACGACCAGAACGCCAACGAGATGCTGACCCAGATCTTCGCAGACAAGGTTGCCCGTATCCGCAAGTATATGCCGTACCTTGCCATCATGGGCGGACTGATCGCTGCCGGCACCAGCATGGGCATCATGGCAGGCGACCCCATCAGCCTGGGTCTGCTGGCCGAGGGTGACCGCGTGAATGCTGGCCTGACTGCTCTGGCCCGTGCCATCGGCTTTATCCCTCTGGTTGCTACCACTGCCATCACCACCGGCGTTTATGCTCCGGCTGGTATGACCTTCGTCTTTGTCATCGGTCTGCTCATCCCCAACCCCATCATTGCCCTGATTGCTGGCGCAGCCTGCATCTGCGTTGAAATCCTGCTGCTCAACGTGATTGCAAAGGGTCTGGATAAGTTCCCAGGGATCAAGCGATGCGGTGATAACATCCGTACCGCTATGAGTTATGTCATCGACATCGCCCTGCTGATCGGTGGCATTCTGGCAGCACAGGCCATCATGCCGACCACAGGTCTGTTTATCATAGTAGCATTCTGGTGCATCAACAAGTGCAGCAAGAAGCCTCTGGTCTCCATGGCTGTCGGTCCGCTGGGTGCGATTCTGGTCGGTCTGATCGCAAACGTGCTGTTCCTGCTGTCCCTGTACACTCCGGCTGCCTGATGGAAGCGAGAAAATAGGAGGCGAACCCTTTTGAAACTCCCTGAAAAGATTTTGTACGCACATGAACATACCACCATCGACCTTTCCGGTCCAAAGAAGAACATCGACTGCAGGCTGGATGACTTTGACGCAACGGTGGCGGAATATCATCACCTTGCCGAGCAGGGTGTGGTCGGCATCATCGACCAGACCAACCGCGGCATGGGGCGTAATGTGGTTTATACCGAGAAGGTCGCGGCTGCGGCAGGCGTGAAGATCACCCATGCCACAGGCTACTATAAAGAGCCATTCCTCCCACCGGAGTGCTACACTCTGACGGAGCAACAGTTGAGCGACATCATGGTGCGGGAACTGACCGTCGGTATCGAGGATACGGGCATCCGTGCGGAGCTGATCGGTGAGATTGGAACGTCCAAGGACATTACCGAGCCGGAGGCAAAAATCTTTCATGCAGCATCCCGTGCTCATGCAGAAACGGGCGCTCCTATCTGCACCCATACCACGCTGGGAACACGCGGTATGGAGCAGCTGGAAATTTTCAAGAGCTTCGGTGTTGACCTCAGCCGAGTGGTGCTGAGCCACATTGACTTGTCGGCGGATCTGGATTACATGAAGCGTCTGCTGGATCAGGGAGTGAACATCGCCTTTGACACCATTGGCAAGTGCAATTATCAGCCGGATCGATCCCGTGCAATGTGGCTCAGCCAGCTCTGCCGTGAGGGGTATGAAAACCAGATTGTGATGAGCATGGACATCACCCGCCGCAGCAATTTTGCAGACCGCGGCGGTGTGGGCTACAGCTATCTGCTGGATACTTTTGCGCCGATGGTCTGCGAAGCGGGTGTGCCGGAACAGACTTTTGAAAAGCTCCTGTACCGCAACGCACTGCGCATTTACAAAGGGCAGAGCAAAGCATCTGTCTAAGGAGAGCAACTATGAAAACCTATCCATTGCATTCCATCTCGTTGGAGCAGGCAAAAAAGCTCCAATTCAAAGTCATTGATGCAATCACCCGCAATTTCAGCGGAGAAGAAGTTCTTTCACTGGGTGACCTCGGTGTTGTCAAAGGTCTGAACAAGCCGCATTGCACCCTGCGGGCAGAACACGTTTTTGCAGATACTTTTGATGCAGAAGCTGCGCTGTTCGTGCGTGGTGCAGGCACGGGTGCGATCCGCTGGGCACTGACGGCGTGCATGAAGGCGGGCGAGAGTATTCTGGTACATACCTCACCCATCTATCCGACTACACAGGTCACCATTGATTCCATGGGTCTCAAGCCCATCCGGGCAGATTTTAATGACATGGAACAGCTCAAAGCCGTTTGTGCCGCCCATAAAGATGAGATTCGAGGCGCACTGGTACAGTTGACCCGTCAGAAGCCGGATGACAGCTATGACTACAAAGCCGTCATTGCCGCCATCAAGCAGGCGCTGCCAGAGGTTCCGGTCGTGACCGATGACAACTATGCCGCCCTCAAGGTGGACGCCATCGGCTGCCAGGCAGGCGCAGACCTTTCGACCTTCTCCTGCTTCAAGATCCTTGGCCCGGAGGGCGTCGGTGCTGTGGTTGGCAAAAAAGAACTGGTTGACCGCATTTACAAGATGCAGTATTCCGGCGGCAGCCAGGTGCAGGGCCATGAAGCTATGGAAGCGCTGCGCGGTCTCATTTATGCGCCGGTGTCGCTGGCGATCCAGAGCGAGGTCAACGAAGAGCTGGTGCGCCGCCTGAACGCAGGCGAGATCCCGGGTATCAAGGAAGCATTTCTGGCGAATGCGCAGAGCAAGGTGCTGCTGGTAGAGTTCGAGAAGGACATCGCCGAAAAGGTTCTGGCAGCAGCTCCGCAGTTTGGTGCGGCACCCCACCCGGTGGGCAGTGAGAGCAAATACGAGTTTGCGCCTATGATCTATCGGGTCAGCGGGACCTTCCGCGCACAGGATCCCACCATTGAACACCGCGTGATTCGCATCAACCCCATGCGCAGCGGTCCGGATACCATCATCCGTATCCTGCGTCAGTGCATGGAGCAGGTGCAGGAAAGCTGAGTTCTTTTAAGAAAATTAGAGGAAAAGGAGAGATGCCCTGTGTTTTTAAAATCCGTTATGGAGCGTAACCAGCCTTTGGTGCGTCTGGGCATTGAATGGCAGCAGGCAGGTGTGATTCTGCCGGATACCTATCTGCTGGATTATGACATGATTCTGGAAAACGCACGCAAGATTAAGCAGGCGGGCGATGCGAACGGCGTACAGAACTTCTTTATGCTCAAGCAGATCGGGCGCAATCCGATGATCGCCCATGCACTGACCGAGATGGGATACGTTGGCGCAGTGTGTGTGGATTTCCGGGAGGCACTGACGATGGTGGAAAATCAGATCCCCATCGGAAATGTGGGGCATCTGGTGCAGATCCCCCATGCAGCCCTGAAAAAGATCTTGTCTGCAAAGCCAAGGATCGTTACGGTCTACTCGCTGGAAAAGGCGCAGGAAATCAGCAAAGTCTGTACAGAGCTGGGTCTGCAGCAGAAACTGATGCTCCGTGTTCTGGGCGAAAACGATATGCTGTATTCCGGTCAGTACGGCGGCTTTACGCTGACAGAGCTGGAACAGATCGTTCACGCCATCGAAAACATGCCCGGCGTCGAAGTGGGAGGTGTGTGCAGCTTCCCCTGTTTCTTGTACGACGAAGCGGCGGGAGATATCCTGCCCACGCCCAACATCGAAACAGTGCAGACGGCGGCCCGGATGCTGACTGCCTTGGGCTACAGGGATCTGATGCTCAACACCCCGAGCGCGACCTGCGTCCACAGCATCCCCAAGATTGCAGCAGCAGGCGGCACGCACGGTGAGCCGGGTCACGGTCTGACGGGAACCACCCCCTATCATGCCACCCATCCGGATGCCGAGGAGCGACCGGGTTACCTGTATGTTTCCGAGGTTAGTCATAATCTGGGAGCAAAAGCCTATTGCTACGGCGGCGGGCATTATCGGCGCGGGCACATGAAAAATGCGCTGGTGGGCACGACGCTGGAAGATGCAAAAATCGTTTCGGTGCTTCCGCCGGACGATTCCAGCATCGATTATCATTTCGAACTGCAGCAGAACTGCCCGGTGTCGGCTGCGGTGGTTATGGCGTTCCGGACACAGTTTTTTGTGACCCGCAGCCGGGTGGCGGTGGTAAAGGGGCTGTCCGAGGGAAAACCCGAGCTGGCAGGGCTTTACTCCGCATTGGGAAATCCAGTTCGGGAATAATGGGAAAGGATGTTTCTTCACATGGGAAAGTTTGTTGTGATCGTGCTGGATGGCTTTGGCGTGGGCGCAATGCCCGATGTGCCGCAGGTGCGTCCTGCAGACTGCGGCGCAAATACCTGCGTGCATATCTTTGAGCACACACCGGATCTGAAACTGCCGAATCTGGCAAGCCTGGGGCTGGCAAACATTGTGGGACGGGAATTTCCCGGTCTGCCGTTTGCGCCCGATGCCACCTTTGGTCGCGCAATGTTGATGCACGACGGTGCCGATACCTTCTTTGGTCATCAGGAGATCATGGGCACGCTCCCTGCAAAGCCCTTTGGCGAGCCGATCTGCAACAAGATCGAGAAGATCAAGCAGACGCTGGAAGAGGCGGGCTATCATGTTCGTTATTACACCGGAACCTCCGGTAAACGCCTGCTCATTGTCAACGAGGCATGCACCGTGGCGGACAATGTGGAATGTGATCCGGGTCAGGCGTTCAACGTGACTGCCGCCATCGATGATCTGAATTTTGAGGAAGAACTCAAGATCGGTTATCTGGTGCGCAGTGTGTCGGTTGTTCCTCGCGTCATCACCTTTGGCGGACGGGGCGTGCATCTGCAGAATCTGCTGGATGCTATTGAGGAGCATGGCGACTACATCGGTGTCAATGCCCCGGCCAGCGGCGTTTACAACAATGATTACCATTGCATTCACATGGGCTATGGTGTTGACCCGGAGGTACAGATGCCGACCATTCTGGGCAAGAGCGGTCTGCCGGTGTTCCTGCTGGGAAAGGTGGCAGATGTTGTTACCAACAACTACGGAACCAGCATCCCGATGGTGGACACGGCCAGCGTACTGAAACGCACTCTGGAAATCGTGCAGGAACATGAAACGGCGTTCATTTGCACCAATGTGCAGGAGACCGACCTGTGCGGTCACCGGGAGAATGTTGCAGCCTACGCAGATCGTCTGCGTGTAGCGGATGGATGGATTGGCGAGATTCGGGACGCCCTCGGTGAGGAGGATATCCTTATTGTTCAGGCCGACCACGGTAATGACCCGACCATCGGTCACCCACACCACACCCGTGAGATGGTGCCGCTGATGATCTACAGTAAGCACTCCACGCCCAAGGATATCGGCATCCGCAAGACGCTCAGCGATGTGGGCGCAACCGCAGCCGAGTATTTCCACAGAAAGTCACCGCAGAACGGCACGAGCTTTCTGCCGCTGCTGCTGAAGTAAAAAGAGGGAGCAATTTTCCATGAAAATCATCTGCGCAAAAGATTACAAGGACATGTCCCGCAAGGCGGCAAACATCATCTCCGCACAGGTCATCATGAAGC
>CAVEGP010000096.1:0-8426 GCA_963615155.1 Bacteroides uniformis | reverse complement strand
GGAGAGTCCTCATGGGTAAACCGGAGAAATCTTGGACAAATTGCGGTAATTTTTTTGATTGCCCGAAAAATCCGAGATTCCCCCGTTTTTCCGAGCTATCATTTTTTCAATTGCAGGATGTTGTTTTTCCTGTTTCTTCCGGAGTGTGCCTTCTGTGTGGTTACAGGAACTTTTTGCGCTCCGCTTTCTTTCAGAATTCGATCTCTACCGGACAGAACCTAGACTTTTTCCGGTAGTCCTGCTACAATGGATCTGGAAATATTCCGGCAGTTTGTGAAAAAGGAGCGGATTGGATATGTACAGAGTCCTGATTGCGGATGATGAGGAACCCATTTTGCAGGGATTGCAGGTGATCGTCCCGTGGCGGCAGCTCGGCTTTGAGATCTGCGGCACAGCCACCGACGGCGAACGGGCATTGGAGCTGATCGTCGAGAAAAAGCCCGACCTTGTTTTGATGGATATCCGGATGCCCGGCTTGGACGGCATGGAAGCCATCGAGACCGCACGCCGACAGGGATATCAGGGGTATTTCATCATTCTGAGCGGCGCATCGGATTTCGGCTATGCCCAGCGCGCCATGCGCAGCCGCACTTCTTTTTATCTAACAAAGCCCATTGACGAGGACGAACTGGCTGATGCTGTCCGTGCCATCGCCAAGGAACTGGACAAAGAACGCTCGACCCGTCGGGAGCTGACAAAGCACGCTCACTCTTCCCTGCTGTTCCGGCTTCTGAACGGCGTGTACGACCCTGCTGTCGATCCTCTGGCGGATTACTGGCTTTCGGCGGACAGCTATCAGGTGCTGGCCTGCGAGCAGTTTGTTCCGTCGTCCGCATCCGTTTCCGGAGCGATCGCATCGCTTCTGGTCGGCAGCGGACTGGAAGTCGCCGAGACCGACTGCATCGTGATCGACAACCGCGAATTCTATCTTCTGCGCGGAAAAGCCACCATTACCCGCCTGCAACGCTGGCTGACCGCACAACGCACCATCAGCACCCTGCCTTCTGCATGGCAGACCCGTTTCGTCTGTCTGGGCCGGGTGGTGTCCGCCCCGCAGGAGGTCGTCATCTCCTATTGTGACGCCGTAAAATTGATGCAGCGTCGGTTCTTCTGTGCCCCGCAGCGGCATGTTCTGGATGCGCAGGATCTTCCCGTGTCCGATACCTTTGTTCCGCTGGGCACCGAGGATAACGCCGAATACTGCAAGCGATTCGTCAACTGCATTCAGGCAAAAAACACCAAGCAGCTGGCTGCCGATTTTGCCCATCTGCGGGAGACACTCTGTCAGCGGTGCGAGACCCCAACCGTCTGCAAAATGTTCCTGACCGAGATCTATGTCACCGTCCGCCAGCAGATCGTTTATCTTTACAAAAACAGCATGAATGCGCTTTCCAGCGAGTCCAGCTCGGTGCGGTTCGTAGAGGAGAAGAACAACCTCTACGACATCCTCGACTTCATGCAGGCGCAATTCGCTGTCTTTTCTTCCACCGTCCACAGCGGCGCAGACAGCACCATCGACCGAGTGCAGCATTACATCGAGTTGAACTGCGCCCAGCCTCTCAAGCTGGAAGAGATTGCGCCTCTGTTCGGCTACAACAGCTCTTACCTCGGGAAGCTGTTTCGGGAACAGACCAACTGCTCCTTCAATGAATATCTGGACAAGGTGCGGATGGAGCACGCCAAGGAGCTGCTGCAAAAAAGCAATCTGCGTGTCTATGAGGTCGCCGCCCAGCTTGGCTATAAAGATGTGGACTATTTCCACAAAAAATTCAAGAAATACGTCGGCGTCAGTCCAAACGAGTTCCGCAGGGGTTCGGAAAACGGCGCGCTGAAGTGGTAAACAAAAGGACTGCTGCACAGAATTTGTGCGACAGTCCTTCTTTGTTTGATAAGTTCTATTTTCAATCGGCTCGCCCTTTGGGAGAGGTGGACACGAACGGAGTGAGTGGACGGAGAGGGCTACAACGTTTTCCAGAACTGTTCCTGATTTTTCACCAGTTCCGCCATCTGGGCTTCGGCGTCCAGACGCCCCGCATCCAGCAGATCCTGCTGTAGCTTTTCCCAACAGGCCTCAAACCCATCCTGCGGGCTGAGAATACAGTCGATCAGCCCCTGCCATGCGACTGTGTTCAGCTTTTCCACTTCGGCGGATAGCTCCCGTGTCAAGGGCAGATTCCAGCCTGCGGAATGGGTCGGTGCCGGAAAGCTCTCACCGGGCGGAAAGATATCCCGCAGCATCTCCACGCCCCACGCTTTGCAGGCGGCTTTTTCCTCGGCGTTATAGGCACTGATGGTATACGCCTTGTCTTCGATCTGATAGGAGTTTCCGGTGCTGTCATAAACACCCTTTCCATAACCGGGGAACGGATAAGCATGGAACCCCACTCCCGTCTCGGACTGGTAATCCGCATCCTGCTGAGAGCGGTCGATCTCTGCCTGAGAACGCACCCGTTTTCCTTCTGCGTTGACCGTATAGTTAACATCCTCAATGCCCCAATGAATGAGGATCTGCCCTTCCTCGCTGCACAGCCAATCAAGAAATTTCACCGCCCGCTCCGGATGCTGGCAGGCTGTCGTAACGCCCACGCCCCAGCCGGGTGAAAGCCCCCAGTTGAACAGGCTGGGGCACAAGTCACCCTCGTGCAGCGTGACCGGCAGACCGGCATAGCTACGCTCGATCTGTCCGGCACGGATAATCTCCTTCTGCGCCTCGGCATAGTTCCAATCGGCATCCAGAAGCCCCAGCACCCGTCCGGAAACGATCTTCTGCTTGTAGTCGTCGAAGGTCTGCGTCGCGAATTCCGGATCGAGCACGCCTTCCCAGTACATCCGGTTCAGCCATGTGTAGTATTCCTTCTGGTTTGGTCCGGCGTGGAGATAGGTCACGCTGTCCCCGTCGATGAGCCACTGACCGTTATCCGGTGCTGCTTCGGCGATGGCCGCCGATGGATTGGACAGGGTGATGTACCACCGCCAATCGGTGCAGCAGAGTGAAATACCAATAGTGGGCTTGCCATCCGTTTCCGGGTGGTCGGCAAGATAGGTCTTGATCTGCGCTTCGTAGTCCGCCAGCGTATAGGGGATTTTGTAGTCATGTTCCTTCAGTACCGCCCATTGCAGCTGCGCTGAACCGGATGTTGTATAGATCTCCCGGTTTGCCGTATTGCTGCACAACTGATAGATATACGGTTTTTCTTCGCTGTACCGGAGAAGCTTGTAGTCCTCTCCATACAACGTCCGGATGTTCGGACCGTACTCTTCGATGAGCGGCTCCAGATCCATCAGGGCGTTTGCTTCCACCAGCTTGTTCCCATCGCCCTTTGCGAAAATGATGTCCGGATATTCGCCGTCTGTCAGCATCAGGTCGATAGCTTCGCCGCTGCCGCGGGAGGGATAAAGTGTTTTCAGGGAGATCCCAGTTTTTTCGGTGATCTTCTGTGCTATCGGGTCTGTCCACGAATCACTGATGCCGTCCATATTGAAAAACACTAATTGCAGTGCGCCATCTGCTGTGCTGGCCGCTTTTTCTGTCTGACAACCTGTGACAGCCAATGTACCGCAGGCTGCCATTGCGCCCAGAAAGACACGCCGGGAAATTTTGCGGGCAGTTTCTCGCTTATCCATAAATGTTCCTTCCCTCTCCATTGAGCTGTCTCGGCAGAGTCAATGTAACCTGCGTTCCATCCCCATCCTCGCTCTGGATGGAAATGCCATACTGTCCGCCGTAATACAGCTTGATGCGCTGGTTCACGTTTGCCACGCCGATATGGGACTGGCTGGCCGGGTCATACTCTGAAAGCTGCTGCCGGATCTCGGTCAGCTTTTGCGTCGGGATACCGCAGCCATTGTCCGCAATCGTAATGCGCAGAGCTTCCGCCAATTCCACCCGCACGGTGATCTGTCCACCTGCACGGCGATCCTTCAGACCGTGGACAAAGGCGTTTTCGACGATGGGCTGCAGCAGCAGCGGCAAGATCGTCAGCTCCTCGGCTTCCTCATCCACCCAGAATTTATACCGGATGGCATCGCCGAAGCGATAGTTCTGAATTTTCAGGTAGTATTCGGTCAGGATCAGCTCACTGCGCAGAGAGACCAGCGTGTCCCGAATCTCGGTGTTCCGCCGCATCAGCTTGGACAGCATCTTCACCATATCCGCCACCTCCGTATCTCCGGCGGCGTAGGCTTTCATCCGGATGCTTTCCAGCGTGTTGTAGAGGAAATGCGGGTTGATCTGACTTGCCAGCATCTTGAACTCAGCTTCCCGCTGACGGGTGCGAAGCTGCTCCTGCTCCAAACGGCTCTCGTAAACGCGGCTTGTCAGGTTGTCGATGTCCGCGATCATGCTGTTGAGATACCGGTACAGCTCCGAGATCTCGTCATTGCCGCCAATGTCCGGTGCCAGCTCCCGTTCGCCGTGGGCAGCTTTTTCCATTTCGCCCTTGAAACGCTCCACCCTCTGCGCAAAATGATTCGACAAGAATACGATGAGCACCAGAGACACCAGAACACTGCCCACCACAAACAGCATCGACCCCCGCATACTGTTGTTGACCGAACCCAGGATGTTCGTGTACGGCTCAATGCTCAGCAGGGTCAGGGTGTTGCAACAGACTGTATCATCCACCGACTGCACCACAAGCTGTACCTTCTGACCGTTCAGCATATCCTGCACAGCCTTTGTCGCGCCTGCGTTGTGGCTTGCCAGCAGATTCAACTGTGCGCCGGTGGCGTTCAGACCGTCCTGATTTGCCAGAACGACCTGTTCTCCCAGCAGGATATACAAATCGCTCTGATACTGAACGAACTGATTTTCCAATGCCTCCAGATTCATCCGCAGAGCCGCCACGCCGACCATCTCGCCGCTCTTGGTTCGGACGAGCCGCACCAGCGTCAGATAATCCCGTCCATCGGAAGGATTCTGGAGATACCACCAGCGCGCCCGTCCCTGATCCACCAACGCCTGCTGATACCATTTGCTCCGCTGTACCTCCTCCGTAGCCTGCGCCAGTTGAGAGTTTCCAGTAAAGGTATCGTTATCCAGATAAATGCTGATGCTGCTGATCGTTCCGGAATAATAATCCTCATACTCATTCAGCGTTGTATAAGCACGGCAATCGACCACCACCTGCGCATAGTCGGTATACTGCGTCCGCGAGATGGCTTCCAACTTTTCATCAAAGTACATCCGCTTGGACACGTCCTCCAGAATACGGCTGTCCTCAGCCAGCAGATTCCGCAGGGTCGTCAGCTCAGAATATGCGGTATTGCGTGAGAGATTCATTACGGCAGAACGCTGCTGACCCACCAGAAGCATCACCATGCAGAGCATCGGCAATAGACCGCCCACCAGATACACCAGCAGCAGCCGTTCCCGCAAACGGACGGTATGCTTCATCTCATTCCCTCCTGTTTTTCTGAGTTTTTATCCCGATTCCTGAAACATCCGCTTTTCCTTGTTCGTTTTCTATGCCTGAATCATGGAAGCGGGCAACACCTATTAAAGTCCGTTCTTAGTGTACCATAACCGCCCTGTTTTGAGTACCCGAAAGATTCTCAAACCTTACCCCTCTTTTTGCACAACTCCGGTCGGACATCTTGACGATGGCTGATTTTTTTGCGTAAGATAGGGGCAGCAACGAAGTGTAAAGGAGGAATTTTGTGTACATTGGCATCGACCTCGGCACCAGTGCAGTCAAGCTGCTGCTCATGGACAAAGCCGGGCAAATTTTGAATATCGTCAGCCGGGAATATCCCATCGCATTTCCCCACCCGGGATGGAGCGAACAGGACCCTGCCGACTGGTGGAACGCCGTCTGCGAGGGCATCCCGGAGCTTCTGAAAGGCATTGATGCTTCGCAGGTGAAGGGCATCGGCGCAGGCGGACAGATGCACGGTCTGGTGGTGCTGGACAAGGATGACAGCGTCATCCGCCCCTGCATTCTCTGGAACGATGGCCGCACCCAGCCGCAGGTAGATTTTCTGAACAACACCATCGGCAAGGAAGCACTGAGCAAATACACTGCCAACATTGCGTTTGCGGGCTTTACCGCCCCGAAGCTGCTCTGGATGAAGCAGAACGAGTCAGCTCTTTTTGCCCGCATCGCAAAGATCATGCTGCCGAAGGATTACATCAACTACAAGCTCACGGGAACGCACTGTACCGACTATTCCGACGCTTCCGGAATGCTGCTGCTCGATGTGCAGCACAAGCAGTGGAGCAAAGAGATGCTGAACATCTGCGGCGTGCTGGAAAGTCAGCTTCCCAAGCTTTACGAAAGCTGGCAGCCTGTCGGCACATTGACCGCCGAAGCCGCCGAAACGCTGGGTCTGCCGCAAAGTGTGGTGGTGTGCGCTGGAGCCGGTGACAACGCCGCTGCCGCTGTCGGCTGTGGCGCAGTCGGAGACGGCAGGTGCAACATTTCTCTTGGTACGTCCGGCACGGTGTTCATCACCAGCGGGAAGTTTGGCGTGGATGAGAAGAACGCCCTGCACAGCTTTGCTCACGCGGACGGCGGCTACCACCTGATGGGCTGCATCCTTTCCGCCGCAAGCTGCAACAAATGGTGGATGGACGATATCCTCAAGGCAGAGGATTACCCCGCCGAGCAGGCACCCATTACGCCGGACAAGCTGGGTGCAAACGATGTTTATTATCTGCCCTACCTGATGGGCGAGCGCAGCCCCCACAACGACCCCGCCGCACGTGGCGCATTCCTCGGCCTGCGGATGGACACCACCCGAACCGATATGACACAGGCGGTTCTGGAAGGCGTTGCCTTTGCCATCCGGGATTGTGTGGAGATTGCACGGGCGCAGGGGATCACCGTCACCCACAGCACTCTCTGCGGCGGCGGTGCGAAAAGCCCACTCTGGCATACCATCATGGCAAATGTTCTGAACCTGACCCTGCAATCACCCCAGACAGAGCAGGGTCCGGGTTATGGCGGCGCAATGCTGGCGGCAGTTGCCTGCGGAGAATATGCTACCGTTGCCGACTGCGCAAAGGCACTCGTCAAGATCAAGAGCGAAACGAAACCCGACCCGAAATTGGTCAAAAAATACAACGCACGATATGCCGCATGGAAGCGGTATTATCCGGCACTGAAAGCATTGGAATGAGGGAAGCAATATGGAGATTTATTCGGTCAACGACCCGGAGTTCAAGCCCTATGGTCGGGTCGTCACGGGTCTGGACGACGTCAAACAGGAAATTTTAAATACCCTCGCCGAAACGCCCCTTCCGGAAGCCACGGATTACGTTGCCGAAGACGAGCGTTTGCAGGAATTGCCTGCCGCTGTGGAGGTCAGCGAGCACCTCTTCGGCGGGGTGCCCTGTCAGCTCGGCTGGTGCAACGGTCACAACACCAAGCTGAACTGTCTGGAATACCACCGCGACAGCGAGTTCAACCTTGGCTCGGAAGATTTTATCCTGCTGCTGGCAAAGCTGGATGAAGTGGAAAACGGCAAACTGGACACTGCCAAGGTCAAGGCGTTCCATGTACCCGCCGGAGTTCTGGTCGAGGTCTACGCAACGACCCTGCACTACGCACCCTGCCACATCAACGCCGACAAGGGATTCCGTGTTCTGGTCGCCCTGCCGAAGGGCACGAACACGGCGATGCCTGCTGATTTCAAAACCGACGGCGGCGATGATGCCCGCCTTTGGGCGTGCAATAAGTGGCTGCTGGCGCATCCGGACAGCACCGAAGCCTCGCAGGGTGCGTATGTCGGGTTGTATGGCATCAACATTGATATTTCACTTGACAATCCACAGTAAATCAGAGAAAATTAGGAGGACGCCTTATGAAGAGCACCAACATCCCCGAAGTCAAGCTGGGCATCATTGCGGTCAGCCGCGACTGTTTTCCCATCCAACTGAGCCAGAAACGCCGCAGTGCCATCAAATCCGCCTGCGACACCAAAAATCTGAACGTCTACGAAGCGCAGACTGCTGTCGAGAACGAGGCCGATATGCTCAAGGCTGTCACTGAAGTGAAGAACGCTGGCTGCAACGCCCTGACCGTATTCCTCGGCAACTTCGGTCCGGAAACCCCGGAAACTCTGATTGCCAAATATTTTGACGGTCCCTGTATGTTCGTGGCCGCTGCCGAGGGCGATGGCGATATGATCAATGGACGCGGCGACGCCTACTGCGGGATGCTGAACTGCTCCTATAATCTGGGAATGCGCCATCTGAAGGGTTACATTCCGGAATATCCGGTGGGCACAGCTTCCGAGATCGCCGACAAAATGGAGGAGTTCATCCCCATTGCCCGCGCCATTCTGGGCATCAAGGACCTGAAGATCATCACCTTCGGTCCTCGTCCGCAGGATTTCTTTGCCTGCAATGCCCCCATCAAGGGCTTGTATGAGTTGGGCGTCGAGGTTGAGGAAAATTCGGAGCTGGATCTGCTGGTAAGCTATAA
>CAVEGP010000095.1:0-8553 GCA_963615155.1 Bacteroides uniformis | reverse complement strand
CATAAATACGATATACCATAGGGAAAGACCCTCCTGTTATTTTATCGTTTTTCTCTTATTTGTCAGCATCCTCGCCCTCTCAGTCACCTTCGGTGACAGCTCTCCCAAGGGGCGAGCCACTGGCGAATCGGTTCACTTTTTACTGTACGAGCAAAGCTCCTGTTTTCGTGAACGTGAGTGCCTTGCTGTCCAGATTCACAGCTTCAAAACAAACTGCTTTATCACAGATGCCGTGAATCCAGTCCGCGAGGCCTACGCTCTGAAAATTTTATCTTGCTTCTTCGTTCAGCCCAAACCTGCCCGGCCTGCCAAAGGCTCTCCCTCTGGGAGAGCTGGCAATGCGGAGCATTGACTGAGAGGGCGATGCCGTTATCCTCTATCCGCAATCGCCTTTAATGCTCTCAGGCCGATATCGCTCCGCTTATGCAGCTTGTCGAAGTGGATCTTTTCGGCGGCGGCGTAAGCCTTCGTCAGCGCGCCGGGCAGAGCCGGAGCAGTTGCCGTCACGCCCAGAACACGGCCACCGGCCGTTACCAGCTGGCCGTCCTCCGTAATGGCGGTTCCAGAGTGATAGACCGTAATATCCGGTTCATCGGGCAGTTGACCGTCCACCAGACCCGAGATGAGTTTACCCTTCTCGTAACTGACCGGATAGCCACCGGACGCCAGAATCACGCAGGCGGCAGCACCGTCGGAGAACTTGACCTCGGTATCCGCCAGCGTGCCCTCGGTGCAGGCGGTCATGATCTTGAGCAGGTCGCTTTCCAGCAAAGGCAGAACGACCTGCGTTTCAGGATCACCGAAGCGACAGTTGTACTCGATGACCTTGGGACCGTCCGGCGTCAGCATCAGACCGAAATAGAGACAGCCCTTGAAGGGACAGCCCTCGGCGTTCATCGCGCGGATGGTGGGCAGGAAAATTTTCTCCATGCACTCGGCAGCAATTTCGGGCGTGTAGTAGGGGTTGGGCGCGATCGTACCCATACCGCCCGTGTTCAGACCGGTATCGTGGTCATTGGCGCGCTTGTGATCCATTGAAGAGACCATCGGCTTGACAACTTTGCCGTCGGTGAAGCTCAGAACGCTGACCTCCGGACCCGTCAGGAACTCTTCGACGACAACATGATTGCCGGATGCGCCGAACTTCTTATCCAGCATGATCTCCTTCACGCCGTCCGCAGCCTGCTGCTCATTCTCACAGATGAGGACGCCCTTGCCCAGTGCTAGACCATCCGCCTTGATGACGACCGGGTACTTGTTCTCCGCACGGATGTAATCCATGACCTTTGCGGGGTCATCAAATGTCTCATATTTTGCGGTCGGGATGCCGTACTTCTTCATCAGATCCTTGGAAAAGACCTTGGACGCTTCAATGCGGGCTGCCGCCTTGTCCGGACCAAACGCCGGAATTCCGACTGCCGC
Source organism: Bacteroides uniformis (assembly GCA_963615155.1). Lineage (GTDB taxonomy): Bacteria > Bacillota > Clostridia > Oscillospirales > Ruminococcaceae > Faecalibacterium. Next base: position 7,131 of record CAVEGP010000095.1, on the reverse strand, counting down.
CAGCGCATCGACCATGCCCAGTGCCAGCGGGTCGTCCTGCGCAACGACAACATAATCAAACTTCTCCGTCTCGGCAAAACCGACCATGGTTTCCACGTCGGTTGCCTTGATGTTCATGCAGTGGGCGTCATAGCTGATGCCGCCGTTGCCGGGTGCGCACCAGATCTCGCCACAGTCCGGGCTTTTTTTCAGTGCCTTGATGATGGCATGTTCGCGGCCGCCGCCGCCAACGACTAAGATTTTCTTTTGCATTTCTCATACCCTCCTAACCTCTCCGTCAATGCTCCACATTGCCACCTCCCCTACTGAGGGGAGGCTTTGGCAGTGCGCAAAGCTTCTTCTCTTCGCCAGTGGCTCCCCCTACCAGGGGAGCTGTCGAGCGATAGCGAGACTGAGAGTTTTATCCTCAGTGATGGAACAGCCGGATGCCGCAGAACGCCATTGCGATACCGTATTTGTTGCAGGTGTCGATGACCTGCTGGTCGCGGATGGAGCCGCCGGGCTGAACGATAGCAGTCACACCGGAACGGCGGGCACGCTCGATGTTGTCGCCGAAGGGGAAGAATGCGTCCGAGCCAAGGCAGACACCCGTGATCTGGCTCAGGTAGGCTTTCTTTTCCTCAACGGTCAGGGGTGCGGGCTGCTCGGTGAAGGTCTCTGCCCAGACATCATCGCCAATGACGTCCTCGGGGGTGTCGCCGATATAAACATCAATGGCGTTGTCCCGGTTGGGCTTTGCCACGTCGTCACGGAAGGGCAGGTTCAGCACCTTATCCATATGACGGAGCTGCCAGTTGTCCGCCTTCTGACCCGCCAGACGGGTGCAGTGGATCCGGCTCTGCTGCCCTGCGCCGACGCCGATGGTCTGACCGTGGTAGGTATAGCAGACGCTATTGGACTGGGTATATTTCAGGGTAATGAGGGCAATGATGAGGTCACGCTTCTGCTCCTCGGTCACGGTCTTGTTCTCGGTGACAAAGTTGCTCAGCATAGTCTCGGCGTTGATGGCAAGCTCGTTGCGTCCCTGTTCAAAAGTAATGCCGTAGACCTGCTTGTGCTCGACGGGGTTGGGCTTGTAGTTGGAGTCGATAGCGACCACGTTGTAATTGCCCTTTTTCTTGCTCGCAAGGATTTTCAGAGCTTCCGGCTCATAGCCCGGGGCAATGATGCCATCCGAGACTTCATGCTGGATGAGCTTTGCGGTCGGAACGTCACAGACCTCAGACAGGGCGATCCAGTCGCCGAAGGAGGACATGCGATCCGCACCACGGGCGCGTGCATAGGCGCAAGCCAATGGGGACAACTCAAAATCCGGAGCGATGTGGTACATTTTCCGCTCCACATCGGTCAGGGGCAGACCCAAGGCCGCGCCTGCTGGGGAAACGTGCTTGAATGAAGCCGCTGCCGGCAGACCGCAGGCGGTTTTCAGCTCCTTTACCAGTTGGATGGAGTTGAGCGCGTCCAGAAAATTGATATAGCCGGGCTTGCCATTCAAAACGGTCACAGGCAGGTCAGAGCCATCTTCCATATAAATGCGGCTGGGCTTCTGATTGGGGTTGCAGCCATACTTCAATGCCAGTTCGTTCATTCCGCTTCCTCCTTATTCCTCATCCGACGCTTCCAGAGCTTCCAGTTCCTCGGGCAGTAGCTCCGGCTCTTCCGGGTCGTCCAGATCGCTGCAAACAGCGTCGTATTTGTTGAAGATCATGTCGCCGCTCTCGCCGGTCTCGAGGTCGATGACCCGGGCAAACAGGCTGACCTTGTTGTCCATGTTCAGGCTGCTCCACAGACCGGTAGCGAAATCGCCGATGGTGCGGGAGCAGGCAAAACAGAGCGGCTCGCCCTCAAAGCTGGGGATGGGACTGCCGTTATGCTTGTAGGTGCTGATGAAATGGCCCTCGCCGGCGACAGGCTGGGGATAATCAAAGAAATACCGCTGGACGCTCTCGCCGTTGCCATCCGCAGACTTGAGAATGCTCATCTGATAGCTGCCGTCCGCATAGACGACCGCGGAGATGCGGGGGGTGTAATTCGGCGCATCCGGCTCAAATGTCCGGGTGCGGAGAGCGTCGGCGAAGCTCTTGCCCTGACTCATCAGGTCGTAGATCGTATCGGTCTGGTCGCCGTTGGTAACAATGTGGGTCTTGCCAAGGGTCAGCACCGGATTATAGATGATCAGGCTGGGGTCTTCCAGCTTGTCCGGGTCGGCTGCGATGGTACAGATGCCGCCACGCTCCGGCACCGGGTCGAATACACGGTTGCGGCTGTTCTCGCTGCGACCCATGATGAAATATCCAATAAACATCTGACGGCCATCGGGTGCCTTTGCGACCGCAATACCACGACCCGGATACTCGTTGGATACCAGATACTCGTTCAGATTGATCTTTTCCATGTTGTTCTCCGTTTCTGCGCTTGTCTCCCCTGACAGGGGAACCTTATTTCACTTCTCTGCTGCACACCATAGCGACTGCCTTTGGCAGCAGCTTCCATTCTGCCTGTTCCATGACCCGCTTCTGCAGCACCTCCGGCGTATCGTCGGGCAGGATATCCACCGCCTTTTGCAGCAGGATGGGACCGCCGTCACACTCCTCGTTGACAAAGTGGACCGTTGCGCCTGTGACTTTGCATCCCCGTGCCAGAGCTGCTTCATGCGGACGCAGACCGTACATGCCCGGACCGCAGAAGGACGGGATAAGTGCCGGATGGACATTCAGGATGCGGCGGGGGTAGGCTTTGATGACGCTCGGTCCCAGCACAGACAAAAAACCTGCCAAAACCACGAGGTCGATGTTATGAGTTTTCAACACATTCAGAAGAGCAGTGTCGAAATCCTCACTCTTTTCATAATCCTTGCGGCGGACGACTACGCCCTCCACGCCCGCTTTCGCGGCGCGTTCCAGCGCATAGACGCCAGGCTTCGAGGCCACCACCAGCTTGATTTTACCGTTGGGGTTCTCGCCCCGTGCCTCGCTGTCCAGCAGAGCCTGCAGATTTGTACCGCCGCCGGAGACCAAAACCGCAATGTTCAGCACAGCTCAACACCCTCGCCTTCTGCGATCACGCCCAGACGGTAAGCATCCGGCTCGCCGTTCGCATGAAGGATTTCCAGAGCCTTGTCTGCCTGCTCTGCAGGAACGGTCAGCACCATGCCAACGCCCATATTAAAGGTGTTGAACATATCGTGTTCGGAGATATTGCCCGTTTTCTGCATCAGGTGGAAGAGTGCCGGGGTGCGGACGTCTGCCTTGTTGATGCGGGCACAGCAGCCCTTTTTCAGGCTGCGCGGAATGTTCTCGTAGAAGCCGCCGCCAGTGATGTGGGAGATGCCGCGCACATCGACCTCTTCCAGAACCTTGAGGACGGGCTTGACATAGATTTTGGTGGGAGCCAGCAGAGCCTCGCCCAGCGTTTTGCCGCCCAACTCTGCGGGTGCGGTCTTCAGAACCTCGGGGTCACCATCGATATCAAAGATCTTGCGCACCAGCGAGAAGCCGTTGGAGTGAACGCCCGTGGAGGGCAGAGCGATGATGACGTCGCCGGGAATCATGCTGTCATTCTTGAGAATTTTCTCTTTGTCGACAACACCCACCGTGAAGCCTGCGAGGTCGTATTCATCCTCCGGCATCATGCCCGGGTGCTCCGCGGTCTCACCACCAACCAGAGAGCAGTCTGCCTGTATGCAACCCTCAGCCACACCTTTCACGATTTCAGCAATTTTCTCGGGGACATTGCGTCCGCAGGCGATGTAATCGAGGAACACCAGCGGTTTTGCGCCAGCACAGATGACATCGTTGACGCACATTGCCACGCAGTCGATGCCGATGGTGTCATGCTTGTCCATGATCATGGCGATCTTCAGCTTGGTGCCGACGCCGTCCGTGCCGGAAATCAGGACCGGATGCTGGATGCCGGTGCAGTCCAGCTCGAACAGACCGCCGAAGCCGCCCAGACCGCCGATGCAATGCTCGTTCATGGTGCGGGCGACATACTGCTTCATCAGTTCCACAGAGCGATAGCCGGCGGTGATATCCACACCGGCGGCTGCATAGCTTTCCGAATAACTCTTTTCCATCTTGATTACTCTCCTAACTTTTTCTCGTCCTTGGGGCGGTCGTTGAGGTGGCGTTCGTGAATATCGGTCGAAAGCACTTCATCCGGCTTCACGGCATATTCGCCGGTGAAGCAGGCGGTGCAAAAATCAAAGTCCGCGTCTTTTGCCAGCTTGACGACATGTTCCGTTGACAGGTAGCCAAGCGTATCCGCGCCGATGATCTCATTGATCTGATCGATCGTGCGTCCGGTCGCGACCAGAAGCTTCTGGTCAGGGATGTCCGTACCGAAGTAGCAGGGATATTTGAAGGGAGGGGCAGACACGCGGAAGTGGACCTCCTTTGCGCCTGCATCCCGTAGAAGGTTGATGATGCGTGCCGAGGTCGTGCCGCGAACAATGGAGTCATCCACCAGAACGACACGCTTGCCCCGCACCGTGCTGGATACGGCATTCAGCTTGATGCGGACGCTGTTCTCACGCTGCTTCTGGCTGCCCTGAATGAACGTCCGACCAATGTATTTATTCTTAATGAAGCCGATGCCGTAGGGGATACCGCTCTCCTCAGAGTAGCCGAGAGCCGCATCCAGACCGGAATCCGGAACGCCGATAACGACATCCGCTTCCACCGGATGCTCCTGCGCAAGGAAGCGTCCCGCCTGCTTCCGTGCTTCGTGAACCGAGCAGCCCTCGATGATGCTGTCCGGACGGGCGAAGTAGATGTACTCAAACACGCACATCTGTCTTTTTTCCGTACCGTAGTGGTTCTTGATGCTCCGCAGCCCCTCCTTGCGGGAATCCGCGATGACGACCTCGCCCGGTTCCACCTCCCGCAGAAGGGTCGCGCCTACGGCGTCCAGCGCACAGCTCTCGCTGGCAAACACATAACCGCCGCCGGGCAATGTGCCGATGCACAGAGGGCGATAGCCATGCGGGTCACGGACGGCGATGAGCTTGGTGGAGGACATGATAACGAGGCTGTATGCACCCTTCAGCTTTTCCATCGTCTTGCTGATGGCGGCTTCGATGCTGCCTGTCTGAAGACGATAGCGGGTAACAAGATAGCAGATCACTTCGGTATCGGACGAGCCGTGGAAGATTGCGCCCTCGTTTTCCAGCTCAGTGCGAAGCTCGATGGCATTGGTGAGGTTGCCGTTGTGGCACAGAGCCATCGTGCCCCGTCCATGACGGACGATCATCGGCTGTGCATTGGCACGGGTGCGGCTGCCTGCCGTCGCATACCGGACATGTCCGGTCGCCATGTGTGCGTCGGGCTTGGAAAGACTGGACAGGACAGCGGGCGTGAACACCTCGTTGACCAGACCAAGGTCACGATGACCATGAATGACGCCGTCGTCGTTGACTGCAATGCCGCAGCTCTCCTGACCACGGTGCTGCAGTGCGTAAAGTGCCGAATATGCGGCGGCAGCCACATCCTCTGTCCCAGCCCGATCATAGATGCCGAAAACACCGCATTCCTCGTGAAGCGGATATGCAAAATCTGACATTACAGTTCCTCTACTTCCTTCTGAAGTTTTTCTTCCTTTGCGGCGATCTGCTTCGCCATTGCGACACGCTCTGCTTCCAGCTTCGCAGCCAGCTCATCGTCGCCCAGCGCCAGGATCTCAGCCGCCAGCCATGCGGCGTTCTTTGCGCCGTTCAGAGCAACGGTCGCCACAGGGACCCCGCTGGGCATCTGAACCGTTGCCAGCAGCGCATCAAGACCGTCCATCGCACCGCCCTTCATCGGGATCCCAATGACCGGCAAAGTCGTGTTTGCGGCAAACGCACCCGCCAGATGCGCAGCCATGCCAGCCGCGCAGAGGATCACGCCGAACCCATTGACACGGGCATTTTTTGCGAATTCCGCAGCCTCGACCGGAGTGCGGTGTGCCGACAGGATGTGCGCCTCGAAGGGGATGCCCAACGCCTTCAACTGGGCACAAGCTCCCTTCACCACCGGCCAATCACTGTCCGAACCCATAATAACAGCAACTTTATGAATCATCGAAATCCAACCTCTCTTCCTTTTGACCTGAACCAAACAAAAAAAGGCTGTGGTGCGGTTACACCACTGCCTTATCGTTTCGCTTTGGATCGAACGCTTCCCGGCTCAAAGCTGCACCCTGCCCCTGATGGCTGCGTCCGCAGATCTGGCGCATGGTCTCGAACAGCTTTTTCAGCATTCCGTTTCTCCTCCGCTCACCGTTTTTCCTTCGTGTTCTCTGGCGAAGCAGCCCCCAAAAAGCGGGGCTTCGTCCGCCTGCTACATACAGTGTACGGCAAAAAAATCACTTTGCAAAGAGCGTTTCGGCAATTTCTCCCTTGTGTTCTCAACCCGTCAAAAAACTTTCAAAAATTTTGTGCAGTTTCGACATTCATTTTCTTTTTTAGTATGACTTATTCATACAACTAACGATTTTAATTTTTTCAGAAAATGATCTTCGCCGTGGACGCACGCGCCGCTTTGATGAGGTCTGCGGGAGCGCAGCAGATCTGTGTGCCGATTCGCCCTGCCGAAACATAGACCTTCTCCTGCGCCAGAACTCTCTCGTCAAACACAGTGGTGTACTGTTTCTTCATCCCCACCGGACTGCATCCGCCCCGAATATATCCTGTGACCTTATTGATGTCGGCAACATGGATCATCGCCACGCTCTTTTCTCCGACGCTGCGTGCGGCGGCTTTCAGATCCAGCTCGGCTGCGACCGGGATAACAAAAACGAAATAGTTTTTGCTTGCGCCCTGTGTCACCAGTGTTTTGTAAACACAGGAAGGGTCTTCCCCAATGCTCTTCGCCACGGTCACACCATCGACGGCAACACCCTCCTCATGGGGATATTCCTGTGCGGTATATGCGATCTTGGCACGTTCCAGCATCCGCATCGCGTTTGTCTTTGCTTCTTTGGCCATTTTATTTTACCTCATCATCGAGTTGATTTTCAGGCTCCCCTAACAGGGGAGCTGTCGAGCGGATGCGAGAATGAGAGGTTTTACAGATGCTGTTTCATCTTGACGGCTTCTCTGTCCAACCTCTCCGTCATCCCTTCGGGATGCCACCTCTCCTTGTAGGAGAGGCT
>CAVEGP010000094.1:0-8654 GCA_963615155.1 Bacteroides uniformis | reverse complement strand
CCGATTAGAACCTGAATCTAACGCGTCTGCCAATTCCGCCATATCCGCATATTCTGTTTTCGCTCAAGCCGATCGGCTCGGAACGATGATTATTATATCACGGATAGAAGAAATGTCAAGCGTTTTTGTCAGATTTTTTCACTTTCAGCAAAATCCGCGAAAATCGAGCATCCCTGTGCCTTTTACCCCCAGACGAACCAGAGGTAAAAATATCCGGTCAGGACTGCGGACAAGGTGAAGGGCACGCCAATTCGGAGAAAATCCGAGAGCCGAACGCTCTCGCCATTCTTACGGAGAATGCCGATCGCCGCGATGTTGGCGGACGCGCCGATGGGCGTCAGGTTTCCGCCGAGGGTCGCTCCCGTCAGCAGTCCGAAATAAAACAGCTCCGGCGGCATTCCAACGCCATCGTTCATGAGGGCGGCGATCCCCTGCACCACCGGAAGCATGGTGGCGACATATGGTATATTGTCAATAAAGGCAGACAATGCCACCGAAACCACCACGATAAGCGTATAAAGCCAGAAGGGGTCGTCGCCTGCGGCAAGGCAGAACCATTCCGCGGCGGCATCGATGAGACCTGCTTTCTTCACACCCTCGATGAGGACAAACAGCCCCAGCAGCAACAGAAGGGTGTCGCAGTCCAGCTCCCGAATGGTCTGCTCCGCCGGACAGAGCGAATGCTTCCGGATGCAGCTACGCACCACCCCGAATAAACAGAGCGCAGTGCAGATCAGTCCACTGCGCAGTTCATAGATAGTTTGTCCGATTCCGCTGTCCGACTCAGGCAGGAAGGACGCCAGCACCAGAAAACCGACCGTCAGAAGCATCAGCACTGTCGGCACAGCGTCCTCGACCTCTGTTTCTACCTTCGCATGGACAGGCTGAGACTCGTGCCGGAACAGAAGCAGCAAAATCCCCAGAGAAGCCGCCGCGCCCAGTTCAACGCCCCAGAAAATGCCCGGCTTCCCGTGCATCCAGAAAAAATCAAAAAAGTTCATCTCTGCAAAACCACCCAGCAGAATGCTGGTGGTATCGCCGACCAGCGTCGCCGCACCCTGCAAATTGGACGAGACCGCAATCGAAATCAAAACGGGAACTGGCGAAATTTTCAGTTTGCGGGAAATTGCCAGTCCGACCGGAGCGATCATCAGGACGGTTGCCACATTGTCCACGAATGCGCTGATGATGCCCGCAAACAGTGCCAGCATCGACACCGCCCACTTCACGTTCGGCACACGAGAGATCAGCATCTCCGCCAGACGAAGGGGCATTTTGCTCTCGATGAAGAGGGCAACCGTCCCCATCGTTCCTGCCATCATGAGCAGAACATTAAAATCAATGGCGCGGGCAGCATCCATTAGGGTGAAATCGTACCACCCCAGTCCGCCCAGCAGCAGAAGCGCTCCTGCCCCGCCCAGCGCGATCCATGGGCGATATTGCTGAAAAAGCAGCATCAGAAGATAAACGCCTATGAACAGGCACAACGCCAGAAGCATATGTTACCCCTCCGGGTCTGTCAGCGGCTTTGCGTCGGCATCCTCATCGATCATCCGATAGCCCACACCCAGCTCGTTGAGGATATAGTTATTGCTGCCGGGTCGGCTGCCCATCTTTTTGCGGATGTTCGCCATATTCACCTGCAGCTTCTTGGTGCTTCCGCAGTCGGTATCGCCCCAGATGGCTTTTACAATGGCTGCATAGGTCATGACTCGTCCGGCGTGCTCCGAAAGGAAGGCTACAATATTATATTCGGTCTGGGTCAGCTTGATCTCCTGCCCCGCGATAAAAACTTTTCGACGCTCATAATTGATGGTCATATCCTGCGCCGTGAACGTGCCGCTGGGCAGACCTGCGGTGTTGTAACGACTCAGACGAAGAGCCGCCCGAACCCGCGCCAGAAGCTCGCCTGTGCCAAAGGGCTTTGTGATGTAATCGTTCGCGCCGAGGTCAAGTGCTTCAATTTTATCTTTTTCGGTCGTCCGTGCAGACAGCACCATGATCGGCGTCATACTCTTCTGGCGCACGACACGGATAAACTCGATCCCATCCCGATCGGGCAGACCCAGATCCAGGATCACCAGATCCGGCATATACGAGGAAAACAGGGTCAGACCCATTACGCAGGTGTTCGCCACCAGTGCCTGATAATCGTTTGTCTCCAGCAGAGTCTCGATGAAGCTGCAAATATTCGCTTCATCCTCCACCACAAGGATCTTGAACTTGTTGTTACTCATCTTCGGTCTCCTCCGTTTCAATTTCTTCCGTTTCCAGCCAGAAACGGATGGTCGTTCCTTCGCCGAGCGTGCTTTCCGCCTTGATCTCGCCGCCATGCGCCTTGATGATCGCCGCACAGACAGATAAACCGATGCCCATGCTGTGCTTCCCGTTTTCGCCCGCATTTCCGGAGGTATCCGACGGGAGCATCCCGCTGAACAGGGTCCTGAGCCGTTCCTTGGGGATCCCGCAGCCGTTATCCTTAACCTCGAACACAGCGCGGTTTCCGACAGTAAAGACCTGCAAGGTCAGCTTTGTCATCCCTTTCGCGTGATGGACGGCGTTTTCCAGCAGGTTCGTCAGCACCTGCTGAATGAGCATTGAGTCCATCGGGATGACGATAAAATCTTCCGGAAGAGATACATCAACGGTCACACTCGGGTGCAGCTTCTGGAACCGCACCAGCACACTGTCGATCAGCTCTTCCAGCACGGTGGGCGTTTTTTGCACCGAGACTTTTTCGCTGTCGATGCGGGTAACGGACAGCAGATTCTCGACCATCCGATTGAGCCACTGCGCGTCCGAGCAAACCTCCCGAAGCAGCTTCAGCTTCTGCTCCTTCCCGAGCGAATCATAGTTCTCGATGACCGTTGAGCACGCGCCATAAATGGAGGTCAGCGGGGTGCGCAGATCATGCGAGACCGCCCGCAGAAGGTTCGCGCGGGTCTTTTCCGCCTCGCTCTCCATCCGAAGCTGCTCCTGTTTTTTGCTGCGGGTCGTCAGCGTGCTCGTCATAATGGACACCACCAGCATCACCACACCCGAGACCAGATTTTCGGTCAGGGTAAAGTTGAACCGGAAATACGGCGCGCGGAATGCAAAATTGACTGCCAGCACACTGAGCAGTGATGCCGCCACACCCCACACATAACCATCCGTATAGACAGACGTGATAAACACGGACAGTACAAAGATCATCGAGGCGATTCCCGCAATTCGCCCTGTAACGATCTGGATTCCCGTTACGACAATAAAGGTCAGGCAGAGCATCCCGACCAGAACCAGAACATTCTGCCACCAGCGTTTTTCTTTCATACGGGTCTTTCCCCTCACTCTCCCCCCCACACGATCCGGGGTGAAAACTTTTATTCTAAAAGTATAGCATAAAATCACTAAAGATACAGTAAAATCGGTTCGCTTGGAACGATTTTCAATTGGAAAGGAATAAACACCGCCTTTTGTATCGTTTTCCACGATTGACAAAGCGTTCGCTCCGGACGATAATAGAATCATCTTTGTGAAACAGAGGGGAAACGAGTATGCTGTATTTTGAAAACGACTACTGCGAGGGTGCGCATCCTGCCATCCTGCAAAAGCTGACCGAAACCAATTTTGAAAAGGTCTCCGGCTACGGCACAGACCCGTATTGTGCCAGCGCAAAGGAGAAGATCCGCACGGCCTGCTCCTGCCCGAAAGCGGATGTTTTTTTCATCTCGGGCGGTACGCAGACCAATGCCATCGTCATCGCTTCGATGCTGAACCGCTGGGAGGGCGTGATCGCCGCCTCGACCGGACATGTTGCCGGTCATGAAGCGGGCGCGATCGAATACACCGGACACAAGGTGCTCGGTCTGCCCCACACCAACGGCAAGCTGTCCGCTGACACCGTGCGGGATTTCTGCCAGACCTTCTTTGCCGACGGCAACCACGACCACATGGTATTCCCCGGCATGGTCTACATCTCCCACCCCACTGAGTATGGCACGCTTTACGCCAAGGCTGAGCTGGAAGCTCTGTCCGCTGTCTGCCATGAGTTCAAGCTGCCGCTCTTCCTTGATGGTGCTCGTCTCGGCTACGGACTTGTCGCCGAGGGTACGGATGTCACACTGTCCGACCTCGCCCGTCTGACGGATGTATTCTACATCGGCGGCACGAAGGTAGGTGCGCTCTGTGGTGAGGCAGTCGTATTCCCGCACGGCGCACCTGCCCACTTCATGACGATGGTGAAGCAGCAGGGCGCATTGCTGGCAAAAGGTCGTCTGCTGGGCATTCAGTTCGACGTTCTCTTCACCGACGACCTCTACACCAAGATCAGTCAGAACGCCATCACGACAGCCAATGTTCTGAAACGCGCTCTGTCCGATAAGGGATATTCGTTCTTCATGGATTCCCCCACCAACCAGATCTTCGTCGTGCTGCCCAATGAGCAGATCGCCGCGCTGGAGGGCAAAGCAAAATTCGGCTTCTGGGAGAAATACGACGACACCCATACCGTCGTCCGCATTGCCACAAGCTGGGCGACTCAGATGGAGGAAATTATGCAGCTGATCGAGCTGATGTAACGCCGCACTCTGCCGTTGGCATTTTGCCGAACTTTCCAAAAGCTCTTTGTGCAGGATGCTGATTGAATTTTTCGGCTAGGTATGGTATTTTTTAAAAAGAACAACGCAGGATGCGGGAAAGGGGCAGGTTACACCAAAAGGGGTATCCTTGCCTCTTTTTTCTGTCCATACACCCTGCGGTATAATTTTTCGTGATGATAGGAAGGAAGGGTTTTACAATGGGTTTCTTTGATAAGCTGTTTGGTGGCAAGACGGAGGCCGCACCCAAATTCTCCGGTGAAAAAATGACGGTCAAAGCTCCGCTTGACGGCAAGGTCATTCCTCTGGAGCAGATTCCAGACGAGACGTTCGCAACGGCGATCCTTGGTCCCGGCTGCGGCATTGAGCCGACCGGCGATACCGTATATGCCCCGTTTGACGGCACGATCACGCAGGTGGCTTCCACTCTGCACGCTGTTGGCATGACCAGCGAGGACGGCATTGAGCTGCTGATCCATGTCGGCATGGACACCGTTGAGATGGAGGGCAAAGGCTTCACCGCTCTGGTGAAGGAAGATCAGAAGGTCAAGGCCGGCACCCCGATGCTGAAGGTCGATCTGAACGCGATCCGCGCCGCAGGTCATCCGACCACCACTGCCATCATCGTCACCAACGGCGACGATCTGAACGGCATGAAGGTCGTCGCGGACGGTCCGGTCGAGGCAGGTGCTTCGATGATCAAGTTCGAGGGCTGATCTCTCCATTCAAACGCAAACGACCCGAAGGCTTTTATGCTTTCAGGTCGTTTTTTTATTGCTTTTTGCTTTTCACTGCCGGAGGATCTGCTCGATTTTTTCCTTCCGCAACCCCTCGCCAATGACGATGAGGACTTCCTGCCCCTGCGGGATCGGCGAGGCGGTCAGCCCATCGGCGGTCGCATTCAACTCCAGCCAAGCAGACCCCTCCGGCACAAAACCCTTGACCCGAAGCACCTGTCCGCAGTCCGGATTTCCGAACAGCTTTGGGATATTCCGGGTCAGCGTGTCCTGATCCAGCCCACACTCAAGGAAATAGGCTGACGAGAACGTCTTGTGCTCGTCGAAGCGCAGCTTTTCACAGCTCGCCTGCCGGTGACCACAGGCAGCGATTTTTGCCATATCCTCGTCGGTCAGGGTATCCCAGTCCTTGACGAGAATTTCCTCTTTGCGGAATACACGGGAACACTTGCAGACGGTCAGTGCCTTTGCAAGATGCGCTTTTGCATCCGCACACTGCTCTGCCGTCGCAAGCTGACTTCGGCTGAGCAGAATCATTCCGGCGTTGGCTGTCTCGGACGCCAGAATATAATCCGCCTGCGGCGAAAGCGTTTCGGGCAGCATCGCGTCCACAATGGCAATGACATTTCCAATGGTATACCAGCGGTCAAGCGGGTCATCCCGCAGAACATCGAAAAATTCATCCACATCAAAGATCCCGCTCGGCTCGACCAGCACCCTGTCAAACCCGCGCATTGCCATCGAGATGAGCTTGGTGCGCATCCGCCGCTGATGGGTATCGCAGTCACAGCCGCCGCTGATGGTTTCGATCTCACAGCCTTCGGTCAACAGATCCTGCACCAGCATTGCGTCCACATTCACCGCGCCAAAATCGTTTTCCAGAATGCAGACCTTGCAGCCCTGCTTTGCCAGATAGGACGCATACCGACGCAAAAACGTCGTTTTGCCTGCGCCCAGAAATCCTGTGATCAGATCGACCCGTACCATATCTTTTTCCTCTCTTTGTTTTTGCGGCATCTTGTTCATCGCCAGTATAACCCGCTTTGTTCCGGCTGTCAATTCGTCCGATCGTTTTATCATTTCGCCAAATCTGAAGCGAAAAATTTGGCTCATGTTCACAAAGACCGATGAAAATTGTGTTATACTAGGCAGAGAATCCGAATTTCGATCGAAAGGAGCACCCCATCCATGAACCAATCCACCGCCTCCCAGACGCTCTCCCGCCAAAAAACAGTTCTCTCTCTGCTTATCCTGCTGGCTCTGACCGGAGTGGTTTTTTTCATCTTCAAAGACCATTGGGCTGAGATCTCCAGCGCGCTTGCGGAGCTTTCCGTGTGGCAGGTGATATTGGTTCTGCTGATTGGCGTCAGTTATCCGCTTCTGGAGGGTGTTGCGAGCTGGCTCATTATCCGGAGCCGTATTCCGGAGTTCAAGCTTTGGCAGGGCATCGACAACGCCTTTATGGGGACCTTCGGCAATGTCGTCGGTCTGGGCACGGGTGCCGTCCCTCTACAGACATATTATCTGTATCACTGGGGGTTATCCGTTGGACCAAGCGTTGGTCTGATGACCCTGCAATATGTGTTCCATAAAACCGCCGTTCTGGTCTACGCAACGGTGATGCTGCTGTTCCAGCATTCCTGGCTGTCAGACAACACCTCCGGTGTTCTGACCTATCTGCCAGCCGCCTATGCCGTTGTCGCCGGCATCATCATCGCGCTGGTGCTCGTCTGTTCCGCTCCGCTGGTGCAGCAGTTTGCACGCTGGCTGCTGAGCTATCTACCCAAAACTGAAGCCTGGCAGACACGCCGTAACAGTTGGATGGAGCAGCTGGACAACCTCGCTTCCGAAAGTCGGCATCTGTTGTCTGACAAAACTCTCTGCGTTCAGATCTTTGCGGTACAGGCGTTCAAGCTGTTCCTGCTTTTCACCATCCCTTACCTCTGCATTCAGTTCATGGGGCTGTCCTCACCACTGACCTTCTGGCAGGTACAGCTCCTCACCAGCCTGATGCTTTTCCTCTCGAACGCCCTGCCGAATGTCGCAGGCATGGGCTCGATCGAGACAGCATTCCTTCTCGTCTTCGGGAGCTTCATGGAACAGGGCGAAGTCATGAGCACCCTCATGCTTTACCGTATCGCAAGCTATTACGTCGTCTTTGCTGTCAGTGCCATTGGATTTTTCGTGGCAGAGCGGCATATCAAGAATTGATCTCAAAACAAATCCTTATTAAAGTTACGGCTGGGCACAAAAACATGTGTCCAGCCTTAATTCTTTTTTAGCTGAATCAACAGCTTTGCCTTCTGTTTCTCACTCAGCATGTTCTGCATTCGCCACAGTTCGACGTCACACCAGTCACTGTGCCCTACGATATAATCCAAACTGACTTGATAGTAATCCGCAAGGGTAATCAAGTGATGCGTTGGAATTTCCTGTACGCCCAGTTCACACTTCGCATACTGCTGTTGTGTTGTGTTCAGCAGTTTTCCGACTTCTTTTTGTGTCAGGTCTGCATCCTCCCGCAAATCTCTCAGCCGTTCGTAACAATACATTCGGTAAGCCCCCTTGAAAGGAACTATACTTGACGCCTGATAAGATGTATTGACTTTACATCTTATTGGATGTATTATTAAAGAAAGGTTGTACCTTTATTCTGTTTACGCCTATGTAGAGGAAGAGAAAAAGTCCGATGCCGAACCCACTGCACAGCCGACGATCGTGATTCACAACGACAACACCAATGTGAACAATAACGTCACTCAGGTTAACGCCCTTCTCGCATCCCACGCAAAAAACAAGTGGATTGCTTTCTGCCTTTGCCTATTTCTTGGATTTCTTGGTGCGCACAAATTCTATGAAGGAAAAATTGGCATGGGTGTAGTTTACCTTTTGACTTTCGGTATATTGGGTATTGGCTGGATTGTGGATTGCATTGCACTTCTGCTCAAGCCCAACCCTTATTACGTTTAAATCCACTTCTTCATCACATTAAAAACAGTTCCATTCATTATTTTAATAAAATTCATTCAAAATTTTTAATTTTTTTAAGTAAATTTCTATTCTAATACTTCAAAACAAAAATCGGGGCGTACAGGTGGTCAAGCCGTACGTCCCGTTTTTGTTTTCTTTCGCGCAAGGTGCCGTACCAAAAGCCCCTTGTGCCACGCCGGAAGCTGACAGAGCAAACCATAAACTGCCTGCTTCCTTTTTGAAAAAAGAGAATGGAATGGAGGAATAGGGTTTCCTTTCAGAGGTCTTGCAGGAACCTCCGCAGCTTTGGTTAGATTTAACTAACCTTGCCGTGACAAAAGAATATCATAGTTTGTCATGACTGTCAACC
>CAVEGP010000093.1:0-8776 GCA_963615155.1 Bacteroides uniformis | reverse complement strand
TTCATTCAGATCGATACCACGAATATCCTGTTCATCTGTGGTGGTGCATTCGATTGTCTGGATAAGTATATTCAGCGTCGCACCGATAAATCCGCGCTGGGATTCGGCAGTAGTCTGCGTGACACCTCCAGCGATGCGCAGAAGGCTCTTTTAAGCAAGGTCGAGCCACACGATCTCGTGAAGTTCGGTCTCATTCCTGAGTTGATCGGTCGATTGCCTGTCATCACGGTTCTGGATGATCTGGACGAGGATGCGCTGGTGCGTGTTCTGAAAGAGCCGCGCAACAGCCTTGTCAAGCAGTATAAAGAGCTGCTGGCGATGGACAACGTCGAGTTGAACATCACCGATGAAGCACTTCACGCCATTGCGCGCAAGACTATCGAGCGCAAGACAGGCGCACGCGGTCTGCGCAGCGTGATGGAAAGCATCCTGATGCCGATCATGTATGATGTCCCCAACGATCCTACCATTATCCGCGTCACCATTGACGAGGATACGGTGGAAACGGGTGAGGTGCACATGGAGTACGGTGCTGTCCGAAAACGTTATAAAAATCAGGCTTCTCTGAGCTGATCGTCAGCAGGGGAAGAGTTTGCCTCGTAAAAGTTTCGGCTTTTGCGGGGCTTTTTTCTTTTAAAATCTTGTTTCTGGATGGATTCTGAGCTATAATATTAAAGTCTGGATGCCGTATCAGTCGGGATGGAGGAATATCTCTCTGGCAAGAGTCTCCACATATACGACATGGACACTGTGGGTAACAGGAAGTACGATAAAGGAGTGTGTTTTTTCTATGGCGAATTATTTTGAGATGAATCACGATGCGCTCATTGCAGAAAAGGCAAAGCTGGAAGATGAATACAAAAAATTCCAGGCGATGAATCTGAAGCTGAATATGGCACGCGGCAAGCCGGGTCCCCACCAGATGGATCTTGCAATGGGGCTGCTGCAAATGAGCGATTATACTACCGATGCCGGTACGGATGCCCGTAACTATGGTGACCTTGAGGGTCTGCATGAAGCGCGCGAGCTGTTTGCGGATGTGATGGGTGTCAAGCCGGAGGAAGTTTTCGTCGGCGGAAACTCCAGCCTGCAGATCATGTACAATCTGGTCGCAATGGGCTATATGTTTGGTTTTCCAGAGTCTCCGTGCCCTTGGTCTCAGATTGAGAAGCGGAAGTTCCTTTGCCCCGTCCCCGGTTATGACCGTCATTTCGCCATTACGGAAGAGATGGGATTCGAGCTTATCAGCGTTCCGATGACCCCGAACGGTCCGGATATGGATCTGGTCGAGAAGCTGGTCGCCGAGGATGACACGATCAAGGGAATCTGGTGCGTGCCGCAGTATTCTAACCCCGATGGCTATACCTATAGCGATGAGACCATCGAGCGGTTTGCTTCGATGAAAACTGCTGCTCCCGATTTTAAGATCTTCTGGGATGAGGCATACATTGTCCATCACCTGACCGATGAAATCATTGAAACTCCTGTCCTGCTGAATCAAGCCAAGAAATATGGCAATGAAGACCGCGTCTTTATGTTTACTTCTACCAGCAAGATCACGTTCCCGGGCGCAGGCGTTTCGGCTTTGGCTTGCAGCGAGAATATGCTCAAGTACATCTGCAAGCGTTTCTCGGTTATGATCATCAGCTATGATAAGATGAACCAGCTTCGTCATGTCCGCTTCCTTAAAAATAAAGAGGGGGTTCTGGCACACATGGCAAAGCATCGCCGCCGCCTGATCCCGTGCTTCGATGCAGTCAAGACGGCATTTGCGGAGGAGCTGACTCCCTGCGGCGATATCGCCCACTGGACAAACCCGAAGGGCGGCTATTTCATCAGTCTATATGTGATGCCCGGCTGCGCAAAGCGGGTCGCCTCTCTCTGTAAGGAATGCGGTCTGACGCTGACAGGTGCGGGTTCGGCTTATCCGTATCATAAAGACCCTGATGATTCTCATCTGCGTATCGCACCGACAT
This sequence comes from Bacteroides uniformis, assembly GCA_963615155.1. Taxonomy (GTDB): domain Bacteria; phylum Bacillota; class Clostridia; order Oscillospirales; family Ruminococcaceae; genus Faecalibacterium. The sequence goes on along the minus strand of CAVEGP010000093.1, from coordinate 6,800 downwards.
ATCCGAGCCTGGACGAGGTCGAGACGGCTTCTGACCTGCTCTGTGTCTGTGTCCGTCTGGCAGCAGTTGAGAAGCTGCTGGCTGACGAGGTCTGATTTCCCCAAGCTGTATGATCTCCCTGCACCGCCGACCGGACGGCGCAGAGGAGATTTATTATATTCGGAGGTTTCCCATTTCTTATGAAGACAAAAGGTAAAGCATGGCATCTGGTCGTCACCGTTCTTTTGATTGCGGCGTTTGTCTACACGGCATTCTTTGGCGTTGCGGTCAAGTATGGTGACACGACCACTACCTACATCAAGGGCGCACAGGATATCCGCTTCGGTGTGGATATCAAAGGCGGCGTCAACGTCACGTTCGTTCCCTCGGATGGATATGACGCCACCGACGAGCAGTTGGAAGCGGCTCAGCTCGTGATCGAAAACCGTCTGGTTGCTCTGAATGTGACCGACTATGAGCTGTATGTCGATTCTGATTCCGACAGCCTCATCCTCGAGTTCCCATGGCAGTCCGGTGAAACAGATTTTGATCCGGAAGCTGCGATCCAGGAGATCGGCACCACCGCCTATCTGACGTTCCGTGAAGGAAGCAGCGCAGATGGTGAGTTGATTCTGGACGGCTCGATGGTTGAGAGTGCTGCGGCACAGTACGGACAGGTGAGCGGAAGCACCTCGGAATATTATGTTGTGCTCAAGTTCACCGATGAAGGCGCAAAGGCGTTCGGAGACGCTACCACCAAGCTCTATTCCAGCAACGGCAGCATCAGCATCTGGCTGGACGATGAGAATGTAAGCACGGCAACGGTCAACGCCGCCATCACCGACGGATCAGCCATTATTACCAGCTCTGCATCGAATCCCTTTACACAGGAAGATGTTGTTAAGATGGCACGTCAGATCAATTCTGGCTCTCTGCCGTTCGCACTGTCAGTGGACAGCTACTCCACCATCAGCCCCAGCCTTGGCGAGAACAGCCTGAGCGCGATGGTGCTGGCAGGTGTGATCGCCTTTGCTCTCATTGTGGTTCTGATGACCTTCCTGTACCGTCTGCCCGGCTTCCTTGCCTGCATCGCGCTGGCGGGTCAGGTGGCGGCAACGCTGGCTTTTGTCTCGGGCTACTTCCCGGTATTTGAAAGCTTCACCCTGACCCTGCCCGGTATTGCAGGTATCATCCTCGCCATCGGTATGGGTGTTGACGCAAATGTCATTACAGCCGAGCGAATCAAAGAGGAGCTGCGCAGCGGAAAATCCCTGGATGGTGCACTCAAGAGTGGCTTTGCTCGTGGTTTGACCCCCATCATTGATGGCAATGTTACCATCGTTATCGTTGCAATTGTTTTGATGGGTGCGTTTGGTCCGTCGGATGGTCTCTTTGCGAAGGCTCTGCACTTTGTATTCTTCGCCTTTGGTCCGTCCACCGCAGGTACGATCTACGCTTTTGGCTATACGCTGCTGACAGGCGTTCTGCTCAACTTCGTGTTTGGCATTTTCGCCACCCGTGTGATGATCCGTGGCGCGGCAGCGATCCCTGCTTTGCGCAATCCGGTTCTCTATGGTGCGGATGTCCCCGGTAAGGAGAAAAAGCGGACCGGGATCATCGACCTCATGTCGCTGCGCAAGCGTTACCTGAGCATTGAAATTTGTCTGCTTGTCATTGTTCTTTCCTGCTCGTTCCTGTTCGGTGTCAAGCTGGATACCGAGTTCACGGGCGGCGCAATGATCACTTTGAGTTATGAGGACAGCTTTGATTCGTCTGCGGTTCAGAAAACGGCTTCGGCTGCATTGGAGAGCAGTGACCTGACTCTCCAGACCGGCGAGAACGTCGCAACAGGGGAGCAGACCCTGAAGATCTCGATGCCCGGTACGGAAACCGTCACTACCGAACAGGTCGAGACACTCATTGACTCTTTGAATGAGACCTATCCGGAGAACAACTTTGCGCAGCTTTCTCTGAGCAACGTCAGTGCCGCAATGGGCATGAAGTTTCTCCAGAAGAGTCTGGTCGCGGTTGTTTTTGCGTTGATTCTGATTTTGATCTATATCGCGCTCCGCTTTAAGAACATCGGCGGTCTGACCGGCGGCATGATGGCGATTCTGGCTCTGATGTGTGACCTGATGATCGTGTATGGCACGTTCGTTGTCCTGCGCACTCCGCTGGACGGCAATTTCATCGCCGCAATGCTGACGATCCTTGGCTACTCCATCAACGACACCGTTGTTGTCTACGACCGTATCCGTGAGAACCGCACCCTGCTGGGTAAAAAGGCGACGTTTGAAGAGCTCGTCAACACCTCGGTCAACCAGTCTGTCCGCCGTACCCTCATCACTACGATTACAACGGTGATCTCTCTGGCAGTGATGTGCATTGTATCCAAGATGTATGGTCTGGACAGCATCTTTACCTTTGCGTTCCCGCTGATGACGGGTATGATCAGCGGCGTATTCACCTCGCTGTTTGTGTCTACCTCGGCGTGGGTCGTGTGGAACGGACGGAAGCCGTCCGGCAAAAAAGCCTGATGGCAAAAACAAGATTCCGGATCAATCCCGAAATCAGGAGGAACAAGTATGAAATGTCCCTATTGCGGGGATGAAGAGTCCAAGGTAATCGACTCTCGCCCCACCGAGGATGGCGAGCGTATCCGCCGTCGTCGGGAATGCTTGCGCTGCCACATGCGTTTTACGACTTATGAGGTCGTGGAGACCGTGCCGCTTATCGTTATCAAAAAGGACGAATCACGTGAACCGTTTAATCGGCAAAAGCTGTTGAATGCTATGCTTCGTGCCTGCGCAAAGCGTCCGGTCAGCTATGAAACATTGGAACACGCTGTCAGCAGGATCGAGCAGACGCTCATGAGCTCCTATGACCGTGAAATTACCAGTGTGCGGATCGGTGAGCTGACGATGCAGGAGCTGAAAAAGATCGATGAGGTGGCTTATGTCCGCTTTGCGTCGGTCTATCAGCGTTTTGCGGATATTGAAAGCTTTTTCAATGAACTGAAAAAGCTGATGGGCGACCGGACAAAATGATCAGAAGATCCGCCGGGCCATCCATTCCAGCGTTTCGGTCTGCACCTGAGCGCGGCACAACTCTCCGAAGGCTTCTTCTGGGGCGTCCCATTCCAGATGCCCGTCGGCGGCACGGAGCGCAGCTTCCAGCTCGGTAAATTCCTGCGTGCGGATAAGATGGTTCATTCTTTCCCGCATTTCGTCGCATCGCTCTGCGCCTTTGGCGAGAGCCTGCCGTGCAGCGGTGAAATTTCCATCCCGAATGGCTTCCGTTGCAGTACTGAGGTCGCCCGAAATATCGTCCGCAAACTCCTGCACCCGAAAGCTGCTGTAAAAAGCTGTCGCCAACAAGACGACGACCATAGAAACACAAAAATAGATCCTTCGCATATCGATCCCTCAGAGAGAACCGTTTGGATGACGGTTCTCTTTTTTTAACAGAAAATAGTCTTCGGTATCATTCCCGACCAGAAGCAGAATTTCTTCAACGAGCAACGTGTTTGATTCTGCTGTCCGTTCCAGCCATGCACGATCTTTTCCGCACCAATGCAGATTATCCGCAAGGATTTGTCCATCGATGACAAAGGGGATCGTTGCTTGTGTCTGTGAAGCAGCAAGCTTCAGATCCGCCAGGGTCGCGGTCTCTTTTTCGGGACGAAGTGCTACGGAAAGCGTGCCATTCGTCTCGATGATGGCATAAGAAACATCCCGTGGATCGAAAATACTTTTTCCTCGCAGGGCCTCCATCAGGTCGGCTGTCGTCAGGCGGAGCATCCGCAGAGCGTTCTGGTCGATCTCGCCATCCAGAATCACAGTCTTCGGACGTCCGGACATCAGATTGAAAAATTTCTGGCTGCGGAAGCTCAGCATGGAGCCGAACAGCTCCAGTGCGGCAATGAGAAAGAGGGGGATCAGACTGGCGGTAATGGGGACTTCCTCCGACTCGATGGAGATGGACGCCAGATTGGAGATAAGGATAGTCGAGACGAATTCTTCCGGCTGCAGTTCTCCCAATTGACGTTTTCCCATCAGCCGCATTGCGAACAGCACACAGAGATAAAGCAAAATCGTGCGGAATATCAACAGTTTCAAAGCGACGCCTCCCTGCATGAATGAAAGCATTTCTGAATAACCTGCCCTGCTTGGGGTCATACTGCCTTGCAAAGGGGGCGGTTGTGTGCAGCTTTCAAGAAGTCTTTCTCAAAACCGTGAAACGCTTACTGATATGTTTGGCAAATCGGCTGATTTTTATGCGAAGGATATCGAGCTTTATCATTGCGCAGGGACGATTTTTCTCTTTGATGGGATGGCAAGTCTGGACTCTTTATGGCAATTGCTTTTGGACTCCATCGATCGAAAAACACCCGTTCTGTGTTCCGGCGAGACGGCGATCGCCAGCGGAGAACAGGTGTTTGAACTGATTTTATATCACTCTGTCCTTCCGGCAGAAAGCACCCCCGTTCAGGATCTTGAGGAGCTTGTCAAACGCCTGACAGCAGGGATGTGCGTTCTTCTTTTGGATGGGTGCGAGAAAGGGATTGCGTTTTCCGTGCAGGAGCTTAAGTTCCGCTCTGTGGAAGAGCCCTCCGGAGAGGGAAATCTTCGAGGTTCACGGGAGGGATTCACAGACCTTCTGCGGGTCAACCTCAGCTTGCTCCGCCGTCTTATCCGCACCGAGCAATTGGTGATGGAGATCGCGCAGTCCAGTTGCGAGACCAAAACAGAATATGCGCTTTGCTACTGCAAGACTCGAGTTGATGCACAGGTGGTCGAACGGGTGCGCCGGAAATTGCGGAATGCAACGCCGACCCTGCTGTTGGATTCCAGTTATTTTGTGCCTTGGCTTTTCCCGACGAAACTGCGGTTGTTTGCGCCGGTTGGTTATACGGAACGCCCTGCTGTTGCGTCGGCAAAGCTTTGTGAAGGGAAGATCATTCTTCTTGTAAACGGCAGTCCCTCGGCGATGATCCTGCCGAATCTTTTTTCTGAAAATTTTGATTGTCTCGATGATTACGCAACGACGGCGATTTTTTCTTCGTTCCTCCGTCTTCTGAAATACACTTCCTTTTACCTGAGCATTTTTTTACCCGGAAGCTTTGTCTGTCTGGCGGTTTACCTTCCGGAATCGATCCCTCCGCAGCTTTTATTCAAAATCGAGGCGGCAGAGCAGGCAACGCCTTTGCCGCTTTTTGCCGAAATGCTGATGGTGATTTTGATTCTGGAGGTTATTCGGGAAGCAGGACTCCGGATGCCGCAGACGCTGGGGCATTCGGTCAGTCTGGTTGCAGCTCTCATTGTCGGAGATGCCGCCATCGCCACAGGATTGATGAGCACTCCTGTGATCCTGACCGCATCCGTCACATCCATTGCGATTTTTGTCACACCTTCCCTTTATGAGCCGGTAACACTTCTTCGACTGGCGGTAGTACTGGCTGCAGGTTTAGCTGGACCGATAGGATTTGTAAGTGCGGGCATATTTGTTCTTTTCGCGCTTACCAGTGTTTCGGCAATGGGAATCCCCTATCTGGCGAGGAACACCTTCCCGGAGCGGAATCTTTCTGCCGATGGCGTGACCCGTCGGAATTACCGGACACTTTCACAGAAGCCTTTTACGGTCTGGCAGGAACGAGGTGACAAATGATGCGGAACACCAAAGCTTTTTCCGCAAAGGTCATCACGCTGAGTTGTGCGGCGGCACTTCTGACCGAACAGATACAGGGAACACAGGAGAATGTGTTTTCCGCCCGTGCCTTTTTTCTGGGCGGATTCCCGCTGGCGGTGGGTCTTGTGATCGTTCCTGCGGTGATCGCCAATAGCGGTTTTTTTTCAGAAGAGACCTTATGTTCCCGTTTTGCACGGGCGGCATTTCTGCTCTGGTTCGTCGTCGAACTTGGAAATGCGGTTCTGGACACGCAGGCGGTTTGCTGGGAGCAGTTTTCTTCGATGGCTGTTTTGGGGGTTCTTCCGCTTTTGCTGATGGCAGGCTGGACGCTCTCACCCGACGTCTTTTCCCGTACTGCGAAAATTTTATGGGTGTTCCTTGTTATTGGTATGGTGATTTGTATCGCAGGTCTGCACGGACAATTCCGCTGGGAGAATCTTCTGGAAATGGAGTCTGAACCGCTTCGTCTGACCCATTCGGTCAGCGTTCCGCTCTATGCGGAATATTTCGTACCGCAGCTTTTCCCGCAGAAAACAACCGCCATGCAGTCGTCTCATAAAATTGATCTTCTCCCGCTGGATATGTTTCTGATTGAGGGCGGTTATCGCCTGGGGATAGAACTGCTCTTCGGGTCGGCAGAGAATTATTCAGGGGTGGAGCTTCTGCGCGCATGGACACTTGGTATGTTTTCCCGTTTGGATTCGCTGTTCTTGTTGGTCTGGCTGGCTGCGACCCTGTTTCGCATCTGCTTTTTGACCCGTGTGATCCGAATGATAGCAGAACGCTTTAGGGGAGTTTCCATTCAGGATTCGGAGGTGCTGTCATGACCCGGCGGGCAGCAGTCCAGATGTTGATCGCCGGATTGCTCATCGGCTGGTTTGTCATCTTTTTACGGGCAGAGAACACCGAAAAAAGTATTGTCCGTGCGATGCTTCTGGAACAGTCTGAGAACGGTTGGTCAGCAGGCTTGCTCTATCAATTTCCAGAAGCCTCTGCTGATGCCTCCGAGACGAATGCGCAGATCCAATTTGTCCTTGCATCGGGCAGAACGCCGCAGGCTGCCCTGATGCGGGCAGAGAAAAAATTGCCCCGTAAAGCCAATTATCGTCTCTGCGATTATCTGCTTTTGGGGC
>CAVEGP010000092.1:0-9230 GCA_963615155.1 Bacteroides uniformis | reverse complement strand
TTTTTGTTATGTAGCAGTCTCCCGTTCCTCCAGCCGCTTCGTCAGCATCACCCGTGTTCCGCCACCCATACGAGAAGAAACCGACACCTTATCCATGAAGCTCTGCATGACCGAGAATCCCAGTCCTGACCGTTCGTCCGGGTTTCCAGTCGTGAACAGAGGCTGCATTGCCTTGGAAATATCCGGTATCCCTATGCCCTTATCAGCGATCATAATCTTCACCTGTCGGTTCGGATAGACCGCGATCGTCATAACGATGCTCCCGACCTTATCCGGATAGGCATGAACGATACAGTTCGTCACGGCCTCCGACACTGCCGTCTTGATATCTGCCAGCTGCGGCACAGTCGGATCGTATCGCGCCAGAAATGCCGCCGCTGCTCCACGTGCAAAGCTTTCGTTGACGCTGAGCGAATCAAACTGAATCTTTGTAGTATTTTCCGCTTTCATTTATCAGCCCTCCTGTTGTTCCTTGGCACAGGGGATGTCCGCCAATTGCAGCACCCTGCGCAATTGTTCGGGCGCATGCTGCACCTTGATGCTGCCGCCCAGTGTTTTTGCGCACCGCTGACGGCCTAAAATCAGTCCGATGCCCGAGGAATCCATGAACCCGACCCCGCCGAAATCCATCACCAGAAGGTGGGGTATCCGGTTGAGCAGCGCATCATCCAACTGAATGCGGAGGTTCTGCGCCGCATCGTGGTCGATCTCCCCCGCCAGATACGCATACAGCACGTCATCCGCCGCGCTGAAAGTCACAGTTGCCATAGCTTGTCCATCCTCTCTGAAAATTTACAGCAAAAAATCCCGTACACCTTTGTATCAGTGTACGGGATGCTGCGGATATTTTTTAGGGAAGTCTGTCGTCAGCGGTTTTCCAGCTGTTCTGCAGCTTCCAGTGCGATGTTCTCACTGCCGCAGATGAGCAGACCTCGGCGGCTGTTGGCACGTGCCAGCTTGACTGCCTCTTCCAGTGTTTCGCAAAGCTCCGCATCAAAATGGTAGCGTGCCATTTCCAGCAGACGCTCATTCAAGGCGTGGTCGACGCCCTGCGGCGTGACAAGGAACACCTTATCAAATGGGTTCTCACTCATGCCGGGCATGGTGGACTTATCCTTTTTCTGTTCCTCGGGGGTCAGACCCGTTTCCAAGGCTGTGAAGAACGCTTCCGCCCCCTCTTCCGCCGACAGACCGATGACCGCGCTCATATGGCGCACTTTTGCCATATTGAGAACGCGGAACAGCGCGGCGGCCTGCTGGGGAGTCCGGCAGGCGTCCAGAATGACGAGCGGCTTGGAGGAAAGCACGCGGATGCTGCTCCGGTTCTCCACCGAGGCAAGCCCCTCGAGGATGGCTTCATCGGGGATCTCAAACCCCTTGCGCCAGAGCGCGAGAGCCAGTTCTACCGCCATGGCTGCATTCCCAGCCGCATGACGACCCAAAAAAGCCAACGGGACTGTATACCCGCCGTAGTCGATCCGGCTGGTGAACTTCTCCGCTTCCAGGAAGCTGATGTTCTCCGGATCGGGAACGACCAGCTCACAGTTTGCTTTACCGGCAGCTACGATCAGCTCGCTTAGAGCAGCTTTCGGCTGTTCCGGCGCAGTCACGCAGACACCCCCTTCCCGCATCACACCGGCAGCCAACGCCGCCGAACGTTCGACGGAACGGCTCACGCCGTCCGGTCCAATGGAAGTCACCGCACAGACCGGCATGTGGGGCAATGCCGCCGCCAGACCAGCATCGGTCATCTCAACGACTGCCAGCCTACAGCCTGCTTCCACAAAGCAGCGCGCAGCGGCAACCAGCTCTGCCGCCGGGCGGGGCAAGGGCTTTTCCGCAGACAGTGCCTCCGCCGCATGAGACAACAGAGCACTGTCTGCCGATGCGCCGTTGATGCGGATACGGCGTTCCATCGGCTCACAGCCCGCACGGTAGAAACCGACCGGAAAGCCTGCCGATTTGAGGATCGCCGCCAGCAGACCTGCCACAGCCGTCTTGCCTGCCGTACCAGACACACCTACAAATGTCACCTGTTCCACACTGACGGGCAATGCCGCCCGCAGTTCCTCTTCCGGAGCAAAGCCGTCCGGCAGTGCGGCAAAATATTGATTGATTGATTCATTGGTCATTGCGCCAGTCCTCGTTTCGATGTATGTAGAGCAGCCGACACATCCGGCAGAGTGCCAGCACGAACAATCCCACCAGCAGACCCGTCATCACGCCGCCGAAGTCGATCCAGACATCCGTGACCTGACTGCTCCGCCCCGGCGAGAAAATTTGAATCGTCTCGTCGGTCAGTGCCGTCAGCAGACCTGCCAGGATCGGCCACGACATATGCTTGACAAAGTGGCGGGTATAAACCCGAAGGCAAAGCATCAGCAGAAAGCCCTCGAGCATATATTCACAAAAATGCGCCAGCTTGCGGACGATGTGCATGGTAACGCGGTTTGCCATTCCGGGCATCCCCAGATGGAGCAGAACCTTTTTAACAAATGTCAGGACCCGACCGCTGGCAGCTTCGGAAACGTTGCCGACCTTCATCGAGTTGGAAAAGATAAAGACGATGCAGGCGATGAGTCCGAAGGTAAAGATGATCCGTCCGGCGATCAGCCACGGCGAGACCCTTCCGGCGTGATGATTTCTTTCCTGCATGGATGACCTCATCCCAGAGCCTTGATACTCTGCTCGATGTTTGCCAGCTTGTCCTGACTCTTGGCGTGCTTCGCGCGGATCTCCTCGACCAGCGCAGCCGGAGCGCGCTCGACAAACTTGGGGTTATTCAGCTGGTTCTCGAACATCGACAGCTCTTTTTCCGCCTTAGCCTTTTCCTTGTTCAGACGTGCCAGCTCCTTGTCACGATCGATCAGCTCCATCATCGGGATAAAGCCGCGCGCCGCATGGGTGGACACCTGAACCATACCGTCCGTGCCGCCCTCATACTTCTCGGTAAAGGTCACATCGGTGGCGAAGGCAAACTTTGCCAGATAGACCTGCGCGTTCCGGAACGGAGCAGCGTCCGCTGTTTCAATGATCATGCTGGTCTTCTTGGCGGGATGGACGTTCATTTCGGTGCGCATGGTGCGGACAGCCTTGATATAATCCATGACCTTCTCAAAGGCTTCCTCTTCCTCCGCCCAGTTCAGCTTCTCATCAAAGGCCGGCCAGGGCTGCGTCATGATGGTCTCAGCAGAGCCAGGCAGTGCCTGATACAGCTCCTCGGTGATGAACGGCATGAACGGATGCAGCAGCTTGAGGGACTGATCCAGAACATAGACCAGCACACGGCGCGCGGTATCAGCCTGCTCTGCGTCGCCGGAGCTCAGACGAGGCTTTGAGATCTCGATGAACCAGTCGCAGTAGACATCCCAGATAAAGCTGTTGATCTTGGCGGCAGCCAGACCCATTTCGTAATGATCCAGATTGTCGCTCATGGCACCTGCCACCTGATTCAGCTTGGTGAGCACCCACTTGTCGCTCATATCCAGCTTGGACGCATCCGGAAGACCCGGCTCAAAGTCCTCAGGCAGGTTCATCAGGACGAAGCGGGTCGCGTTCCACAGCTTGTTCGCAAAGTTGCGGGCTGCCTCGACCTTCTTCTCAATATAACGCATGTCGTTGCCGGGGGTCGAACCGTCCAGCAGCATAAAGCGGAGAGCGTCTGCGCCATACTTCGCAATGACCTCCAGCGGATCGATGCCGTTGCCAAGGCTCTTGGACATCTTGCGCCCCTGACTGTCACGAACGATGCCGTGGATGCAGACGGTGCTGAAGGGTGCTTTGCCCGTATAGGCAAGACCGGAGAAGATCATGCGGCTGACCCAGAAGCCGATGATGTCATAACCTGTGACGAGAGTGTTGGTGGGATAGAAATACTTGAGATCCTCGCTTTCCTCATTCGGCCAGCCCAGCGTGCTGAACGGCCACAGCGCAGAGGAGAACCACGTATCCAGCGTGTCCGGATCCTGCGTCATCTTACCGCCGCACTTCGGGCAGGCGCAGGGCGCGGACTTTGCGACCACGGTCTCGCCGCAGTCATCGCAGTACCAAGCCGGGATCTGGTGACCCCACCACAGCTGGCGGCTGATGCACCAGTCACGGGTGTTCTTCATCCAGTTCATATAGTTCTTGGTGAAGCGTTCCGGCACAAATTTGATCTCGCCCTTCTCGACGCTCTCGATGGCAGGCTTTGCCAGAGGCTCCATCTTGACGAACCACTGCTTCGAGACCATCGGCTCGATGGTGGAATGGCAGCGGTAGCAGGTTCCGACCTCATGCTTGAGCGGCTCGATCTCCTTCAGGAAGCCGCCTGCCTCAAGATCCGCAAGGATCGCCTTGCGTGCCTCGAGGGTCGTCATGCCGGCATATTTGCCGCAATCGAGGACCTCCGGCTCGTTGATGGTATTCTTTCCCGCCGCAAACAGAGCATCCGCGGCAGCCTTGTCCTCTGCTCCGGTCATGTGTCCATCGTAGGTAAAGACACGGACGATGGGCAGATCATGACGCAGACCAACCTCAAAGTCGTTGGGGTCATGTGCCGGCGTGATCTTGACAACGCCCGTCCCCTTCGTCATATCGGCGTGCTCGTCGCAGACGATGGGGATCTCCTTATTCAGCAGCGGCAGGATGACATGGCAGCCGTGCAGATGCGCATAGCGGGGGTCATCGCCGTTGATGGCAACTGCGGTATCGCCCAGCATGGTCTCCGGACGGGTGGTCGCCAGCTCCAGCATCTCACCTGTTTCCTTGACCGGATAGAGCAGGTGCCAGAAGTTGCCATCCTTTTCCTCATACTCGACCTCCGCATCCGAGATGGAGGTGTTGCAGTGCGGGCACCAGTTCACCATGCGGTTGCCGCGGTAGATCAGACCCTTATCATACAGACGGACGAACACTTCCTTGACGGCATCCGAGCAGCCCTCATCCATCGTGAAACGCTCACGGTCCCAATCGCAGCTCGTGCCAAGCTTCTTCAACTGGCTGACGATCCGGTTGCCGTACTTGGTCTTCCAGTCCCATGCACGCTCAAGGAAACCGTCACGACCAACCATCTCCTTGGTCAGCCCCTCCGCACGCATTGCCTCCACGACCTTGGCTTCCGTTGCGATGGAAGCATGATCCGTGCCGGGCACCCACAGAGCGGCATATCCCTGCATCCGCTTGGTGCGGATTAGGACGTCCTGCATGGTGTTGTCCAGTGCGTGACCCATGTGAAGCTGTCCGGTAACGTTCGGAGGCGGCATCACAATGGTATAAGGCTTCTTGTCCGGATCGGCTTCCGTGTGGAAATAGCCGCCGTCCAGCCAGAACTGGTAGATCCGATCTTCCACCTGACTGGGGTCGTACTGTTTTGCGAGTTCTTTCATTGTAACCTCCCAAATTGTGGTGCGTGGGGCGCAAAAAAGCCGCCCCACGGATTCTTCCCATGGGACGGCTGTAAGTTTTACATACCGCGGTACCACCCAAATTGCGCCACGCAGCTTGTTTGAAGCTCCACGTCACGCCCCTTGATGCCCCGATAACGTGGGGCAGAACCGGAGACGACTACTCTTTTCACCGCCTCTGCTCAAAAGTGACAGCACGCCGGCGAAACCTTCCGGGCTTTCACCTTTCCCCGGTTCTCTGTCAAAGTCCTGCCCGGCGCACACTCTTTTTCATTGCATTTGTAGTAACAAATATAATGGATTTGAAGCGATTTGTCAATCTTTTTCGGAATTTTCGCAAACCTCTCAGTCTCGCTATCGCTCGCCAGCTCCCCTGATAGGGAAGCCTTTGGCAAACAGCTGAACTAAAATCGACTGCCAAGGCCTCTCCTCAGCAGGAGAGGTGGCATCCCGAAGGGATAACGGAGAGGTTTTCACCCCTCCAGCACTTCCGTCTTCAGCCTTGCGATCAGCTGTTCCATCAACGCCACACGATTGAAGGGAGTCATCAGATAAAAGCCATCTGCATAGGGCAGAGCTTCGGCAGCCATTTTCAGGGAGATTTCCAGACCCAAAGCCTCGCCCTGTTCCCGGTCAAGTCCCTCAAAGCGGCGGATGATTTCTTCCGCCACATGAATGCCGTTGACCTCGTTCTCCATAAAGATCGCATTCCGCTGGCTGACGACGGGCATGATCCCCGCCAAAATTTTCGCGCTGCCACCCAGCACCTCCCGTGCATGGCGCAGGTTTTCGACCGCCTGCTCCGAAAGAACCGGCTGGGTCAGGAAGCCGGACATCCCATTTTCGACTTTTTCCACGGCACGGCGAAGCTCTACATCAAAGTTTCGGGCGTTGAGATTCAATGCGCCGAACACCGTCATCGGCGAGGGCATCTCCCTGCCTTCGCCCGCCAGCGAAACGATATACTTCGCCAGCTTGCGGGAATTGAACTGGTACACATTCTTCACCTCATCACGCTCGGCGGTCGGGATGGGGTCGCCCGTGATCGCCAGCATCTCCCGCACGCCCTCGGCGTACAAACCCAGCAGCAATGCCTTGGTCGCATTCAGGTTGCGGTCACGGCAGGTCATATGCGGCAGAACGCACATTTTCAGCTCCCGATGCACCCGACATGCCACCAGTGAGGAATCCATCCGCGCCCGGGCGATCGGACAATCCGCGATCGTCAGTAAATCCGCACCAGCCCCCTGAAGCCGTTTTGCGCCTGCAAGATACTTCGTCAGGTCGGCGTCCTTCGGCGAATCCAACTCAATGGCAATGACTTTTTCGCCCGCATTCAGTTTCCGCAGGAAAGCGTCCTCTTTTTCCACAATCGGCGTTTCCAGTGTGGAAAACTTCGGTCGCACCGATGTTTTTTCTTCCGGAAGGGCATCCAGCTCTGCCCGCAGTGCCGCGATATGCGCCGGTGTTGTACCGCAGCAGCCGCCGAGGAGCTTGATCCCCTCTGCCGCCAGTTGACTCAGCTCCCGTGCGAAGTACTCCGGCTTTCCCTGATACTTCACCTCTGTCCGTGCCACCACCGGATAACCCGCATTGGGCATGATCGACAGCGGGATGTTCACATCCATCAACTGATGCGCCAGCGTCCGCATTGCGCCGGGCGCAGAAACGCAGTTCAGACCAACAGCATCCACAAGACCGCTCTCCGACATCCGGCGGGCAAGGTCTTTGCAGAGCAGTCCCTCTCGGGTGTAGCCGTCCGGCAGAACGGCAAACGACACGACTGCAAATGCGTCCGGCACTTCTTTTTTCACGTATCTGACCGCTTCCAGAACGCCCGCATCAGAGCTGAGCGTCTCGAACAGAAAATTCCGCGCTCCCAAAGCGAGAAACCGTTTCACCACAACGGTATAGATCTCGCCCGCCGGATGCGTCTCTGTATCCTGTGCCGGACCAATGTCCGCAAAAACGACCGCTCCGTACGGCTCTGCCGCCTGTTTTGCCAGCTTCCAACCCGCATCCGCCAGAGCTTCCCAGCCCGATGCTCCTGCCGCAGCCATTCGGGGCAAACCAAACGTATTGGTTTTAATGGCATCCGCGCCCGCTGCCAGATATTCCTGATGGATCGCCAAGATCCCCTCCGGATCGGAGCAGTTCGCCTGCTCGCACTCCTGCCCGGGCTTTCCCCTATAATATGTACCCATGCCGCCGTCAAACAGCAGCGGTTTGTGTTCCAGATGTTTACGGATGTCGATCATGTTGGAGGCTCCTTTTCCGATATTTCTATTGATTTCGTAAAGAAATTCAGGTATAATTTTTGTATGAAAGGAAGTGTTCTTATGCCTAACATTCGTTCCAGTGCCGATCTGCGCAATAACTACAACGAGATCTCCACCTTCTGCCACTCTTACGCCGAGCCGGTCTTCATCACCAAAAATGGCAAAGGCGACCTCGCCGTGATGAGCATCGAGACTTACGAGGAGATGGTAGGCCGCTTCGAGCTGTACAGCAAGATTCAGGAAGGTCTGGATGACGTCGCCGCAGGGCGAGAAGAACCGTGGGATGACGTAAAAGCCGCCCTCACAAAACAATGGGGGCTGTAATGAAGTATCAGGTCAAAGCATCTCGTGCCGTACGGAAAGATTTGAACGAGTCCGCCGGTTATATTGCTTTTCAGCTGAAAAATCCGTCTGCTGCACGGCAGCTGCTGACAAAAGCGTTTGAAGCCATTGACTCTCTTGAAGAATTCCCGACCCGGGTTCCGCTTGTCCGTGACTCATTTCTGGCACGCCTCGGGATTCGCGCGCTCTCCATCGACAACTATCTTCTCTTCTATCAAATCGAGGAGTCCAAGCAGACTGTTCACGTTCTCCGCTTCCTCTACGGAAAGCGCAACTGGACAGCCACTCTGAAAACCGACCTGCTTCATTCCTGAATGCTTCCCCGAATTTTTCGGGGATTTTTCATACCCTCTTCAGTTTAATAAAGTTTCCGCCCTTGTCAAGCATTTTCTGGGCGGATGGCGGCGTTTTACTTGCGCTAGAACAAAATTTATGCTATCCTATGCGTACTTTACAATGTAAGGAGAGATGTATCATGCACCATGCGGGAACGCAGGAGATCGAAACGCCGCGGCTGCTTTTGCGTCACCTTGTCCCCGAGGACGCTCCGATGATGTACCGCAACTGGGCCAGCGACCCGAATGTGACCCGTTTTCTACGCTGGAAGCCGCACAAGAGCGAGGCGGAGACCTATGAGCTGCTGGCGGCATGGGCGACGCTCTACCCGAACCCCGACTATTACCAGTGGGCGATCGTCGAGAAGGCCACCGGAGAGGTGTTCGGAAGCATCAGTATTTTCCGGTCGGATGCTGCTGAACCCAACCCTCGGGATGAATGGCTGGGATTTGACGATTACAACGGCATCTGGGAAGTCGGCTACTGCATCGGAAAGGCATGGTGGAACAAAGGCTTTACCACCGAAGCCCTGAAAGCCGTGCTGGATTTCTGGTTCAAGAATACAGATTCCGGCTGGCTGGTCTGCTCCCACGCGCTCCAGAACCCTGCCAGCGGGAAAGTCATGACGAAGGCTGGCTTTGTCTACGACCACGACGCAGAGTATCATAAATTTGATGGTACACCCGTCTCCTGTAAATGCTATGTATTGACAAGAGAACACTACGAAGAGTTGAAATAAACCTCCCAGTCTCGCTATCGCTCGACAGCTCCCTTACTGAGGGGAGTCTTTGGCAAAGAGATAAAGCTTCACTCGACCGCCAAGGTCTCTCCTATTAATTCAAATCAAGAGTTGAGGTAGAACAAAGCAAGAGCTAAAGAAGAAAAGATA
>CAVEGP010000091.1:0-9294 GCA_963615155.1 Bacteroides uniformis | reverse complement strand
CCTGTGGGGCGTTCCGGAGACCAACTATTTAAAATTTTTCCTCTTTCAGGTTATCTGAGCCGTTTCTCTGTCATCGCAAGGCTCGACTGAGAAGGCTATTAGTCACACTAATGCAGCTTTTTCTCCACGGTCTCTCGCAGATAAGAGCGATTGCCCCAAAATTCCATTTCGTCATTCGGACAAAATCGTCAGTTTTGTCAATTGCGTTTTTGGTTCTTGTGGGCTATAATCATCGCATAGACAGCAACGACGCTGTGGGTCACCTCCTGACTCACAGCGTCGTTTCGTTTAACACACAATTTCGCTCTCGTTTTCTCTTGGAATAAGGAAATTTTTGCGATAGTTGGACTAAAACAAGATCAAGTAAGGAGTAGGATTTATGGCAGCAAATGTTATGGAAATCTACGGCAGCAAGGTCTTTAACGAACATGTTATGAAGGAGCGTCTGCCGAGCGCAACCTACAAGAGCCTGAAGAGCACCCTTCACAAGGGTGCGCCTCTGGATATCGAGGTAGCAAATGTCGTCGCCAGCGTTATGAAGCGTTGGGCGATGGAGCTGGGCGCGACCCATTATACCCATTGGTTCCAGCCGTTGACCGGCATTACCAGTGAGAAGCACGATGGCTTCATCAGCCCGCTGGATGACGGCTCCGCGATTATGGAGTTCAGCGGCAAGGAGCTTGTCCGTGGTGAACCTGACGCTTCCTCGTTCCCCTCCGGTGGACTGCGTGCGACCTGCGAGGCACGCGGCTACACCGCATGGGATCCTACCAGCTACGCCTTCGTCAAGGATGATGTTCTCTGCATCCCGACTGCGTTCGTCAGCTACACCGGTGAGGCTCTGGACAAGAAGACTCCGCTGCTCCGCTCGATGGATGCTTTGTCCAAGCAGGCTATCCGTATTCTGAAGCTCTTCGGCAAGGATGTTGATTACGTTTCCACTACCGTTGGTCCGGAGCAGGAGTACTTCCTCATCAAGAAGGAAGACTACGAAGCTCGTCAGGATCTGATCCTGACCGGTCGCACACTGTTCGGCGCACCGTCCGCCAAGGGTCAGGAGCTGGAGGAGCACTACTTCGGTGTGATCCGTCCTGAGGTCTCCGAATTCATGAAGGAGCTGGACGATGAGCTGTGGAAGTTGGGTGTTCCTGCCAAGACCAAGCACAACGAAGTCGCTCCCTGCCAGCACGAGCTTGCTCCCATCTTCGACACCACCAATGTTGCCATCGACCACAACCTGCTGACGATGGAGATGATGAAGAAGATCGCTCCCAAGTATGGTCTGATCTGCCTGCAGCATGAGAAGCCGTTCGAGGGTGTCAACGGCAGCGGCAAGCACAACAACTGGTCGATGGGCACTTCCTCTGAGAACCTGCTTGACCCAGGCGATACCCCGATGGAGAATCTGCAGTTCCTGATTTTCCTCGCCGCTGTCATCAAGGCTGTCGATGAGTACGCTGACCTGCTCCGCACCTCGGTCGCAACCCCGGGCAACGATCACCGTCTGGGCGCGAACGAGGCACCTCCGGCGATTATCTCCATCTTTGTTGGTGAAGAGCTGGAAGCTGTCATTGATGCGATTGCGTCGGATTCTCCCTATGCTGGTCCTGTCAAGATGAAGATGGATCTGGGCGTTGATGTTCTGCCCAAGTTCAGCAAGGACACCACCGACCGCAACCGTACATCTCCTTTCGCTTTCACCGGCAACAAGTTCGAGTTCCGTATGCCCGGTTCCGCTGAGAACCTGAGCGACTGCAACACCATCCTGAACACTGCTGTCGCCAAGGAGCTGAAGGGCTATGCCGACGAGCTGGAGGGTGCTGAGGACTTCACAAGTGCCGCAATCGCTCTTGTCAAGCGCACCATCCGTGATCACCGCCGGGTCATTTTCAACGGCAATGGCTACTCTGCCGAGTGGGAAGCAGAGGCTGAGAAGCGTGGTCTGCCCAACAAGAAAAATACTCCCGCTGCTCTGCCCGCTCTGATCGCTCCGAAGAACATCCAGTTGATGGAGGACTTCGGCGTTCTGACGAAGGTCGAGATGGAGAGCCGCTATGAGGTTGAGATGGAGCACTACTCCAAGATCATCAACATCGAGGCTCTCACCATGCTGGAAATGGCTCGCAAGCAGCTCCTGCCCGCTGTCAACGCTTACATGAGCGAGATCGCCAACACCGCCGCTTCCAAGCTGGCTGTCAGTGAGAGCATCAGCGTCCGCAGCGAGACCAAGACGCTCACACAGCTCTCTGCCGATGCTGACGCTATGAGCGATGCGATCGACGTCCTGCAGGATGCTGTCAACGCTGCTCAGGCACTGGCAAGCGAAAGCGATAAGGCTGTTGCCTTCCATGACAATGTTCTGCCTGCGATGGACACCCTGCGTGCTGCGGCAGACGATGCGGAAACCATCTGCGGCGAGGATTACTGGCCTCTGCCCAGCTACAGCAAGATGCTCTTCTATGTCTGATTTTTCCGAATAAGCATCGTTAGGCTGTAAGTTTTATTCGACATCTCCTTTTCCTATTTCTTACACCAGCCTAAAGGCCTACCCCTGTACAGGAGCAGGTCTTTAGGCATTTTTAAGGAGATGACGCGATTTTGAGACAAGATGAGGTATGTTATGAGCTATACGACCCAGCAGGACATCCTCGATTTCGTTGAGGACAATAACGTTAAATTTGTTCGCTTTGCGTTCTGCGATATTTTTGGCACACAGAAAAATATTGCCGTTCTTGCCAGCGATCTTCCCAAAGCATTGGAGGATGGTGTCTGCTTCGACGGCAGTGCCATCGCAGGGTTCATGCACGTCGAGGAGAGCGACCTTGTGCTCCGTCCCGACCTGTCCACAATGACGATCCTGCCCTGGCGTTCTACCGAAGGCCGTGTCATGCAGTTTTTCTGTGACGTGGAGAAGCCCGGCAACACCCCCTTTGGCGGCAACTGCCGCGGCTTTCTGCGGGATATAAACCGGAAATTCAAACGTCTTGGTCTGACTGTCAACGTCGGCGCGGAATGCGAGTTCTACCTGTTTGAGAATGACGACCATGGCCGCCCGACGAAGATCCCCATCGACTTCGGTGGCTATTTCGACGTTGCGCCGCTGGATGCCGGCGAGAACCTGCGCCGCGACATCTGCCTGACAATGGAGCAGATGGGCATGGCACCCCAGCACAGTCACCACGAAAACGGCAACGGTCAGAATGAGATCGACTGCCATTATGCAGGTCCGCTCAAGACCGCCGACAATGTGATGATGTTCAAGCAGATCGCTCGCGCGGTGGCGGCAAGCAACGGTCTGCACGCCAGCTTCCTTCCGAAGCCTTTGCCTGATCAGGCGGGCAGCGGTCTGCATATCAACCTGTCCCTTTATATGGACGGTCACAACCTGTTCGAGGGCGATATTGCTCCTGACAGCATCCCAGGAAGCTTCATGGCAGGAATTCTCCACCACAGTCGGGAGCTGACCGCCTTTACAAATCCGCTTCCCAACAGTTATCTCCGTTTCGGTTGTGATGAAGCTCCCCGATACGTTAGCTGGAGCCGACAAAACCGCAGTCAGCTTGTGCGGATCCCGCAGGTGAAGGGGGACAATTGCCGGATGGAGCTTCGCAGCCCTGATCCTGCCTGCAACCCGTATCTTGCCATCGGTCTGATTCTTGCTGCCGGTCTGGATGGAATTGAAAACCGGATGCAGCTTTCTGCTCCGGTCAACAAGAATCTGTTCATCCCGTCCGAGGCGGACGGCACGAACCTTGAGACGTTACCTGCATCGCTGGAAGAGGCTGTCGAGGTCTCTCAGAACAGCGAGTTTCTCCGCAAGGTGCTGCCGGAAGAACTTTCCCGTCGATACTATGCCGAGGCATTGAAGCGCAGTCAGGCTTTGAAGGACGCGCCCGATCCCGACGAATACGAGCGCATCCACTACTTCAACGCAATCTGACCCCGGCAAAAATGCGTGTAAGAAAGGAGCGATCAGGATGGGACGTGCTCTGATCGTCAGTGCCGGTGCAAGCTCCAACGAGTATATTTCGGCTCGGCTGACCGAGCTGGGATACACCCGACCTCTCATTATCCCCAGTGGAGCAGAGGCCAGACGGCGGATGTTGGAATCCGATTTTGAGCTGATCGTTGTCAACTCTCCGCTTCCGGATGAGTTTGGGCATGAGCTGTGTGCCACCGCCGTGGAAAAGACCGATGCAGGCGTAGTGCTGCTGGTCAAGGCGGCAGCAGCCGAGCAGTTATTGACCCCTATGAGTGAACAAGGTGTCCTACTGGTAAGCAAACCGTTCTCCAACACCCTGTTTCTGCAAGCCATTCACATGGCAGCCGCCAGCAACCACCGCTTGCAGTTTCTCCGGCAGGAGAACAATCGTGCGCAGGAAAAGTTGGCGCAGGTGCGTCTTGTCAGCCGCGCCAAATGCTGTCTCATCGAGCGGGAGAGGATGACGGAAGCCGAAGCGCACCGCTACATCGAGAAGCGTGCAATGGATACCCGACGCGACCGCACCGAGGTCGCGCAGGAAATTTTGGACTCTTATGATAATTCAGGGCTTTGATGGCAGGGTTTATCTATGCAGCGAACCGCCTGCAAAGCTGTGATAACCACGATCAAGAAAAATGGAAAAGGATAAAACACACCAGAGGAGGTACTACGAATGGCAACAAAATTTATCTTCGTGACCGGAGGCGTCGTTTCCGGTCTGGGCAAAGGCATCACCGCCGCTTCGCTGGGGCGTCTGCTGAAATGCCGCGGTCTGAAGGTCGCCAGCCAGAAGCTCGACCCGTATGTCAACGTTGACCCGGGCACGATGAGCCCTTTGCAGCATGGAGAGGTCTTCGTCACCGATGACGGCACGGAAACTGACCTGGACTTGGGCCATTATGAGCGTTTTATCGACGAAAATCTGAATAAATACTCCAACCTTACCACAGGCAAGGTCTATTGGAATGTTCTGAACAAGGAGCGTCAGGGTGCGTATCTCGGTCAGACCGTCCAGATCATCCCCCATATAACCAACGAGATCAAGAGCTATATTTACAATCTGGCTTCCTCCACGGATGCCGATGTCGTGATCACCGAGATCGGCGGTACGACGGGCGATATCGAGAGCCAGCCGTTCCTCGAGGCGATCCGTCAGGTCGGTCTGGAGCAGGGGCGTGACAACTGCTGCTATATCCATGTCGTTCTCGTACCCTATATCTCCGGTTCGGACGAATACAAATCCAAGCCTGCGCAGCACTCGGTCAAGGAGCTGCAGGGCATGGGCATCAATCCGGATATCATCATCCTGCGTGCGGATGGCAATGTTGGCAATGACATCCGTCGGAAGATCAGCACATTCTGCAACGTCAAGCCGGAGTGCGTCATTGAGAATCTGACAATGCCCAGTCTGTATCAGTGCCCGCTGATGCTCCACAGCAACGGTCTGGATGATGTGGTCGTCAAGAAGCTGCATCTGGACGTTCCAGCTGCGGATCTGACCGAGTGGAAGGACGTCGTTTCCCGCATTGCCACCCGCAGCCGTACCTGCACCATCGCGCTGGTCGGTAAATATGTCAAGCTGCACGACGCCTATCTGTCGGTCATGGAAAGCCTGTATCACGCAGGTTTCGAGAATGACAGTCAGGTCGAGATCAAGTGGGTGGACAGCGAGCATCTGGAAAATCAGGCTGACTGTAAGGAAGCCTTTGCCGATGTGGACGGCATCATTGTGCCGGGTGGCTTTGGTGACCGTGGCATCGAGGGCATGATCCAGGCGGCACAGTATGCCCGCGAGAATAAGATCCCATATTTCGGCATTTGCCTCGGCATGCAAATCATGGTCATGGAGTTCGCCCGCAATGTGCTGGGCTTTACGGATGCTAATTCCAGTGAGTTTACCCCCGACGGTAAGCACAATGTCATTGCGCTGATGGCTGACCAGCAGGGCAACATCCCAAAAGGCGGCACGATGCGTCTGGGCAAATATCCCTGCAAGGTCATGCCCGGCACAAAGATGGCTGAGTGCTATGGCGAATCTGAGATCTGGGAGCGTCACCGCCACCGTTATGAGTTCAACAACGAGTTCCGTCAGGAGATGCAGGACGCAGGTCTTGTCATCTCTGGTACCAGTCCCGACGGACATCTGGTCGAGACGGTCGAGCTGCCGGATCGTAGCTTCCACCTCGGCGCACAGTTCCACCCCGAGTTCAAGAGCCGTCCCAACCGTGCGCATCCTCTTTTCAAAGCATTCATCGCCGCTGCCCTCAAGTGCCGTACCTCTGAGCAGCGCAGCATGATGGACGTTTGAGTTTTTACATGATAAAATAACAGAACCCCCAAAGGAAACGGTGTTTGTCGAAACATTCCGCTCCTTTGGGGGTTCTTTATGCCCGATTTTCTATTTTCTCGATCAGTAATTGTTTTTAATGGTTTACCATAATGTCCAGAATCACCGAATTGGTAACATTCATGCCATCCCGACTCAGCACGCCTACCTCCGTGATGGTATTTTCGATTCCTTTTTTGATGATGCCTTCTCCATGCTTGAACTCTTTTCCACGTTTTGCCATAGAGTATCCCAGCAGACCGGCATCCACTGCCATTGCGATTTTGGACGCACAGCTCGGTTTTGCCCCGTCACAGATCGTACCGGAAAGAATCGCAAGACCGTTGACAACAGTGTGCTCGATCACCGATTCATTTGAGCCATCAAGATATGCCACGCCTGCCGCCGCAGCGCATCCGGCACAAATTGCGCCGCAATACGCGGAAAGATAACCGATCGACTGCTTGATCCGAATGGCGATCAGATTTGCCAGCACCAATGCGCGAATCGTTTTTTCATGGGAGGAACCCCATTCTTTTGCGTATACCAGAATCGGCATCGTAATGGTAATGCCCTGATTTCCGCTTCCGGAATTAATCACCGCCGGATAGTCGCACCCGCTCATACGCGCATCCGACCCCGCTGCGGCGGCAGCCATCGCGCGGAGTTTTACATCAGGCGTTTCCTCACAAAGCAGTAAGGTTTTACCAATCTCCGCGCCCCAGCTTCCGGTGAGTCCCTCTTGTGAAAGCTGACTGTTGCAGGCGATCTGCTTTTCTATGATATCTTTTACATCTTCCAGACGACATTCATTCGCAAAATCGTAAATTTTCCGAATCTCAAGTAGTTGTTCTCCTTCGGCGGCAAGCTGTTCCAGCGGCTTTTCCAGCAGAATCCTTCCATCCAGTTGTACAGAAACCACGTTCGTATGTTTATCTGCGATGCGGACAAATGCTGTATGTTCGTCTCTTCGTGCCGTAAGCTGGATATCAAACACACGGTCTGAATCCGCAAGCTCTACCTTGACCGGATACCGTGCCAGATAATCCTTGATTTTTTCTGGCGTATCCTCCGGTGCGTCAGTCAGAACTTCCAGTTTCCGGTCCGGATCGCCCACAACAATACCGGCGGCAATGGCAACCTCGATGCCTTTCATGCCGTTTGTCATGGGTACAACAACGCTTTTTACATTCTTGACAATGCTTCCGCTGACAGCCGCCGTCACCTCCGTCGGCTCTGTCTGCAGCACTTGTTTTGCAAGTGCTGCGGCGTAAGCAAGTGCGATCGGCTCTGTGCATCCCATCGCAGGGATCAATTGCTGTTTCAAGACCGCCTGATAATACTCATATTCCTGCATTTTGAGACCCTTCTTTACAAATACTGATACATTATATTATTCACACTGCGATTATATCGTTTGTCCTCCTGCTTGTCAATGAATTTCGGCGTTCTCTGTGCGTTTCGATCCTCATAAATTTGCCGTGATATCAACCGTCTCAGAATGAGGTTTTCCGTGTCTTTTAGGGCTTGCCTTTTCTGCCTGCCTTATGATACAATAAGGTCTGCATGGTAAAAATCCTGTTTTTGAACGGATTTTCGGAAAAATATCGGGGCAGACTATCCCTTGGATCCATTGCGCAGAGGAAAGCTGGGAAGAAGAATTATGGGAATTTCACACGACTATCATACCTCTCACCGGAGAAGCAGGCATGGAAGCATCAGCGGAAAGCTCCGGCTGGTGGGGATCATTGCTGCAATTTTAGTCCTGTCGCTGGCAATCACGGCGATTCTCGAGAACGGTCAGAAGGCGGGGGAGACACAGGAAGATATCGCAGTGGGCACAGCCCAGAATATCCTTGCGCCGCTCCCGATGCAGGGGAACACAGATGCAGACAGTGCCGATTCCACTACGGGAGGAGACGATGCTGCAACGCCGGATGACAACGCCGGAGCAGCAGCCGTCACACTGGAACAGTTCGGTCCGGTTCGGCAGACAGCGGGGGCGTATACCGTAAAAGCCTATGACAGCAGTGTCATTCGTCAGCCCAGCTGCGGGCAGGTGGACCTGAGCTATTTTTCCGATGCGGCTTTCCTTGGTGACAGCTTGACAGTCGGCTTCTCCGATTATAATATTAATCTCGGCGGGGCACTCATCTGCGGCTACACGGGCGTTGGTCCGGACGCGATCGTCAACCGCAGTGCTGTCAAGAGCAGCGTTCGCGGCGAGGAGGTCGCACTGGATGTTCTGACAGCGGCACAGCCCAAGAAGCTGTATATCCTGCTGGGCACGAACACCCTGACGACATTGGGAGCGGCAGATCGCTTTCTTGCCTATTACGGTCAGATGCTCGACCTGCTGAACCAGACTCTGCCTGACTGCACGATCTATGTTGAGTCTGTTCCTCCGGTGCGTCCGGAAGCAGCCGCCGAAAAGCCCGGTCTTGCAAGCGATGTCATTCGCTCGGTCAATGAACAGCTGGCACAATTGGCGGTATCCAAAGGCTGTGTCTATCTTGATCTGTGGGAGACATTGGCAGACGGTGAAGGCAACCTGAAAGAAGTTCTTGCTGCGCCGGATGGTGTGCATCTCTCGGCAGGCAATGGTTACGGCGCATGGGTGACGTATCTGCGCAATCACGCAAAGTATTCTGCCGCAAATGCGTGGACATCCGGCAGTGCCTATGCTGCGAACTAAAGCATAAACAAAAGTGAACCTGCTGAGTATCCTCGGCAGGTTCGCTTTTTACAGAAATAGCCCCGACATCATGGAAGTTCCACAATATCGGGGCTGTGATTTTCAGAAAGAAAAGCTTATTTCAGCTTGCTCTTGGCCTTCATACGCTGATCATGGTTCAGGATCTGCTTGCGGATACGCAGGCTCTCGGGGGTGACCTCCAGCAGTTCGTCCGGAGCAAGGAACTCAAGGCAGCCCTCAAGGCTCAGCTTGCTGATGGGGACAAGGCGCAGAGCGTCGTCCGAACCGGAA
>CAVEGP010000090.1:0-9334 GCA_963615155.1 Bacteroides uniformis | reverse complement strand
GTATTATTCTGGCCGGCGGTGCCGGCACACGGCTCTATCCGTTGACGATGGTCACCAGCAAGCAGCTGCTCCCCGTCTATGATAAGCCCATGATCTACTATCCTCTGTCCACACTGATGCTGGCGGGCATTCAGGATATCCTGATCATCTCGACCCCAACCGATACGCCTCGTTTCGAGGCTCTGCTGGGCGATGGCAGCCAGTATGGCATCCATCTCCAGTATAAAGTCCAGCCTTCTCCGGATGGTCTGGCACAAGCGTTCATTCTGGGTGAGGAATTCATCGGCGATGACTGCTGTGCCATGATTCTGGGTGACAACATCTTCTACGGCAATGGTTTCTCCAAAATCCTGAAAACCGCTGCCTCCAATGCGGAAAACAAGGGTCGCTGCACGGTCTTCGGCTATTATGTTTCTGACCCGGAGCGTTTCGGCATTGTGGAATTTGATAAGGACGGAAAGGTTCTGAGCGTCGAGGAAAAGCCCCAGAACCCGAAATCCAACTACGCCATCACCGGTCTGTATTTCTACAACAAGGAAGTTGTCCGGATGGCAAAGCAGGTCAAGCCCTCTGCCCGCGGCGAACTGGAGATCACCACTCTGAACGACATGTATCTCAAGAAGGATGAACTGGACGTTCAGCTGTTGGGTCGCGGCTTTGCATGGCTGGACACTGGCACGATGGACAGCCTGGTAGAGGCTGCTGATTTTGTCCAGATGATCGAGAAGCGTCAGGGAATCAAGATCAGTGCGCCGGAAGAGATCGCTTTCAAATATGGCTGGATCGACCGCGAGACCCTGCTGGAAAGCGCGGAGCGTTACGGTAAGAGCCCCTACGGTCAGCACCTGAAGAACGTCGCGGACGGCAAACTGAAATACTAAGCGAAAGAGGCATCCTATGAAAATCATTGTTACAGGCTGCAGAGGTCAGTTGGGGACGGAGATCATCAAGCAGCTTCGCGAGGGCAAAAGCGAGATCGGCGCGATCCCCGAAAAGCTGCTGAACGCAACGGTCATTCCGGTTGACCTGCCGGATCTGGACATCTCCAATTATAAGATGGTAGATGAGTTTATCCGCCGTCAGCGTCCGGATGTCATCATCAACTGCGCAGCGTTCACCAATGTGGACGGCTGTGAGGTCAATCACGACGCTGCCTTCAAGGCAAATGCCATCGGTCCGCGCAACCTTGCGCAGGCTGCGGAAAAGACTGGAGCGCGTCTGGTGCATGTCTCGACCGACTATGTGTTCTCAGGTCGTGAGAACGGCGGCGTCGCACAGGATGAGGCAACCATTCCCGGACCAATCAGTGCCTATGGTTCGACCAAGCTGATGGGCGAGAAGTATGTGGAGCAGTTCTGCCACCGCCACTTCATTGTCCGTACCGCATGGCTGTACAGCTACTACGGCAAGAACTTTGTCAAGACCATCGTGAACGCTGGCCGCAAGTTCGGCAAGCTGGAGGTTGTCAACGACCAGTGTGGCAACCCGACCAATGCGGTCGATCTGGCGCATGAGATCCTCCAGCTCTGTGTGACCCACGAATACGGCTTGTATCACTGCACGGGCGAGGGCATCTGCTCCTGGTATGATTTCGCTTCTGAGATCATCCATCTGTCCGGTGTGGATGCGACGGTCGCTCCCTGCACCAGTGAGGAGTACAAGACCAAGCATCCGGAAAGTGCCGACCGCCCGAAATGGAGCGCACTGGACAACCGGATGCTCCGCTGCACCGTTGGCAACGATGTCCGCCCCTGGCAGGATGCCCTCAAGTGCTTCTTTGAGCATTGGGATGGTGACAATGGAATGAAATAACCCTCTCAGAGGTTGAACCTCTCCGTCATCGCTGCGCGATGCCACCTCTCCTACTGAGGAGAGGTCTTGGCAAAGAGTTGAACTTTTTCATTTTGCCAAAGGCTCCCCTAACAGGACAGACTCCCCCGGTCGGGGGAGGTGGCACATAAGTGCCAGAAGGGGAACGGCTGTTGCGTGAGCGACTGAGAGGTTTTGTTCATGATACTGAAAAACACAATAAACTGAGGATAAACAAAAAATGAAAACCTATCTTATCACTGGTTGCGCCGGCTTCATCGGCTCGAACTTTGTTCATTATATGCTCAAGAAGTACCCTGAGATCCTGCTCGTCAACCTTGACAAGCTGACCTATGCGGGCAACCTCGAGAACCTGAAGGACGTGGAGGGCGATCCCCGTCACGTCTTTGTTCAGGGCGATATCTGCGACAAGGAGCTGGTCGAGGGTCTGTTCGCAAAGTATGATTTCGATTACGTCATCAACTTTGCCGCAGAGAGCCATGTTGACCGCTCCATCAAGAACCCTGAGATCTTTGTCCAGAGCAACGTCATGGGCACGGTGAACCTGCTCCAGCGCGCAAAAGAAGCATGGTATGACGCAGACGCCAAGACCTGGAAAGAGGGAAAAAAGTACGTTCAGGTCTCGACCGATGAGGTCTACGGCGCACTGGGCGCAGAGGGCTACTTCATGGAGACCACTCCGCTCTGCCCGCACAGCCCGTATTCTGCTTCCAAGGCAAGTGCGGATATGTTCGTTAAGGCATTCCACGATACCTATGGTATGCCCATCAACATCACTCGCTGCTCCAACAACTACGGGCCCTATCAGTTCCCTGAGAAGCTGATCCCCCTGATGATCAACAACGTCAAGCACCACAAGCAGCTGCCTGTCTACGGCGACGGTATGCAGATCCGCGACTGGCTGTATGTTGAGGATCACTGCAAGGCGATCGACATGGTCACCAACGGCGGCAAGATCGGCGAGGTCTACAACGTCGGCGGTCACAATGAGCGTCCCAACATCTTCATCGTCAAGACCATCATCAGCCAGCTGCATGACCGTCTGCAGGATGAGGGCATCAGCGAAGACCTCATCAAGCATGTCGCAGACCGTCTGGGTCATGACCGCCGCTACGGTATCGACCCCAGCAAGATCAAGGAAGATCTGGGCTGGTATCCCGAGACTCCGTTCGAGAAGGGCATCGTCCTCACCATCGACTGGTATCTGAACCACGAGGATTGGATGGAGCATATCACCAGCGGCAACTATCAGAAATACTACGAGGAAATGTACAAGAATAAGTAATCGTTCCCTGAACATTCCGATACGATAAAAACCAGCTCCTGCTTAGGGATATCATCCCGGCAGGAGCTGGTTTTTTGTATGGATGGAGTGATTTGCGATAGCGGATTGAAAATCACCCCAGACTGATCCCCATCCGTCTTGCGGCGGTGAGCAGCTCGGCATTTTCGGGAACATTGCGGGTCTTGCCTGCGATATCGGCAAGGCGGTTCTCAGTGACATGACGGTTCACCATGGCGACGGTCACGCCGTAACGCTCGATCTCAACCAGCTTTGCGGCGTAGCTGCCGAACTCGGTAGCAAGAACACGGTCATAGGCACTGGGGCTGCCGCCACGCTGCATGTGACCAGGGATACAGACACGTGTTTCCATGCCCGTCTTTTTCTGGATGGCGGCGGCAATGCGGTTGGTAGCGGTGACGCCGCAGCCAGACTCTGCACGCTTTGCCATCCACTCCTTGCGCTTCATCTTGGCTTCTTCGGTGTTCATTGCGCCCTCGGCGACGGCAAGGATGGAGAAATTCGAGCCTTTCTTGGCACGGCGTTCCACAGCTTCACAGACGCGGTCGATATCGTAGGGCATTTCAGGTAGAAGGATGATGTCTGCGCCGCCTGCAATGCCTGCGTAGAGGGTCAGCCAGCCGGCTTTGTTGCCCATCAGCTCGATGCACATAACGCGGCTGTGGCTGCCTGCGGTGGTGTGGATGCGGTCGATCACATCCGTTGCGATATCAACGGCGGTGTGGAAGCCGAAAGTGACGTCAGTGCCGTAGATGTCGTTGTCAATGGTCTTGGGCAGACCGATGATGTTTAGCCCTTCCTGCGAAAGCAGGTTGGCGGTCTTATGCGTGCCATTGCCGCCCAAGCAGAGCAGACAGTCGAGCTTGGCATCCTTATAGGTCTTTTTCATGGCTGCGACTTTGTCGATCTTGTCTTCTTCGACCACCCGCATCATCTTGAACGGAGTACGCTTTGTGCCGAGGATCGTGCCGCCAAGGGTCAGAATGCCGCGGAAATCGTCCTCGGTCATCTCCTTGTAGTCGCCGGTGATCAGACCATGATAGCCGTTCAGGATGCCGACGATCTCCACATTGTCGCCCATGCGGGCATACAGTGCTTTTGCCACGCCGCGGATTGTTGCGTTCAGACCCGGGCAGTCGCCACCGGAGGTCAGGATGCCAACACGCTTTTTCATCTTAAAAATCCCTCATTTCCTAAGATTCCCCGCACAAAGCGAGTCTTTAAAGATACTATAAGAGTATTCCCAAATGGGATGGGTGTCAAGAGCCGAAACAAAAAAATCACGCATAGGAAAAGCCCTTTCGGGGAAGAAATGAGGGCGGGGCAAAGCGGAAGAAAAGACAGCAAAAAAATTTGAAAAAGCAGTTGACATTTGTTACTGAGGGTAGTATAATATTCCCTGTCAGCAGCGGACGACGCTTGTGACGAACAAAATATTGGGGATTTGCATAGTGGTAGTGCGGTAGACTCTGACTCTACTTGTGGGAGTTCGATTCTCTCATCCCCAACCATACCGCAGCCTAAAAGCTGCGGTATTTTCGGGGCATAGCGCAGTTGGTAGCGCGCTTCGTTCGGGACGAAGAGGCCGTGGGTTCAAATCCCGCTGCTCCGACCAAAAAAGACCAGATACACTTTTGTGTATCTGGTCTTTTTCGTTCTCAGCGAGATTTGAACAGCACGGCGGCACAATGTGCCGCAACAAAAGTCCCAGTGGGGCTTTTGTTAGTGCGCGGGTCCAAGATCTTGCGGAACGTCTATCGGGGTGACGGCTGCCAGTACACTTTTGTGTACTGGTTTTTTTATCTCCACAGTGGGATCTGAATTTTATCTTTTATATAAAAACGGCGTGAGCCGCTGGACATTCCAGCAGTTCTCGCCGTTTTGGTTATGTTGGATTATTCTTTCGGGTCGGTCAGAAGCTCTTTGATGCTGGGCACGACTCCGCCGAGATTTTGCAGGTCGGAGGGGATGATGAGTTTGGTCGCTTTGCCGTTTGCGACCTTTGCCAGAGCCTCGAGACTGCGCAGAGCCAGAACCTTATCGTTTGGCATGGCTTCGTTCAGCAGGCGGATCGCGTCCGCGTTGGCTTTCTGGACAGCAAGGATCGCCTGCGCTTCACCTTCGGCTTCCAGAATGCGCTGCTGCTTGACGGCATCAGCACGCAGGATGGCGGCTTCCTTTTCACCCTCTGCGGCGGTGATGGCGGCCTGCTTCTCACCGTCGGCCTTCAGGATGACCGCACGCTTCTCACGCTCGGCTTTCATCTGCTTCTCCATCGCTTCCTGAATCTCACGGGGAGGGATGATGTTTTTGACCTCGACACGGTTAACCTTGATGCCCCACTTGTCGGTGGCTTCGTCCAGAATGGCGGTGATCTTGCCGTTGATGATGTCGCGGCTCGTCAGGGTGTGGTCAAGCTCCATCTCACCGATGATGTTGCGCAGAGTAGTCGCCGACAGGCTCTCGATGGCTGCAATGGGCTGGTTGACGCCGTAGGTGTAGAGTTTCGCGTCCATGACCTGAAAAAACACCACGGTGTCGATCTGCATCGTGACGTTATCACGGGTGATGACCGGCTGGGGAGGGAAATCTGCGACCTGCTCTTTCAGGCTGACCTTTTTGGCGACACGCTCCACAAACGGGATCTTGACGTGCAGTCCGGCAGTCCAAGTGGCAGAGTAGCTACCCAGACGCTCGATGACGTAGACCATCGACTGCGGCACGATGACAATATTGGAAACAACGATCAGCAGAACCACAAAGACCAATGCGAGAATGACGAAAAACATAATCATGATGGCACTCCTTTGTCAGTGGGCGGATGATTCGGTCAGGATCGGCTCGACGATGAGCAGGGTGCTGTGGATCTCGCAAACCTTGCAGCAGTCACCCGTGGAAAGCGTGTCGCCCGGTGTGGCGCAGCGGGCGTTCCAGTCTACGCCGTCCAGCCGGACACGACCTGTACTTTCGGCAGAGACGGGGGTCAGGACGGTCGCTTCCCGCCCAAGATTCCGGTCGCCATTGGTGGCTGTGTGCCGAACACGAAGACGGCTGACGAAAGGTCGGAACGCCAGCAGAGTCAGTGCGCTGACGACGATAAAGACAACGGTTTGCACCCGAAATGAACCGGAGAACAGACAACTGAGCAGCGCGGCAGCACTGCCGATGGCGAACCAGATGGAGGTCATGTTGAAGGTCATGCCCTCCAGAACCAGAAACCCGATGGCGACAATGAGCCAGAAGATGGGGTTGATCGACATCAGAACTCCCTCCTTTGATGAGTGTGCCTTTATTATAAGGCATCCAACCGGGGAAAGGTCAAGAGATTTTTGATGAACGGTTGCGCAGGCTACGAAACGCCGAATCAGTCAGGTCAAATTATCGGAAGATCAACGGTAGTCGTAGTAGCTGTGATTCGGGTTGTGACCGATCTCTTCCACCACGATGGTGAAGCCCATGGGGTTCACTTCGGTATGCTTGCCGCTTGCCAGAGGCTCGACGATGATGTGTTCCGTGCGGTTGACGATGATCTCCGCCGTCTCAAAATCGCCGACACGCTGATAGTGCAGCACGCCGCCCTCGGCACGCAAAATGCGCAGAGAGCCGGTATTGAAGGCTTCGCAGCTATGGCGCAGAGCTGCCAGCTGTGCCAGCACCGGACGCAGACGCTCTTCGTGGGTATCCCAGCAATAGAAGGCTCGGTTGAACGGATCTCGGTAGCCCTGCATCCCGATCTCGTCGCCATAATACAGGCAGGGCACACCGGGCAGGGTATAGATGATGGCGTAAGCCATTTTCAGCTTGAGCAGTCCTTCCTCGTAGGCGTCTCCAGTGACACAGCGTCCGCTCTGCCACTCACGACCACGACCATTGGCGGGTTCGTCGGCAATGACGGTCAGGGCACGCTCGGTGTCGTGAGTGGAAAGGAAATTCAACGCAGTATCCATTGCGGGAGCGGGATAGTGCTCACAGATCTGCATGATCTCCTCGGAAGCCTGCTCTGCGGACGTACCGTTGACGAAATCAAGGACAGCATTCTTGAACGGGTAGTTCATCACACTGTCCAGCCCCTTGCCCAGCAGGTAGCTGCGGCGGTGTCCGAAGCCGAACTTGGTGGTCGCATCCTCCCAGACCTCGCCCAGCAGGAACTTTTCCGGTCCGACCCGCTTAACGGCAATGCGGATCTTCTCAATGAAGCTGTCAGGCAGCTCGTCAGCGACGTCCAGACGGAAGCCGGCTGCGCCCCGGCGGAGCCATGTGTCGATGACGCCGCCCTCGCCTGTGATGAAATCTACATAGGAAGGCGTTTCCTCGTTGACCTCAGGCAGAGTCTCAAAGCCCCACCAGCTTCGATAGCCGCCTTTGAACTGTGAGCCGAACTCATACCAGCTCCGGTAGGGAGAATTCGGGTCACGGTATGCGCCGCAATGCTCGCCATAACGTCCTTCCCGATTGAAATAGCGGCTGTCCGAACCGGTATGGCTGAACACACCATCCAATACGATGCCGATGTCATACTTCTTGGCTTCCTTGCAAAGGTTCTCAAAATCCTCGTTCGTGCCAAGAAGCGGATCGACGTTGAGGTAGTCGGCGGTGTTGTATCGGTGGTTGGAGTGTGCCTCGAAGATGGGATTCAGGTAGAGGTAGTCGATGCCCATCTCGTGCAGATAGGGCAGCTTGTACTGAATGCCTTTCAGATCGCCGCCGAAATAGTCTTCGTTCAGATGACCGCCTGTTTCGTTGGGCTGCCAGAAGGGTTCGGCGTGCTTATCGGCTTGATACAGACGATCGGGGAAGGGCATGGGCTTGTTCTCGACACCTTCACAGAAGCGGTCGGGGAAGATCTGATAAAAGACCTTACCCTTGATGCTGGCGGGTGTCTGGAAGCTCGGGTCGTAGACCGTCAACTGCCAGCGTTCGCCGTCCTGCCAACTCACCACGCCGCAGTTGTCCGAGCCTCGGACGACCCGCCGGAAATCGGTGTATAGGTCAAAATAATAGAAGTATAAGCCGACATCTCCCAGCGTGACCTCGACGGAAAAATGGTTTTGCTGAGGGGTCTGCCCATCGAAATTCATGCGGTAATGCACAGGCACGTCATATTTTCCCTCTTTCTGAAGGACAAGATGCGGGTCAACGTAGCCGAGAGATTCCGGAACACAGAGTGAAAGCTTGATGGTTTCGCCTGCGCGGATCGCACCGAAGGGCTGTTTGAAGCTGGGGTCGTAACTGTTGAACAGACAAGACAAGTTGGGTCGTTCCTTTCTTAAAAAGGGGCAGTTGCGTTGAACCTCTCAGCCGAGCTTGCGCTCGCCAGCTCCCCTGATAGGGGAGCCTTTGGCAAAAATGGGAAAGTTCTCCTCTTTGCCAAGATCTCTCCTCGGTAGGAGAGGTGGCATCGCGCAGCGATGACGGAGAGGTTTGATGCGTCACGCAACGGCCCCTCAATAGTGTTATTTAATAATTACTTGTTGCTGCCGGGAACGACCGGAGCGTACCAGATATCACGGGCATAATCCAGAACAGCACGGTCTGCGCTGAAGATGCCGCTGTTTGCGATGTTCTTCAGGCTCATCTGCGCCCACTTCTCACGGTCAGCATAGAGACGCTGCAGGTCAGCCTGTGCACGGCGGTAATCTTTGAAGTCGGCCATGACCATATATGGGTCGCTGGAACGCAGATTCTCGGTGACCTCGTGGAAGTTCTCACCGTTCCAGCCGCGCTCGAGGAAGTTCAGAGCAGCGTTTGCAACGTCGTCGCCCATGATGAAGGCATTGGGGTGATAACCGACCTGCTTCAGGTTGTTGACCTCGGGAGTCAGCATACCGAAGATCAGCTCGTTCTCCTTGCCGGCAGCGTCGGCAATCTCGACGTTCGCACCATCCAGAGTGCCCAGCGTGATCGCACCGTTCAGCATGAACTTCATGTTGCCGGTACCGGAAGCCTCGGTGCCTGCCAGAGAGATCTGCTCCGAAACTTCGGCAGCGGGCATCAGGTGCTCGCTCAGGGAGACGCAGTACTCTTCCAGGTACACCACGCGCAGCTTGTCGCGCACGGCGGGGTCGTTGTTGATCAGGTCGCCCAGCTTGCAGATCATGCGGATCATCTGCTTGGCCATGTAGTAGCCGGGGGCAGCCTTTGCGCCGAAGATATAAGTCTTAGGGATGAAGTCGGCGTTGGGGTTCTCCTTCAGGTACAGGT
>CAVEGP010000089.1:0-9485 GCA_963615155.1 Bacteroides uniformis | reverse complement strand
TGTCATGGGATTGTGCTATGATAGGGCTGAAAAAATCGGTTTGAAAATACCAACCGTAAAAATAAGAAGGTGTCGTTCATGTCTGGATTTATGGAGGATCTGAAGCAGGAGGGCATTCAGCCGGATCTGCTTTCGGCAGTGGAGGAATACCGTGCGGCGCATCCGCTCGATCCGGCTCTTTCTGCCCGAATTCCGGCTTCAGCGTTTACGTATTATGGAAAGGATGTCTGGGAGCAGGCGTTGGCGGCTTTGCTCTGCGGCGAAAATCTTCTACTGGCGGGCGGTAAAGCCACCGGTAAGAATGTTCTGGCTGAAAATCTTGCCGCCGTCTTTGGTCGTCCGGCATGGGATATCTCGTTCCATGTCAATATGGACGCTGCGTCCCTCATTGGCATGGATACCTTTGAGGACGGTAAAGTTACATTCCGGCAAGGTCCGGTCTATCGCTGTGCGCAGTGCGGCGGTTTTGGTGTGCTGGATGAGATCAATATGGCGAAGAACGAAGCACTTGCCGTTCTTCACGCCGTGCTGGACTTCCGCCGTGCCATTGACGTTCCCGGCTACGAGCGTATCCCGCTGGCGGAGGAGACACGATTCATCGCGACCATGAATTATGGTTATGCGGGGACACGGGAGCTGAACGAGGCACTGACCTCCCGCTTTGTCGTCATCCAGATGCCGACGATCACTGAAGAGAACCTTGAAAAGCTGCTTCGGGCGCAGTTTCCGGATCTGGGAGCGAAATATGTCCGCCAGTTCGCAATGCTTTTCCTTGACTTACAGAAGAAATGTGACAGTGCGGAGATCTCGACCAAGGCTCTGGATCTGCGTGGGATGCTGGATGCTCTGCGGCTGATGCGGCGGGGGATTCCGGCAGGGACCGCGCTGGATATGGGGATCACCAACAAGGCGTTCGACTCCTACGAACAGGGACTCATTCGGGATGCCATTGCCGCCCGCATTCCGGTCAAGCTGGACGCTGCGAAGCTGTTCGGATGATGGAAGTCCAGAGCTATACGGCAGAGGAACGGCGCGCAGCCAATCAGGTCTGGGCGGCAGCGGAGACCTATGGATTCGAGCCGCTCTTCCTTGCCCGCAACACCGACGGAACGATCGATCTCTATATGAACTGTGTGGTTGGTCTCGTCCATAAATACTATGGCGACGAGCGGGTACGGGATATTTTTGATACATGGGAAGGGGACACCCGAGAGCCGATGCTGGATGATCTGACATGGCTCTATCTCGAAAGTGCGGTCTATGCCCTCGAGCTTCCCAAGCGTCCGGTTCTTGCTGATCTGCGCAGGGCACATGCGGATTATTTCTTTGGGATCCAGTACAAGCTCTCCCGTCAGGAGTGGATGGCAAAAAATCAGTTGGTCTACACCATGCAGGCGGCACGCTGGCGAAGCATACAGGGGCGAAACGCTCCGGTTATGACCCCGTATGAGTCCTCGCTGGATGCGGCTCTGCGTCCGGAAACACCTCCGACGCCCGAGTGCTTAAAGGCAGAGCTTCTCGCGCTGTACGCCCGCTTTGCCCTCTTTGACGGGAAGATCCATCAGAAAGCGGGGCTGCATCTCCACCTCGAGGGGCTTCTTGCGACATTCATGACTCGTACTATGCCCACCCAGATGATCAAGACCGATCGGGTGACGGTGGAGCATTCGTCCTCGGTGGATGCTGCGGGCGGCGGACTGACCGCAGACAAACGGCTGGCGCACATCACTCTGAAACAGAATGCCGCCGAGGATCGTGCTTATATTGAGAGCTGCTTCGGGCATTCGCTCTACCCGCCGGAACGTCTGCGCAAGGCGGAGCAGGAGCTTTGCACCGGAGATCATCTCGGGTGTCACCTCTGGTTCACAGCGGGTGTTCCCAGTCCGGAGCAAGCCCCTACGCCTGAAGCCAGACACCTTGCGGAACAGGCTGAATTGCAGGCAGAACGCAACCGTGCCTATTACGCAAAGAATCGGGAGCTTCACCGAAGCGTTGTTCTCCGCCTGACCGAGCAGATCCGCAACTGTATCCTTATCCATCAGCAGCCCAATGCCCGAATCGCGCGAAGCGGAAACCTTGACCCCAGCAGGGTCTGGCGTGCACCCCTTCTGGATGACAGCAGAGTGTTCCTCTGTGCCGAAGAGGAAAATCAGCCCTCGTTCACGGTCGATCTCCTGCTGGATGGTTCGGCGTCCCGTCTGCATTGTCAGGAGGTCATTGCGGCACAGGGGTTGATTCTGGCGGAAAGTTTGTCCCGATGCGGCATACCGGTGCGTGTCAGCAGCTTTTGCAGTCTGCGAGGATACACCGTCCTGCGTATCCTTAAGGGCTTTAAAGAGAAGAACGTTCAGAGTATCGATCAGTATTTTGCGTCCGGCTGGAATCGGGACGGGCTTGCTCTGCGTGCGGCAGGCGATCTTATCGCGTTCGATTCCGGTCCGGCGGGACGGCATTTGATCATTCTGCTGACGGATGCCTCGCCCAATGACAGCCGCCGTATTCCGCCTTCGCCTGAAAACCCGCTGGGGCACGATTATGGCGGTGTGTACGGTGTGGACGATGCTGCCGCTGAGGTTCGCCAGCTCAGGCAGAAGGGGCTGCGGGTGTCGTCAGTCTTTATGGGCGAGGACAGTTCAATCCCAGCGGCAGAACGTATCTACGGAAAAAATCTTGCCCGCATCCGCGGGATGGATCAACTGGCGCGTGCGGCGGGTCGTCTGATCCAGAACGAGATTCGGGAGCTGGGAGATTGATTTTGAAAAATAAAAAACTTATAGTTGTTTTTGGTTGTGAGTTGTGGTATACTATCCTCAGACAACAACGAAAGGTTCTTCGATGAGACCGCAAAAACGAAGCTTCGGTTTTGCGGCTGGTCGTGAAAACACCTGTTTATCTGAGGAAGGAGAAACCAGCCATGGACGCTGCCCGTTATTTTGAGATGATGCACAATGCGATGTCTGCCCGCAGACCGTATATGAACCTTCTGCTGACCGTAAAGGTGCAGGATGTAGGTGGTGCGGACGCTTATCTCGAGCTGCGTCAGGATGTGTCCACTGGGGCGGCCGTTGTTTTGTATTCGACGATGGGACGACGGAACTTGAATTTTCAGCTCTTTCGGAAGGGCTGGCAGCTCTGCCACAATGCCAGCGGCGAAATGACGAGTCGCTTTCCGTCCACAGCAGAGGAGCTTCTGGAGGAAACGGATTTTTCGGCATACATCCGGGACGATGTGCTGGATGTGGAACGGATGAACCGCATTCTGAGGGAGCTGCGTCGGTGCGCAGGCTCCTCCTGCAGGATGCCTCTGTCGTCGGGAGTCCAGACGGATGCCATCGTTACAACCGAAAGCTTTGTCGGCTGCGGCGGTCAGTGGTGCTATGCCAGCAGACATGCCGACGACGAACTGCCCATTGCCGCGATTTTGTATTGGCTGGGCGATTTTCTGGCAGGCAGCGAACGCCGCACGCTTCAATGCTGCCCGCAGGCGGCACAGCTGGCGGCAGAATGGCAGATGGAGCAGCTTGCGCCGCATCGGGTCATCTCGCAGATGGAAAAGCAGCCGGAAATAAAAGTGGTGCCGCCTGTCCGGCGTGACATTGCCCGTCCATCGACCTTCTCCGATGAAAAACGTCCCCGCAACGACCGCTGGCAGAGCATCCTTGCCGTGCTTGCGACCGTGTAATAAAATAATTCTGAAACGAAAGACAGACCCTTCCGAAGAGATTCCGGAAGGGTCTGTCTTTGGATATAAAACTATTTGGCTTGGGTCTTTCCCTCGCCATCAAGGGCTTCTTCCAGCGTGTGCCATGCCAGAACGGCGCATTTGACACGGGCGGGAACGTGGGCAATGCCCTGCAAAGCGGAAGCATCCTCCAGCTCGTCCAACTGCTCAGGAGTGATCTTGCCCTTGATCATGCCAAAATAGAGATCGATGAGATGCCGTGCGTCCTCG
This sequence comes from Bacteroides uniformis, assembly GCA_963615155.1. GTDB lineage: Bacteria > Bacillota > Clostridia > Oscillospirales > Ruminococcaceae > Faecalibacterium. Next base: position 5,533 of record CAVEGP010000089.1, on the reverse strand, counting down.
ACCGAACGACCTTTTACAAGGTCGATCATCAGGGAAGCGGATGCCTGCGAGATGGCGCAACCGCTGCCGATAAATCCGGCATCCTCGATCTGACCGTCCTTCACCCGAAGCTGAAGCGTGATATCATCGCCGCAGCTGGGGTTGACACCCTCAAGACTGTGGGTCGCATGCTCCACCGGATGACGATTCTCCTGACTGCGGCTGTTCTCCGTGATGACCTGCGTGTACAGCTCGTTCAGATTCATAGTCCCATCACCTTTCGTACCAGTTCCAGATTGTTCAGCAGTGCGTCAACATCCTCTTCGTTGTTGTAGAGGGCGATGCTGGCACGGCAGCAAGAGCCAATGCCGAGAAAATCCATCAGCGGCTGTGCGCAGTGATGTCCGGCACGGACAGCCACACCGCCTGCGTCCAAAATCGTCGCAACATCATGCGGGTGAACGTCCTGTACATTGAAGGACACCACGCCGTACCGCTTTTCAGCGGTCGGATCACCATAGACGGTCAGCCACGGCATTGCCCGCATTCCGGTCAGCATCCGGTCAAGCAGAGCGTGCTCGTGGGCTTGCAAAGCCTCCCAGCCGATGCTGTCCATGTAGTCCAGAGCGGCGGCAAAGCCAACCTCGCCGCCGACATTCCGTGTGCCGGCTTCAAACTTGCGTGGACCTTCTGCCCATGTTGCGGTCTGCTCGTGAACACTGCCGATCATGTCGCCGCCGCTCAGGAAGGGCGGCATCTTGTCCATAAGCTCCTTCCGGATGTAGAGCGCGCCCATTCCCATCGGAGCATAGAGCTTGTGGGCAGAGCAGGCGGCGAAATCCACGTCCAGCTTTTTGACATCCACAGGGGTATGCGGCGCACTCTGAGCACAGTCCAGCACGACCGCTGCGCCGACCGCATGAGCACGGGCGCCGATCTCCTCCACAGGGGCACGCAGACCCAGAACATTGGATACCATGCCGATGGCGACGAGCTTGGTCTTGTCGGTGATCTTTTTGTCCAGCTCTTCGGTCGTCAGGTACCCGTTTGCATCGGGGTAGAGATAGACCAGCCTTGCGCCGACCGCAGAAGCGACCCTCTGCCACGGCACGAGGTTGGAGTGATGCTCCGCAACCGAGATCACGATCTCGTCCCCATCATGCAGGAAATGCAGACCATAGCTGTACGCAACCAGGTTCAGAGACTCGGTGGTGTTCTGGGTGAAAATAATCTCGTCATCCTCTGCGTGGAAGAACTGAGCGACCCGATGTCGTGAGCCCTCATGTGCGTCGGTAGCACGCATGGCAAGATCGTAAACGCCCCGATGGGGATTTGCGTTGTCGTGAAGATAGTAGTTGGTGACGGCATCCAGCACTTGGGTCGGATGCTGTGTCGTGGCGGCACTGTCCAGATAAACCAGATGGTTGCCGTTTTCGTCTGCGGCAAGGATGGGAAAATCCTTCCGCCATAGATCATTCCGCATGGTCAAGCCTCCTTGCCACTTCGTTCCGCGCTTCCTCCCGCAGGGCGTCCAGCGGGATCTTCTCGATGGCGGGGGCAAAGCGTGCTTCTACCATCAGACGGCGTGCCTGTGATTCAGACAGACCACGGGAGCGCAGATAATAGAGCTTTGCCTCATCCAGCCGACCGATGGAAGCCGCGTGCTGACCCTCGACATCTTCCTCTCCGCAGAGGATGAGGGGGGTAGTGCGGTTGCGTGCATCCGGACTGAATAGCAGAACGTCTTCACTTTCGTGACCGACGCTTCGCTTTGCACCCCGACGAAAATCGATCGTACCACGCAGCGTTTTGTCTGCGTGTCCGGTCAGAACACCTGCCGTGTGCATCTCACAGAGGGTATCCTTTCCAGTGTGAACCGAGACATCGTTGAAATCCAGAATGCTGCTGCCCTCACCGAAATAAACTGCGTCGAGATCGTACTCGCTGTGGCTTTCAGGCAGAAGGGCACGCACACCGCAGGCGGTCACACTGCCGCCCAGCTCGATACGAACCTGTTCGACCTTTGCGCTCTTGGCAGAGTCGATGGCGACCGCATTCCAGCGGCGGGCATAGCTGCCCAGCATCTGGATCTGAACGAGCTTGACAACGGAGCTTTCGGCAGCACGGATACGGGTCAGGCTGCCGCTGATACCGTTTTCAGCGTCGCCGCGCACGACCTGCACGATCGTCAGACAGCTATTCGGTGCAGCGTCCACATCTAGAACGGACAGGGCGTTGGGATGAGCGGTATCCAGCGCAGCTTCAAAGACCGCAGGCTCAGAGACGGTGACATTCTTGGCAACCGTCAGGGTATGACGGTTGGTCGCGTTTTTCAAAAGATAAGTATCCACCTCTGCGCCCATGCCACTTTCCGGAAAGGTGGTAAAGCCCTCATCCGCTTCACCGATTCCGGCGGGAAGGGTGATGGCAAGGTTTGCGTCGCCCCAGTCATCGGCGGGCACAGCAGGCAGTGCTGCCGCCGCAGGAGCAGAATTGACGCCACACTGATTCCAGGTCGGGACCGGCAGGCGGTTGATGTTTGTTTGATTCATACAAGACAGCCCTCCTTTCAGCCGATGCTGCCCTTCATCTCAAGATGGATGAGGTTGTTCATCTCAACGGCGTATTCAACGGGCAGTTCCTTTGCGATGGGCTCTGCAAAGCCGCCGACGATGAGGGCGCGTGCGTCATCTTCGCTCATGCCACGGCTCATCAGATAGAACACTGCTTCCTCGCTGATGCGTCCGATCTTTGCTTCGTGACCGACATCCACAGCGTCGCAGCGGATATCCATCGAGGGAATCGTGTCCGAGCGGGAACGGTCGTCCAGCATCAGGGATTCGCAGGAGACCGCTGACTTTGAGCCTTTGGCGTTTGGCAGAACCACCACCGAACTGCGGAAGTTCGAGATGCCGCCGTCACGGGCAATGGATTTTGTCGAGATATGGGAGCTGGTGTTGGGCGCAGCGTGAACAACCTTTGCGCCGGTGTCCAAATCCTGCTCTGCACCTGCAAAGGTGATGCCCGTGAACTCCATGCGTGCGCCTTCGCCCGCAAGGATACTCATGGGGTAGAGGCAGGAGGTGTGCGAGCCGAACGAGCCGGAGACCCATTCGATCGTGCCGCCCTTTTCGACCTTGGCACGCTTGGTGTTCAGGTTGTACATATTCTTCGACCAATTCTCGATGGTCGAGTACCGGACACGGGCGTTCTCGGCAACGTATATCTCAACACAGCCAGCATGAAGGTTGGCGACATTGTATTTCGGGGCAGAACAGCCCTCGATGAAGTGAAGGTATGCGCCCTTGTCAACGATGATGAGGGTGTGCTCAAACTGACCTGCGCCCGCCGCATTCAGACGGAAATAGGACTGAAGCGGAATTTCTACATTCACACCTGCCGGAACGTAAACGAATGAGCCGCCGCTCCAGACTGCGCCGTGCAGGGCGGCGAACTTGTGGTCGGTGGGCGGGACGAGCTTCATGAAGTGGCTCTTCACCATGTCGCCGTAAGGACCGTTCAGCGCGCTTTCGATGTCGGTATAAACAACACCCTGTGCGGCGACCTCAGCCTTGACATTGTGATAAACGACCTCGGAGTCATACTGCGCACCTACGCCAGCCAGCGATGCACGCTCGGCTTTCGGGATTCCCAGACGCTCGAAGGTGTTCTTGATATCGTCGGGGACTTCGCTCCACTTGCCCCGCATTTCAGTGTTAGGGCGGACATAGGTAACGATGTTGTTCATGTCCAATCCATCAATGGACGGTCCCCAGCTCTGGACAGGCATGGAATGATAGATGTCCAGCGATCTCAAGCGGAACTCCCGCATCCAGTCGGGATCGTGCTTTTCGTTGGAAATTTGCTCCACGATCTCATGGGTCAGACCGGAGTTGACCTCAAAGGCAGCGTTGGGCTTGTCCTTGACATCGTAAATGCTGCGGTCAACCTCGGCGACAGCGGTCTTTTCGGATTCAAAGGCTCTCATTTCGCTTCGTCCTCCTTCAGCGCGTGGAAGCCCTCCTCGATGATCTCGTTGACAAGGCTTCCGTCGCCGGTACGCACGATATGAGCGTCATCCAGCACATGCACATAGTCCACACGCAGACCTTCCAGAATCTTCGCGTTGTGGGTGATGATGATCAGAGCGTTCGTCTCGTTGTGGTAGGCACGCACGCCGCTTGCGACGGTCTTGACCGCATCGACATCCAAGCCGGAATCCGTCTCGTCCAGAAGGGCGAGCGCAGGCTTGAGCATCAAAAGCTGCAAGATCTCGCTCTTTTTCTTTTCACCGCCCGAGAAGCCGACATTCAGATAACGGTCAGCATAAGAAGCGTCCATACCGAGGGCTTTCATCTGCTGAGCAAGCTCCTTCCGGAAGGCGAACACCTTGACTGGTTTTCCGGTGATGGCATGCTGTGCGGTGCGCAGGAAATTTTCCAGCGTAATGCCGGGGATCTCCTCCGGCGTCTGGAAAGAAAGGAACATGCCCGCGCGGGCACGGACATCGGCAGGCTCATGGGTGATGTCCTGCCCCTTGAAAATGATCTGTCCACGGGTGATGGTGTAACGAGGATCGCCCATCAGGGCACTCATCAGGGTGGATTTGCCTGCGCCGTTGTGTCCCATCAGGACATGCGTTTCGCCGGGGAATACCGTCAGGTTCAGACCGTCCAGAAGGATCTTGTTTTCTTCACCGACAGTGACCTGTAGATCTTTGACTTCCAGCAGAGGACTGCTCATGGAATACACCTCCAGATAACAAAAACCATGTGCCACTCAATTCCGAGCGACATAGTAGGAAAACTCTCTGACCTGTATACTATATCACTTTGCTGGGAATTGCAAGCCTTGTAAAAAAGAATTAACACTCTTCGTCAGTTAGACTAAGAGAAAGCTGCGGCATCCCAATTGAATTTGTGCAAATCAAACACTGCACCCTCTGAAAGCAAAAAAGGACAGGAGCCTGTCGCCTTGTCCTTTTCGGAGAGAAGAAACTGTGATACAATGAAAAAGTAAGGGGATGTACAGATGGAGAAGATCAAACAGAAAACAGCACAGTATCACCTGCCGGGACTGTTCGAGTTTTACGGATTGTACCGCGTGTTTCTGCCATTGTTTCGGGAGCATCGGGAATATTTTTATGATTGGTGCGATGTCGGCTCGATCTATGGTGCGCCGGCGGATTGCATCTGGGGCGGCGGTCGTGTCGGGTTCGGAGAGTGCGACCCGAAGGAGGTTCTTGCCCTGATGCGAGAATACAGGATCTCCGCGCGGCTGACCTTCAGCAATTCACTCCTTCGAGAAGAGCACCTTTCCGACCGGAAATGCAACGCCCTCTGTGCCCTGTTTGAGAATGGCGAGGTGCAGAATGGTGTTATCCTGCATTCGGAATTGCTGTTGGACTATCTAAAAAAGCGGTATCCCAACTTTTACTTCGTTTCGTCCACAACGAAGGTCCTGACGGAATTTCAGAAGCTTTCAAACGAAGTCAGGCGGAAGGAGTTTCGCTATGTCGTGCCGGATTTCCGCCTGAACAAAGCCTTTGCAGGGC
>CAVEGP010000088.1:0-9607 GCA_963615155.1 Bacteroides uniformis | reverse complement strand
TCTCGGCGGCGACAGCCCCGATGAGATAATCCCGTCTGGGAACGGAAACGACCTCTCCGGTCGATCGGTCTTTAATAAGAAAGGAGTCTGCGTCGATGGCGGCGGATTGAGAGACGAGCGGGGCGGACGAACCTGAGAAAGTATCGGTCGCATCAGAGAGAGCAGACGGCGTGGAGCGGAACGCCGCTTGAGCCAGCCGGTATCCCACCCAGGGGAGAAGGCTGCCGAAGAGCAGGAGTGCGGCGCAGAGCAGAAAAAATGCCTTTTTCATTGGAAAAACCTCCTGGCTTTTTTCTCAGCGTATCATGCCGCCGTGTTAAAAAAGCGCGCAATCGGGAAAAACACGCCTTGCAATTGTCCTTGAAACGCGTTATTATTATCCTATTCTAATGAGAAAAGTTGAGGATCTGTATGAACCAGTTGATGTTAGTTTCGTTCCTTTTAAGCGGAATCCTTTTTGTGTTGCGCGGACTGGATCTGGCGTTTTTTACTGACGCAGCTAGCGGACTCTGCCTGACCGGATCGGTTTGGCTGCGGTACGCAGTGCTGGCTGTAGCGGTCGCGGTGGCAATTCTGACCGGACGGAGAACAGGACTGTCCGAGGAAGGAATCCGTGTCCACAACAAGGCGGCAGGGCTTGCTTCAATGGTGGCGGCAGTCTGCTTTGCGCTTGCAGGCGTGACACGGCTTTTGTTTGCATTCAGCGGGGTCGGTACGATCGTGCGGGCTTTGCTTGAGCTGTTCTGCTGGGTCTGGATGTCCCTTCTGGCGCGGAACTGGCTTCGGAAAGGACCATGGCATCGCCCGACCCGCACTCTGTATCCGGCAGTAGCCGGCAGTGTCCTGTTTTATTGGTGCGTTCTGATGCGGTTTATGGAAAACAGTTCCAGTTGGCATCGGGTCGAGCCGACTGCCGCTGTCTGGCAAATGCTGTCCGCACTGATCTTCCTTGAGACACTGACACGGGTGCTCTATCTGCCCGAGAATGCGAACCGAAAGAACCTTTGTCCGGCTGCGCTGACAGCCTTTGCGCTTTGCCTGTGCTGGGAGCTTCCGCAGACGCTCGTTCTACTGGTCGGGGGTTTGCGCCTGAGCGAGCTGCCGGAGTTTTTCTTCGGGCTGGGCGTCTGCGCGGTGGGTGCGTTGGGCGGTGCCTGTGCTGCGCGGGAGGCGCAAAAGGGGAGACAGCAGTTTACCCAAAAGCACTCACGGCATGCTGTTGGCTGAATTGCCGAAAAGAAATCACGAAACTCATAGAAAATCATACAAAATCAAAAAAGTGAACAAACGAGTTGTTAATTTTTTGGCAGACACTTGAAAGTTTCGGCATTTTGGAATACAATAGAGACACCGTGAATTATCCGATTTAAGGGTAAGAATATTAGGAGGTATATTAACATGGCTGTTAGAGTTGCTATCAATGGTTTTGGTCGTATTGGTCGTCTGGCTTTCCGTCAGATGTTTGACGCTGAGGGTTACGAGGTCGTCGCGATCAACGATCTGACCAGCCCCAAGATGCTGGCTCACCTGCTGAAGTACGACACCGCTCAGGGTTCTTTCTGCGGCAAGATCGGCGAGGGCAAGCACACCGTCGAGGCTACTGAGGATTCCATCATTGTTGACGGCAAGGAGATCAAGATCTACGCTGTTAAGGACGCAAAGGATGCTCCTTGGGGCGAGCTGAACGTTGATGTCGTTCTGGAGTGCACCGGCTTCTACACCAGCAAGGAGAAGAGCATGGCTCACATCCAGGCTGGCGCAAAGAAGGTCGTTATCTCTGCTCCCGCAGGCAACGATCTGAAGACCATCGTCTTCTCCGTCAACGAGAAGACCCTGACCGCTGAGGATCAGGTCATCTCCGCTGCTTCCTGCACCACCAACTGCCTGGCTCCCATGGCTGACACCCTGAACAAGACCTATCCCATCGTTTCCGGTATCATGACCACCGTTCACGCTTACACCGGCGACCAGATGATTCTGGATGGTCCTCAGCGCAAGGGCGATCTGCGCCGTGCTCGTGCTGGCGCACAGAACATCGTCCCCAACAGCACTGGTGCTGCTAAGGCCATCGGTCTGGTTATCCCCGAGCTGAACGGCAAGCTGATCGGTTCTGCTCAGCGTGTGCCTGTCCCCACTGGCTCTACCACCATTCTGGTTGCAGTCGTCAAGGGTAAGGATGTCACCAAGGAGTCCATTAACGCTGCTATGAAGGCTGCTACCTCCGAGTCCTTCGGCTACAACGAGGATCAGATCGTTTCTTCTGACGTCATCGGTATGCGTTACGGCTCTCTGTTCGATGCTACCCAGACCATGGTCGCTAAGATCGACGACGATACCTATCAGGTTCAGGTCGTGTCCTGGTACGACAACGAGAACTCCTACACCTCTCAGATGGTCCGTACCATTAAGTACTTCGCTGAGAACTGCTAATCGCGTTCTTACGCTCAAAAGTGCTTGAGACACCGTGCTGGATAGCGGTTTGTATCGGTTCTGCCGGTGCGAACATGCTGTAACTGGTACGACAACAGGATATTGAGTTTAACACCCTTCCTTTTGCGGGTTTCCGTGAGAGGAAGGGTGTTTTTGTTGTGTTGTTGAAAAAGCATGGGTTGTTTTTTTACCGCAAAACCATTATACTATATTTGATTCGGTCAGAGAATAGGCGGTGAGGAAATGGAGCAGGAGTTGGAGCAGATCGAGGGTACGGTCGAGGACATTATCTACGAAAATCCGGACAACGGCTATGTTGTGTTCGAGGTGTCGGGCGGCGGCGTTATCACGGTGGTATGCGGGATCGTAGGTGAGCTGCATGCGGGCGTCAGTGTCATCTGCCGTGGCAAGTTTGAGAATCATGCGACCTATGGCCGTCAGTTTCACGCACAGGAGTGCGAGACGGACATGCCAAAGGATCTCGAGGCGGTCTATGCCTTTCTTGCCAGCAAATCACTGCCATATATCGGTGCGAAGACTGCCGAAAAGATCATCAATCAGTTCGGTGCGCATGCACTGGACATCATCGCCAACGACCCGGGGCAACTGACGCTCATTCCGGGGATCTCAGAGGAAAAGGCCGACCGCATCCAGCAGGAGTTCAAGCGGATGTTTGGAATGCGGGAGCTGATCGCATATCTGGCGCAGTTTGAGATCAGCCCCCGCCGCGCGATGGAGGTGTTCCGGACGTTTGGTCCGGGCGCAATGCAGGCAATCTCGAATAATCCCTATCTGCTCTGCGGCGAGCCGCTCCAATTGGATTTCCGCCATGCCGATAGCATTGCGCAATATTATAAGATGGAAGGCGACTGCGCTCAGCGGCTTGAGGCAGCACTTCTACGTACTCTGCGTCATAATGCCAACAATGGGCATACCTGTCTACCCCGCAACCAATTGATCGATACCGCGTCGAAGTTTATCCATCAGCCACCCGAAAAGCTGGGCGATGCCCTGAACCGATGCCTTGAGCAGGAAGAGCTTGGGGTCAGAGTGTTTGAGGGAACACAATATATCTATCTGACGGATCTGCTGTCGGCAGAAGAGGATATCGCCCACCGACTGGCGATCCTGGTCCAGCGTGAAAAACAGACTGCGCATGGGCTTGAGCAGAACATCCAGATTCTCGAGCTGACGCAGGGCTTTGCCTATGCGCCGCTCCAGAAGGAAGCCATCCGGAAAGCGATGACGGAAAATTGCCTTGTGTTGACAGGTGGTCCGGGCACAGGCAAGACCACGACCGTCAACGCGATCCTGCAATTGCTGGAACAGCAGGCCGAACGGGTGGCTCTCTGCGCACCGACCGGACGTGCGGCGAAGCGTCTGAGCGAGCTGACCGGACGAAAGGCGAGCACCATCCATCGGCTGCTGGAGGTGGATTATTCCGGAGGTGTCGTCAGCTTTATCCACAACGACAAAAACCTGCTCAAGTGTGATGTTGTCATCCTTGATGAGATGAGCATGGTGGATGTCCGTTTGTTTCAGGCACTTGTCACGGCACTGCGCTATAGCTGCCGGATCATTATGGTAGGCGACGCCGACCAGCTTCCCAGTGTCGGTCCGGGCAATATTCTGGGCGAGATCATCCGCTCCGGTCTTGTGCCGACTGTTTGTCTGAATGAGATCTTCCGTCAGGCAAAGCGAAGCCTCATCGTTGAGAACGCGCACCATATCATTTCCAATGAGCCGCTGCAGAAGGGCGGAAAAACGGACGATTTCTTTTTTCTGGAATCGGACGGCGATGCGGCGCAAAAGCTGGTCTGTGACCTTGTGACGACCCGCCTGCCCCGCAGCTATGGGTTTGACCCTATTCGGGATATTCAGGTGCTCTGTCCGACCAAGCTTGGTCCGACCGGAACGCAGGCATTGAACGTTGAGCTGCAAAATCTTCTCAACCCGCCCCAGAAGGGGAAACCCCAGCTTCAAAGTGCCTCACGGATGTTCCGTGTGGGCGATAAAGTAATGCAGGTACGCAATAATTACGAGATCATCTGGCAGCGCATCGGCGGGGAACAGGGTGTGGGTGCGTACAACGGCGATATTGGGATCGTGGAGTCCATCAATATGCACGACCGTTCGATGGTCGTCCGGATGGATGACCGTCGGTTGCTTTACCCGACGGAAAACCTCAACGAGCTGGAGATCGCTTACGCCATTACGGTACACAAGAGTCAGGGCAGCGAATTTCCAGCGGTCATCTTGCCCGTGGCGCAAGTTCCGCCGAGGCTCTGCTACCGAAATCTGTTCTATACCGGAGTGACCCGCGCCCGAAAGCTTTGCATCGTTACCGGACGCAGGGATGTTGCCAACCGCATGATGTCCAACGTCCGACAGAATCTCCGTTACAGCGGTTTGGCGGAGCTTTTACGGGAAGAGCTTCCGCCCGAACAGACTGAGATCTCGGAGAAAGCGGAGAAGGACTGTGCGGCTGTGATGGGATAAGCTGTGATAAAAAGAGAGGGGCAGACAGAATGAGAAAACTCGGTGGGCAGAAGATAACGATCCTGCTGCTGTCGGCAGTGACCGTAGCATCGATGAGCGTGACTGTTTGGGCTGTATTTTTTCGTTCAGTACCCGTTTCGAGGGAGTATGCCCTTGTAGAGGCAGAACCAAATGCGGTGAGTTATCGGGAAGAGGAAGAAACGCCGCAGGTCAGTTCCGGCGGTGGAGCGGTTTCGATTCGCTATACAAAGCAAGTTTACGTTGATACCGCTGCACAGACGGCAAAGATCTACTACGCAAATCCGTCGGAGTCTGCCAGCAGTGTGACCTTGCAGTTGGTATTGGTGGATGATTCCGGACAGGAAACGGTGCTGGGTGAGTCCGGATTGCTACAGCCCGGGACAAAACTGGAAGAGCTGTCTCTTTCAAAGGTGGATCGCCCGCAGGGAGAATATCAGGGAAAGTTTGTGCTGACGTTCTACAATGCAGATACCGGAGAAAAGGCGATTTTAAATAGTGTGGTAGAAGGGCTGCGCATCATAGTAGAATGAAAACAACACAGAAAATAAGAATCGTTTTCCTGTCTGTGGTCTGTCTGCTTTCGGTCATAGGAATGATCTGGGCGTTAAGGCATCCACGAACGGTCTTTATCCCGCCGTCTTTGGAAGAAAATGCCGTGGAAGGAGCTCCGCAGGAGATCCCCGCAGAGCTGGGCTATGCCGCGTTGGATGTGGCTGATTACACGGTTGAGCTGTGTGGATCGCCTGAGATGAAAAACGATGCGGCAATTCTCTACTTCACAAATCCGGAATCCAATCGGGTCTGGCTGAAGGTTCGTATCTGCACGACAGATGGGACAATTCTTGGGGAAAGCGGTCTGGTGATGCCCGATCAGTATGTGAAATGTGTCCCGTTGGATATTGCGCCGAAAGCAGATACACCGATCTGTATCCGGATTATGGGGTATGAACCGGAAACCTATCGGAGTGTTGGAGCAGTCACCCTGAATACAGTCCTGAAAATTGCGTGAACGCAAAAAAGATGACCTTGCATTTTTGATGCAGAGTCGTCTTTTTTTATGGATAAGGCATTATGCCTCGATGAGTTTCCAGTGTTCCGGACGCTCATAGTCGGTCGTTACGCCGTCATCGGTGTACATCCGGTAAGAGCCGAAGCCATCGGGGAGGTAACTCCACAGGGTCAGATTCGTTTCGCCGAGTTGTGCGGAGTTTTCGGCAGGTGTGGTGGTCGGAACGATACACCCGGGGCGGATGAAGAGCAGAACTTCGTCCAGACCGCAGCGGACGTAATGGTGTCCGGCAGGGAGAAGTTCTTCGTCGAAGTCGCTGACACTGCGCAGACGAAGCAACTTCATCGGCTCGGGCAGATAGAGATACCGCCCAACGGCGTTCTGTGTATAAATAGGAGCGACCATCAGACCTTCTCCCAGAAAAAGCTGGTCTTCGATGGTCTGCGCATCCCCGTCGTCCGGAAAATCGAATGCCAGCGGGCGGAAATAAGAGGAGTCCTGTAAAGCGGCCTTCATGAACTCGCTGTACAGGTAAGGCAGAAGCGCGTAACGCAACTCCAGCATCTTCCGGAAGGAGGGCATTTTTTCTGCAAAGCGGAAATACTCCTGCTCGCGTGTGCCTGCGGCGGCATGATTGCGCATCAGCGGCGTGAAGATACCAAATTCCAGCCAGCGGAGAGCGAGATCGGGTGTGGTATCGCCCGCAAAACCGCAGAGGTCTGCGCCTGTGTAGAGAAAACCGCACATCTGGACATTCGGCATGAGCTGGATGTTTGCGAGAAGCTGTCCCCAGGAAGAGTTGTTGTCGCCCAGCCAGATGCCGCCATACCGATGCGAACCGATAAAGCTGGAACGGCTGTACAGCAGGGTACGCTTACCCGAGCGGAGACGAGCAAAGGCTTCGCCTGCGGCACGGGTCATATTTCCACCGTAGAGATTGTGAACACGATCATGGCGGATGGAAGCTCCGCCGACATCATGATAAAAACCGGTGTAGTCCTCCGGACTGTTCATCAGCCCCATCACCTTACCGATGAAGGGGAAAAACTCTTCCTGAACGATGTTATCCTTCTCACGCAGAGCGGCGACATCATCCAGAACCTTTTTCAGACGTTCGGGTGAGTAAAAAAGAGCAGGCTCGTTCATGTCGTTCCAGAAGCCTTCGATCCCGAGGTCGGTCAGGATATGATATCGTTCCCCAAACCATGCACGAACTTCCGGACGGAGAAAATCGGAAAAATAAGCCAGACCTGGCCAGACTGCGCCCACAAAGGGTGTGCCGTCGTCCTTTTTGCAGAAATAGCCCTTTGCCAGACCCTCCTGACATGTCTCGTCGTCTGGATCGATGCGGATACCGGCGTCAATGATGGGAACAAGACGGATGCCGTCGGTCTTGAGGTCATCGGATAAGTGTTTCAGGTCAGGAAAGCTCTCTTTGTTGATGGTAAAATCCGCGTAGTTTTGCATGTAATCGATGTCCATGCAAATCATGTCCAGCGGCAGATGATGTTCGCGGTACTGCCGCGCGATCTCCCGGACATCGGCTTCGTTTTTATAACCCCAGCGGCTTTGCGCAAGACCGAATGCCCATTTTGGTGGAATGTAGCTCCGCCCGATCAGCCTCCGGAATGCCTTACAGATAGCAGGCTCACTCTTTCCGGTCAGGAGGTAAAGCTCATAATTCGGCTCGTCGGTGTGAAAGCGCAGGATACCATAGTCGGTATAACCGATGTCATAATAGACCTTTCCTGGGAAATCAATGAAAACGCCGAAACAGTCACCGCCCAGACCATTCCGGATGAGCAGGAAATTGTGTGCGCCATAATAGGAAAGCTTGTCCTCGCCGTGGTGGGACTCATCGGTGTTGTTGGCAATGTAATGCCAGCCGCGTTTATTGATACCGCGGGGCATTTCACCCAAACCGTACACGACAGCATCCTCGGCAAGAGTGAACTGCCAGCCGTCACCGTCCGGAGTCAGAAAAGGAACATTGCCCTCCGATAAGGGCAGAGCTTCAACGACGCTTTCTGTCTGGAACGGATGACCGAAACAAAAACGCTGGATCAAAAGAATCTCCTCCTTTAATAGAATTCATCACTATAATAGTACGGCAAATCCGCCCCGCGAGCAAAAGATAAAATCGGCAGCTTCAGAGTGAAGCAGCTGCCCTTTCCGACTTCGCTTTCCAATGTGATTTCACCATGATGCAGGTGGGCGAGTTCCTGCGCGATCGTCAAGCCAAGTCCGGTGGAATCGTGCTTGGTGTTGGCGATGGTGTGAAAATAGCGGTCAAACACGGCGGCTTGGTCCTGCGGAGCAATACCGCATCCGGTATCTCGCACGCTGACGAAGGCGAGACCGTCCTCCGCCTTGCAGGTCACGGTGATCGTTCCTCCGGCGGGCGTATAGTGGATGGCGTTCGTGACAAGATTTTGTACGATCTGTTCTAAGCGTACACTGTCTCCCCAGACAGGGAGCGATGCTGCAGTATCGACATGAAGCTGTACGCCTTTCTTATCGGCTTCGCTCTGGCAGGCGGCGCAGACAGCGGCAGTGTCCTCGTTAAGAAAGGCATGATCCTCATTGAGCATGATCTGTTTCTGCTCCAACTTTGCCGCAAGAAATAGATCTTCCGTCAGGCGGCGAAGGAATTCCGCACGCTGACGGAGTGCGGGCAGGAGGGCAGGCAGAGCTTTCGGTGCGGATTCCAGCGTTTCCAGCCCACTGCTGACGGCAAAAAGCGGACTACGCAGGTCGTGGAAAATGTTCAGCATCATGCTCTTGCGGGCTTCGCTTTCCTCGATCAAGGCACGGGTGCGCTCATTCACCCGCTCATCAAGCTCCCGTGCGAGTTGTTCGGTGCGGTCGAATTGGAGCGCAAACCGACGGCAGACGAATACCATGACACCCAGCGCAAAGGGCAGGTCAAAAATGCGGGCGCACCGGATGAGATAGAACGGGAAGGACTCAACAAAGAACGGCTGACGGATCCCCGGGAAGAGCACCCAGATCCGCAGTCCGCTTGTGACTGCGCCGGGCAGAAGAAGCAACAGCGCGGAGTTCAGCCCGTTCTGATAGGCGCGTATCAGCAGAAGCAGGCAGTAGAGCATCCCGATGACAAGAGCGGTCTGACGGAGAAGATCGTTCGTACTGAGGCTGCAAACAAAATAGAGCAGGCTGAACAGCAGAACGGTGAGATGCTGCTTTTTTGCGGGAAAGAAACGGGTCTGGGTCAATCCGGCAGATAACCAGACGGAAGCTATGACCGTAAGCGAGAAGAAAAACCGCCTCATCAAGCGGATCCAATTGCTTTGCGAAGCGGGGAAGAAGAGAATCATCACGCCCCAGCAGACGAGAACTGCCAGATAGAGCAGAAAATAGCCCAGATCGGATTCTCTTTTATAATGGAAGAGAGCCAGAACGACCGCAAACATCGTGACAAAGGCGGTCAGAGTCATGAGTTGGAGCGTGGTGCGAAATTCCAGTCCGGCGGCGGCCCGGGATGCCGTCATCAGCCAGCACTGTGGCTCACGTGTGCTGACGACCCGAATAAACGTAGCGTCCGGACTTGACGCAAGCGGATAAAGCTCGCCGGAAGCATCAGAGGGGGAAAGCCCGATGGGGCGACCGGTGCTTGTGCCGTTGAAG
>CAVEGP010000087.1:0-9660 GCA_963615155.1 Bacteroides uniformis | reverse complement strand
TCCTGATAGGAGAGGCCTTGGCAGTCGATTGAACTTCATCTCTTTGCCAAAGGCTTCCCTCAATAGGGGAGCTGTCGAGTGATAGCGAGACTGAGAAGTTTCCAAAGCGAGGACGAAAGCTATGATAAAGTGGATCAAAGAACGCTGGGAAGTGCTGTCCTACCTGTTTTTCGGCGTCATGACGACACTGCTGAACATGGTGCTGTACGCGCTGTTCAACAAGCTGTTCGGCTATGAAGCGGCGAACAGCTGGGGCAATGTGCTGGATAATTTTCTCTGCACTCTGTTCGCTTATGTCACCAACCGGACGTTCGTCTTCGCCAGCAAAACGAAGGGGAAAGAGGCATTCACTGAGTTCGGCAAGTTTTTCGTCTGCCGTCTGGGTACCCTGATCCTGGACGCCGTCATTATGATGGTGGGCGGCAATCTGCTGGCGGCACAGGGTACAGCTCTGATGAACGGTCTGCTGGAAGGGATCGGGAACGCTTTTCTTGCCGGAGACAGCACGGCGTCTGTTTGTGTCATCGGCGGCTCAGACGGTCCAACGGTTATTTATGTGGCAGGCACAACGGCACAGGGTCTCTGGGGGCTGGCCGTCAAGTTCGTCTCGAACGTGGCCGTCATCGTGCTGAACTATTTGTTCAGTAAGATGTTCGTGTTTACCAAGAAAAAATAAAGGCGGCTCGCCCTCTCTGTCATCCCTACGGGAT
The DNA here is from genome assembly GCA_963615155.1 of Bacteroides uniformis. Lineage (GTDB taxonomy): Bacteria > Bacillota > Clostridia > Oscillospirales > Ruminococcaceae > Faecalibacterium. The sequence goes on along the minus strand of CAVEGP010000087.1, from coordinate 8,950 downwards.
GCCACCTCTCCCAAAGGGAGAGGCAAGGCTCCCCCTTTGGGGGAGCTGTCACCTCAGGTGACTGAGAGGGCGAGGACGCTGGAAAGTTGTCCGCAGGCTCCATCTGGGGCATTATAACAATATTGGAGGTACAGTTTTATGAAACGTGGTTTGAAGGGCTTCGCATTTCTGGTTTCCGGTCTGGTTCTGGGTATCATCGGCGCAACAGTTTCGGCAACTGCGATCGCACTGAGTGCGGTGGGTATGGCAAAGGTTCGTCATGCCAACAAGAACTGAACCATAACAGGAGGAAAAAAGAATGACACGTGAAGAGATCCTGTCTCATGTAGACCATACTCTGCTCAAGCCCGAGGCTACCTGGCCTCAGGTCCAAACCTTGTGCGATGAGGCAATCGCCAATCACACGGCATCGGTCTGCATCAATACCTGCTATGTCAAGCAGGCGGTTGAATATATGGCTGGTCGGATTCCGGTCTGTTGTGTGGTCGGCTTCCCTCTGGGCGCAATGGATACCGCAAGCAAGGCGTTTGAAGCGAAGACCGCAATCGAGAACGGTGCGGCTGAGGTCGATATGGTCATCAACATCGGTCGTCTGAAAAACGGCGAGTACGATGCTGTGCGTGAGGATATCCGTGCCGTCAAGCAGGCTGTGGGGGATAAGATCCTGAAGGTCATCATTGAGACCTGCCTGCTGACCGACGAGGAAAAAGAAAAGATGTGCGACATCGTGTGCGAGGCGGGCGCGGATTATATCAAGACCAGTACCGGTTTCTCCACAGCGGGCGCAAACTTCCACGACGTTGAGCTGATGGTGAAGGGTGTGCATGGTCGCTGCAAGGTCAAGGCGGCCGGCGGCATCTCGACCGTTGACGATATGGAGAAGTTCCTTGCTCTGGGCGCAGACCGGCTCGGTACCTCCCGTGCTGTCAAGATCCTGAACGGTGAACAGGCAAAGGGATACTAAACAGTGCTTTTCTTCTGAAAAGCATCAAAACTTTCCATCAATTTTGGAATCTTGTCTAAAAAGAGTGATACTCTTCTTGACAATCTGACGAAGCGATGATAAGATATCTCTCGAAAACAACTGAATACCGACTTATCAAGAGCGGCTGAGGGGACAGGCCCTGTGAAGCCCGACAACCTGTGCGAAAGCATAAGGTGCCAAATCCTGCGGGAAACCGGAAGATAAGAGTGCAACGCTCAGAACTTCGGGACTGAGCGTTTTTTATTGCGCAAAATCTTGATGGATGGGTATGAAGCTGATATCCACACACCCGAAATCTAAGGAGGCTATTATTATGGCAAAGCACCATCTGTTTACCTCGGAGTCTGTTACCGAAGGACATCCGGACAAAATCTGCGACCAGATCTCGGACGCGATCCTCGATGAGATCCTGACCCACGACCCAAACGCCCGTGTTGCATGTGAGACCTGCGCTTCCACGGGTCTTGTCCATATCATGGGCGAGATCACCACCAATTGCTACGTCGATTTCCAGAAGATCGTCCGTGAAGTCGTGGCAGACATCGGCTACACCCGCGCAAAGTTCGGCTTTGATGCCGACACCTGCGCTGTTATCTCCAATATTGATGGTCAGAGCCCCGACATCGCTCTGGGTACGAACGACGAGGTCGGCGGTGCTGGCGATCAGGGCATGATGTTCGGTTATGCCTGTGATGAGACCCCTGAGCTGATGCCCATGCCGATCAGTCTCGCTCACAAGCTGGCAAAGCGTCTGACGGAGGTCCGCAAGAGCGGCGAGATGGATTATCTGCGTCCGGACGGTAAAAGTCAGGTCACGGTCGAGTATATCGACGGCAAGCCTGTTCGTGTTGATGCCGTTGTCATTTCCAGCCAGCACAGTGAGGTGGTCAGCATGGACAAGCTTCGTGAGGACGTCATGGAGAAGGTCATCAAAGCCATCATCCCCGCAGAGCTGCTGGACGAAAACACCAAGTATTATATCAACCCCACTGGACGCTTTGTCGTGGGCGGTCCTCAGGGCGATACCGGTCTGACCGGACGCAAGATCATCGTAGATACCTACGGCGGTTATGCCCGTCACGGCGGCGGTGCATTCTCCGGCAAAGACCCCAGCAAGGTTGACCGCAGCGCGGCGTACGCTACCCGCTGGGTCGCAAAGAACATCGTTGCTGCAGGTCTGGCAAAGCAGTGCGAGGTTCAGGTCGCTTACGCCATCGGTGTGGCAAAGCCTGTCTCCATCATGGTCGATACCTTCGGCACGGGCACGGTCGAGGATGAGAAAATCGAACAGGCGGTCGAGAAGGTCTTTGACCTGACTCCGGCCGCTATCATCCGTGATCTCGACCTGCGCAAGCCAATCTACCGCAAGCTTGCCGCTTACGGTCATATGGGTCGTGAGGATCTGGGCGTGAAGTGGGAGAATACGGATCGCGTAGAGGAACTGAAGGCAGCAATCGCCGCTCTGTAAGCGTTCCGGAACGAAATTTCAAGGGCATCTCTGTCTCGATAAAGGGGCAGAGATGTCTTTTTTGTCGAAAAGTCACAGACTCCGATAGGAAAAGGAAAAACAGATGTGCAAGGCGCAGAAAATCGCCGCTTGGATGAAGTTTCTAGTGTCGAAAAGGTAAAAATGTGATAGAATAAATGCGGATATGCACGTCCACATATGAGTTTTATCGGAACATTAAGGAGTTGTGACTATGGCTGATATTAACCCTAAGGATTGTTTTTTGCAGAATCAGGTCGCTGACCTTCGCCTCATCGCCTGCCCGGGCGCAGAAGAGCTGACGAACCTCATTGATAAGCACCTTGTGCGCTGGGCGAATAGTGCGGGTCTGAAGGCGAAAACCTTTATCATCCCCGCTGAATGCCCCCGCTTCCAGAGCGGCGACGCAAAGGGTCTGGTGCAGGAGTCTGTCCGCGGCGACGATATTTTTATCGTTGTTGACCCGGGTAACTACAGCGTGACCTATAAGCTGTTCAACTATGTCAACCATATGTCTCCGGACGACCACTTTGCCAACCTGAAACGCATCATTCAGGCAGTTGCCGGCAAGGCTCACCGTGTGTCGGTCATCATGCCCAGCCTGTATGGTGGTCGTCAGCACCGCCGTGTCGTCCGTGAAAGCCTTGACTGCGCTGTGGCTCTGCAGGAGCTTCAGACGATGGGCGTGCGCAACATCATTACCTTCGATGCACACGATCCCCGCGTTGTGAACGCCGTGCCTCTGATGAGCTTTGACAATGCGATGCCGACCTATCAGGTGCTGAAGAGTCTGCTCTGCAAGAATCCGCAGATCTCCTTCGACAAGGAAAAGTTCATTGTTGTCAGCCCGGACGAGGGCGCAATGAACCGCAATATGTACTTCTCCAGCGTTCTGGGCTGCAACCTGGGCATGTTCTACAAGCGTCGTGATTATACCCGTGTCGTCAATGGTCGTAACCCCATCGTTGCTCACGAGTATCTGGGCGATTCCGTTGAGGGCAAGACCGTATTCATCGCTGACGATATCATCGCTTCCGGTGAGAGTATGCTGGAAGTCGCAAGCAACCTGAAGGAGCGCGGCGCAAAGCGCATCATTGCCAATGCGACCTTCCCGCTCTTCACCAGTGGTCTGGAAAAGTTCGACGCTGCGGTTGCGGAGGGCAAGCTGGATTATGTTGTCGGTACGAACCTGACCTACCGTCTGCCCGAGCTGCTGACCCGTGATTGGTATGTCGATGTCGATGTTTCCAAGTACGCTGCGTACTTCGTGGTCGCTCTGAACCATGATATGTCCGTTTCCAGCATCATCGACCCCATCAAGAAGATCGAGGCTCTGCTGGCAAACCGCTGAGCGTTATAGAAATAAAAAAAGAGGATGTTCACCGGAATTCGGAGAGCATCCTCTTTTTGCCTGTGGTTATGTTACTTTTCAGAGATTGCCGTTTTTTAGGTACTTTACCAGAACCGGTACTTCATAAATCAGCATGAGGAGCCAGCCGATGGCGTAGCTGTAGGGCAGAGCTTCGATGTCCATTTTCAGGACGAGGACAAAAAGAGCGGCGGCAGCGACACGGCCAGCCATATTCAGGGTGCTGCTGTTCAGGGTGATCTTCAGATTGCCCAGGCCACGGAAGCCGCCCTGAATGCCGTTCGTCAGGGAAGGCATCAGGTAGAACAGGGAGACAAGCTTGAGAAAGCGAACACCCAGCTCGACGACCTCGGGGTCATCAACAAACATCCGAATGATCGGCTCTGCTCCGAAGAAGCAGATGGCTGTGATGATGACCGCATAAATCAGCTCGATCTTGATGCCGCAGAAAAAGCCCTGACGCACACGGTTTTTTTTGCCTGCGCCCTCGTTCTGCGCCATCAAGGTCGTCATGGCGTGGGCAATGTTCTGCTGAGGAATATAGGCGAAGTCGTCAATGCGGCTGGATGCAGTGAACGCTGCCATTGCGTTAACGCCCATTGTGTTGACGATGGCTTGCACTGCGATCTTTCCCAGTTGGACGGTAGCCTGCTGCATTGCGCTGACCCAGCTATAGCTGACGGTTTGGCGAAGAAGCGAACCGTCAAAGATGAACCAACGGCGACCCAATTGAAGCACCGGAATCTTGACACGGATATAAAGGATGCAGAGCACGCAGCAAAGAGCTTCACTGAGAATGGTGGACAGGGCGCAGCCCTCAGAGCCCCAGTTCAGAACGCGGACAAAAAAGAGATCGCCGCCGATGTTCAGCACAGAGCTTATCATCAGAAAATAGAGCGCGCTTTTACTGTCGCCCAGCGCACGTAGGGTGGCGGCGAGAAAGTTATAGAAAAAAGTAAAGATGAGTCCGGCAAAGACGATACGAAGGTAATTCACGGCAATGGGGAGGATCTCTGTCGGAACCTGAAGCAGACGGAGAAGCGGGTTTGCCAGCAGAATACAGAGGGCGGAGAACGCCAGTGAAAAGACCGTTCCGGCAATGGCGGTCGTGGACACCTGACGCTCGACGAGCTTCTGGTCGCCTGCGCCGAAAGCCGTGCTGACCAGAATGCCTGCGCCCAGACACATACCGTTGATGAACAGGATCGCTAGTGTCATGAGCGGGTTGGATGTGCCGACGGCGGCAAGAGCGTCCTCGCCGACGAATTTGCCGACAATGATGCTGTCGGCGGCGTTGTAAGTGAGCTGAAACAGGTTGCCCAGCACAAGGGGAACGGTGAAATTGACCAGCAGCGGAGTGATCGAGCCGGTCGTCATGTCTTTTGTCATTTGAAGTCTCTTTTCTGAATGGGCTCACCCTCTCCGTCATCCCTTCGGGATGCCACCTCTCCCAAGGGGAGAGGCAAGGCTCCCCCTTTGGGGGAGCTGTCACCGCAGGTGACTGAGAGGGTGAGCAAGTTATTAAATCATCTGTCTGCCGCTGAAAATCGCCAGAGCCGAGCGACTTGTGCCGTTGGCGATGAGCTGAGCGGCGGCATGGAGTGCTGCGCCTGCGCTGGGTGAGGCGGGGATCGCGTCCGTCCGGAGAACACGCTGGGCGGCACGGACGGCATCGGTAGTGGAAACAGCGGCAACATTGTCCACGACATAGGAATTGAAGTTGCTGGGGACGAAGCCGAAGCCGATCTCCGGAATCCCGTGATTGCCGATAAAACCGCCCGCCAAGGGCTGACTTTCGTAAGGCTCGACGGCGACGATGCGGACATCGTTCGTCCAGCCCTTGATGGTCTCACCAACGCCGGTGATCGTGCCGCCGCTGCCGACGCCGATGGTGATGGTATCCACAAGGCTGGCATTTTCCCGCGCGATGGAGCGGACGATCGCCGGACCGGTGACACGGCGGTGATACTCGGGGTTGTCGTCGTTGGCAAGCCAGTTCATATAGTACCAGCCCTTCTCGGCGGCGGTCTTTTCCGCCAGCGTCCGTGCGCCGTGAAGCCCTAGGCGAGCGGGGGAGTGCAGGACCTTTGCGCCCATCCGGAGCAGATTTTCCTGCCGGAGCGCAGGAGCGTCTTCAGGCATGACGAGGACGACCGGATGTCCGGCGGTCAGTCCAGCCAGAGTCAATGCGGATGCGAATGCGCCGGAGGACGCTTCGATGATGGGCTGACTGGGGAGCAGACCGTGACGCTCAGCGGCAAGTGCCAGCATTCCCTCCGCAAGGGAATCCCGGGATGTTCCGGTCGCACCGTTGAAATCCAGATATGCGTAAAGCCGCCCGCGAAGACCACAGTCCGCAAGATAACCGCGAAGTTCCACGATGGGGCAGGGCAGAAGAGTCTGATAAAAGTTGGGATAAATGTTTGACACGGAAACCTCCTGATACTTTTTCTTCTAATCGTATCGCAAACCACTCCCACCGTCAAGAAGCGGTTTGGCGAAAATGGAGAATTTTTGGGCGAAAAATCAGCAAAGTGATGCAGAAAATGCTTGACAAGAGGGGAAACGTCTGCTATACTTCGTTTGTAAAGCAAAAAAACTTTACAAACAGCGGAGGTCGGAGCGGTGGCAAAAGATTTAGAGATGGGCTATCTGCTCGATTTTTACGGCGAGGTGCTGACCGAAAAACAGCGGGAAATGCTGCGCCAGTATTACAACGACGACCTCTCCCTCAGCGAGATCGGAGAAAACTTCGGGATTACTCGGCAGGGGGCGCGGGACGCCATCAAGCATGGCGAGACGACCCTGAAGGAGCTGGAAGCCAAAGTCGGCTTTGCGGCGAGATACCGTCGGGTGCAGGAAAAGCTCGAACAGCTTGAGCAGTTGGTGATCGACACGCGGTTTGAATGCACTGGTCCTTATGCCAGCCTGACAACGACCGAATATGCGGAGACGCTGACGAAGATGCTCGGGATGATCCGTTCCATTGACGAAGTGAACGAGAGCTGAACAACAAGAGTTTGAGAGGAGCACCGAACAATGGCATTTGAATCTTTGACTGACCGCCTTGCCGGTGTGTTCAAGAAGCTGCGCGGTCACGGCAAGCTGACCGAGGCGGATATCAAAGCAGCGATGCGCGAAGTCCGGATGGCTTTGCTGGAAGCCGACGTGAACTACAAGGTCGCGAAGGAATTCTGCGCAAAGGTCTCGGAGCGCGCGATGGGTCAGGAAGTCATGGAAAGCCTGACCCCCGCACAGCAGGTCGTGAAGATCGTCAATGAGGAGCTTGTTTCCCTGATGGGCGGCGAGGAAGCTCCCCGTCTCATCGTGAAAAACAAGGGGCAGACGATCATCATGCTCTGCGGCTTGCAAGGCAATGGTAAAACTACGCATGCGGCAAAGCTTGCGAAATATTTCATCAAGCAGGGCCGCCGCCCGATGCTGGTCGCCTGCGATATCTATCGTCCGGCTGCTATCGACCAGCTGCAGGTCGTCGGCAAGCAGGCAGGCGCGCCGGTCTTTACGCTGGCAGACGAGAAACCGCCGGTCATCGCGAAAAAGGCTCTGGCGCACGCCAAGGATTACGGCAACGATATCGTGATCCTCGATACCGCAGGTCGCTTGCAGATCGATGAGGTCCTGATGCAGGAGCTTGTCCAGATCAAGGAAGCGGTTCCGGTCGACGAGACCCTGCTGGTCGTCGATGCGATGGCAGGTCAGGACGCAGTCAATGTTGCAAAGACCTTCAACGAGACGGTTGGGATCGACGGCATTATCCTGACAAAGACCGACGGCGACACCCGCGGCGGTGCGGCACTCTCGGTGCTGTCCGTGACCGGAAAGCCCATCAAGTTTCAGGGTACAGGCGAGAAGCTGGATGACCTCGAGGTCTTCCACCCGTCCCGCATGGCAAGCCGGATCCTTGGCATGGGCGATGTGCTGAGTCTCATTGAGCGGGCGCAGGACGCCGCTGACGAAAAAGCCGCTGAGGAAACTGCAAAGCGGATGCTCGAGAATAAGTTCGATATGAACGACATGCTCGAACAGTTTGCGCAGATCCGGAAGATGGGCGGCGCAAGCGCAATGCTTTCGATGCTGCCGGGCGGCGCAGGCATTGACCCCAGTCAGATTGACGAAAAGGCGTTCGACCGCATTGAAGCTATGATCTATTCGATGACAAAGGAAGAGCGCGAAAAGCCTTCCATCATCAATCCGAAGCGCAAACGCCGGATCGCGGCGGGCAGCGGTACTCGGGTCGAGGATGTCAACAAGCTGCTCAAACAGTTTGAGATGATGCAGAAGATGATGAAGCAGTTCAAGAAGAGTCCCAAGGGATTCGCGCGGCGTCTGGGCGGCATGATGGGAAATCCCAATGCGTTCAAAGGCCTGAAATAACAGTGGTATAAGACCCCGAAGATGGGTTTGTACAGATAAATAAAACGCCCTGCACAGGGCATCACAAGAAATTTTGGAGGATATTTATTATGGCAGTTAAGATTCGTCTGCGCCGCGTTGGTGCTAAGAAGGCTCCCTTCTATCGTGTTGTTGTCGCTGACAGCCGCTTCCCCCGTGACGGCCGCTTCATCGAGGAGATCGGCACTTATGATCCGAATAAGGAACCCTCTGTTGTGAGCATCGACGCAGAGAAGGCAAAGCAGTGGATCGCAAACGGCGCACAGCCCACCGACACTGTCCGTGTGCTGCTGAAGAAGTCCAACATTCTGTAAGTAGGAGGGCTGACTCATGCAGGAGCTGTTGCTGGCAGTTGCCCGCGGTCTCGTTGAGGACAAGGACGCCGTCAAGGTCACGGTGGACGCTCCCCGCGAGGACGGTACCATCGTCTACCACCTGAGCGTGGCAGAGGGAGATATGGGCCGTGTCATCGGCAAGCAGGGCCGGATCGCAAAAGCCATTCGTGTGGTGATGCGCGCGGCTGCTGTGCGGGTCGATGAAAAGGTCCTTGTTGAGATCGACTGAGCACCCTACTGGTCCTTTGCCTTCCGGCAGAGGGCTTTTTTGTTGTTGGAAATTAACCTCTCCGTCATTGCTTCGCAATGCCACCTCTCCTGATAGGAGAGGCCTTGGCAGTCGATTGAACTTCATCTCTTTG
>CAVEGP010000086.1:0-9744 GCA_963615155.1 Bacteroides uniformis | reverse complement strand
GGTATTCACCCCATCCCTCGTACCAGGGCGACCCGTCCCCGCGCACTGCTCAGAACCGAAGCTTTGCGCAGCTTCTCTCCCCTGTTCTTGTCTATCTTATACAATCCCGAGCGAAATGTCAATCACTCTGTCCGTGTTTGTAGAAACTTTACGAAAAACTGACAACAAAAAACTCCCTGTGGGATAGGCACAGGGAGAAAAAAGCGGTCATTTCCAATCGTAAATTATCCGGTATTTTACGATATTTCAAAAACTTTTCCGCTACACTGATAAGCTAGCGCGCAAAGCAGCGCAGAGGGGGTTACTTCAGCCCCTCCACAACGCTTCCATCGATCAAATACAATGCCGTGTCCCCTTCGACTGTGAGGTAATAGCTGTCCGTCCCCTCACCATAGGTCAGGGTGAACACACCATCGCTCGTCGTGACCTCAGCGGTAACGATCGGCTTCACGCCATACTCTGCCGGGTCCGCATCGGTGATCTGTCCAGTGACATAGCAGCTGAGTGATGAAAGCAGGCTCTGGATCGTTGTTTCATCAAGGTCGGTCTCAGGGTCGTCCGTATCCCGCCAGACCGTTTGATAGGTCGTACTGTCCGCATCCGAATCGTCTGTCGGCTCAGACATAGCCGCCAAAGAGCGGGTCGTGCCATCGGGATAGGTCAGTGTCACCGCTTCAATGCCGGAGCTTGTCAGCCCTGCCGGATTAAACGCTCCGAACAGGTCAGCTTTCGTTTTCTCAAAGCAGGCAGCTTTTGAGCCTGCAACTGTATAAACTGCCTCGTCGCCGGACTTCATCAGATAGAGATCACCCGTGACGGAGTTCTCTGCCCCGAAGGAAAACGTCTCCGTCTTACCTGCTGCCGTGACTGTTACCGTGACCTGCGGTGTCCCGAAGCCATAGTCCTCGCCCGATTCCGCCGTGAGCTGACGTTTTGCCCGAAGATCGGAAAGCGCAGTCAGCATCGTATTGCAGGCAGTTGAGTCCAGATGATAGGCAGGGTCTTCCGCCAGTGTCCAGTTTCCATCCGAATATTCCAACGTCAGTGTCTCCTCATGGAAGGTGATCTGAATCCGGTTCAGATCGTCTGCCGAAACGCTTGCAAGCTGAATGCTCCCTTTTTCGGCTTCACTGGCAGCCTGTTCGGTCTTTTCCTGCTGCTCTGTCAAAAGGAACAGCACTGCTCCAGCCAGCAGGATCAGGGCTGTCAGCACCAGAAGCGTCCGCTGTTTCGCTTTCATCCAATTCCCTCCCGTTCCGGTTTATTTGCGGCGTCGGAGAATCACAACAACTGCACCCACAGCCAGCACTGCCGCCGGCAGAATGATGACGAATACCATCCCCAGACCCGCCGTCAAGGACGACGAAATGGTGATGGGCGCAGCTTCCAACGCTTTGGAATCCACCAGCGTTACGGCAGTCTCGCTCACCAGCGACGCCGCACAGCCCTGCAGGAATGTCACGTTGCCAGGCACAAGCTGATAAATCCCCTCATTGTCCATGTTGCCGCAGTCGATCCAGACGACCTCCGCCTCTGTGGATTCGTTTTCTGCCCATACCGCCAATGCAAACGGTCCGTCAAGGTCGCCATCCTCCTTGTCTGTGACCGTCATTTCATAGCCTGCCGTCTTGCTGTAGGCCGCGTTCGAGGTCGTCAGCAGAGCCTCCGAAAGAATGTCATCCGTTTCGGTCAGAGTGATGCCCTGTGCCATCTGAAGCAGGACACGGCGACTCGTATTGACGCCGTCCAGCACACCGCTTTCAACAGACGAGGCGTAATCCGGCATCAGATAATAGGGATAGCCGCTCATATAGTGACCGGAGTCCCCCTCAACGACCAGACCCTCTGTGCGGGACAACCCGAACTCCGTCATCAATGCGTCGAGATTCGGCGTACTATAATAGGAATCGGTCATCAGCAGAAGCTTTCCTCCGCCGCTGAGATAACTGCGCAATTCGCTCATCTCGTCAACAAGTGCGCCTGCGGAGGAAAAATCATTTGCCGGAGCGTTGATGATCAGCAGGTCGCAGTCCTCCGGAATGGTATCGCTGAGCAGGTCAAGAGCCTCGACCTCGATATTCTGGTTTTCCAGCGCATCGGTCAGGGTCGTACTCAGCGTTTGCTCTCCGTGATTGGTGGTGTAGTAGGCGTGGAACCGTTCGCCGCTTGTCAGGCGATAGAGTGCCGCCATGATCTTGTTTTCGCCGTCGAAAGTCACACTTGCGCTTCCCGTGGACGCATAGTCAGAGTAGTCATACTCATACAGGTCCGAGGCGTCCAGCACCGTGCTGTTTTCTCCGGAGACGAGGATCAGGCTTCCGTTTTCGACCTCCTGCGCACCATATTGCGTCGCAAAAGTCGGATAGATTGTCGGATCCTTCAACTCCCATGTGATGTGACTGTTCTCTGCGGCGTAGTGATCCAGCAGCTTTGAAATGATGGTGTCCTCGTTGCCCGTCTCACAGAGGTAGTAGATTTTCACATCCTGCGTCAGATTCCGGGCGATTTCTTTCGAGCTGTCGCTCAGGGTGTAAAGTCCCGCTTCCGAAAGGTCGAACTCAGTATACTTGGTCGGGATGGCACGGACGATCAAATTGAGCAGAATTGCCAGCACCACGACCGCCACGGTAATGCCTGCCGACCAGATGCCGCTGCGAAAAGCCTTTTGGTTTGTCGGCTGAGAAGGTTTCTTTTTCCATTGCATCGTAAAATTCCTCCTCTCAATTCCAGCGGCGTTTCTCGATGCTCTGCGCCGTCAGGAACAGAAACACACCCGCTGCCGTCAGATAATAGACCAGCACCGGAATCGAGAAGCTGTTGTTGACGAACTCTTCAAACGGCGTGAAGAGACAAAGTGCGGACAGCACCGCACTGAACGCTTCTGTCAGCCACGCGCTTTTCAACAGGAACAGCGCGCACAAGCCAACACAGCAGACAGCAAAGGTCAGGCAGCCCAGCGTAAAACTCCGTGTGCGCAGACTTGCCGCCAGAGACGCCGCACCTGCCAATCCTGTAAAGACAGCCAGCGCGACGGCACTTCCTGCATTGAACATACTGCGCAGGCTGGGCATGAGATATGCCAGTAGCAACGTCGCAAAGCCCATCACCGCTGCGATGATCTGGTTCTCGGTCAGACCAGAGAGAAATTCGCCGATGGCAATGGCTGCACAGCCCATCAGAAAATAGCAGAACAGTCCTGCCAGATTTGCCGCCAGAGACGATGTCGTTCCGCCCAAACCCCAGAGGGTGAAGATCATAACTGTATCCAGCAGACATGGGATTGCGAACACGACACACATCGCAAAGAATTTTCCCAGTATGATGCCGCCCACCGGAACAGGGCTTGTCAGCAAAAGCTGATCCGTGCGGCTGTGGCGTTCCTCCGTCAGCGAGCGCATCGTCAGCACCGGAAAATAGATTAAAAGAACAAAAATCGTCCGATAAAGTGTGTAATAGCTGAAATCTGTCAGACCATAGCCGAGGTTCAACGCCAGAAAATACAGCCCGCTGTCTGCCAGCAAAAACGCCGTCAGAGCATAGCCCATCATCCCGTGGAAGTAACTGCGCAGCTCCCGCTTGAAAATCGCCGCCATCGGTCAGTCCTCCTTTCCTTCCCGCTCGATCTCTTCATCCTCGGTGCTCCTGTGCCCAGCCAGCTCAAGGTAGACCTCCTCAAGATTTTTATCCTCTTCCGCAAGGTTCAGCACCGTACAGCCGGATCTCGTCAGAATAAGCACCTGTTGGCAGACTGCCTGCACCTCGGTGAGGATATGGCTGGACAAGATGACCGTGTGGCTCTTGCCAAGTTCACGGATGAGCTTCCGGATCTCAATGACCTGCGCCGGATCAAGACCGACCGTTGGCTCGTCCAGGATAATGAGCTTCGGATTTCCCAGCAATGCCTGCGCGATGCCGACCCGCTGGCGGTAACCCTTGGACAGGTTCCGGATGAGGCGTGACAAAACAGCTTCCAGCCCCGTTCGCTTCACCGCCGCAAGCACCTGCGCACTGCGTTCAGCCTTTTTGACACCCTTCAGCTCGGCCGCAAAATCCAGATATTCCTTTACCGTCATGTCCAGATAGAGAGGCGGTTGTTCGGGCAGGTAGCCTACGCAGGCTTTCACCTCGTCCAGCTCCTCCGGAAGGGGATGTCCTGCCACAGTCACCTGTCCGCTGGTCGCCGAAAGATACCCCGTCAGGATGTTCATAATGGTCGATTTCCCCGCACCATTCGGTCCAAGCAGACCATAGATCTGACCATCTTCGACCGTAAACGAGAGGTCGTCCACCGCAAGATAATTTCCATATTTCTTTGTAAGATGGGATACTTCAATCACAAAAAACGCTCCTTGTCTCAGAATTGCATGATACATCTGTTGGTTTATTTTAGTCTGTAATTGTGATGATTTTTTGTGAATCTCGTGTAAAAACAGAAAGCTCTCTTTCTCGACGCTTTTTCACCCTGCATCGTGAAAAGGCATACAGCCAGCATGGAGCTGTTGCAAAAGGCACTTGTTCCTATTCATAGAGAAGACCCGACCCTCTCAATGAGAAGGTCGGGTCCATATCCCTTATTTACAGTATCACACTGCTGAAAGATCAGACAGGATGAGACTTATTGGTATAATCCGCATGGGCACCATCGACGCCCTGCAGCTTTGCGTTGCGCTTCTCGAAGAATTTAGGAGCGACCTGCGGGAACATTGCGTAGGTCAGAACATCCTCTTCCTGAGTCGCCCACTTAGCCGCCTCAGCCTTCAGCTTATCCATCTCGGGTGCGAGGGTGTCAGCAAAACGGCAGGTAATGGGCTGCTCGTCGCCCAAGATCTTCTTAGTGAACTCGGGCTTGATGGGAGCGGGGGTCTTACCATAATCGCCGTGAACGAGCCCCTTGAACTCCTTCGTGACCATCTTATAACGCTCGCCGAGGATAACGTTAAAGACAGCCTGTGTACCAACGATCTGGCTGGTCGGAGTGACGAGCGGCGGATAGCCTGCGTCCTCACGGACACGGGGGATCTCAGCCAGCACTTCGTCCAGCTTGTCCTCCTTGCCTGCATCCTTCAGCTGCTTGAGCATGTTGGAGAACATGCCGCCCGGCACCTGATACAGCAGGGTGTTTGCGTCAACGCCCAGAGACTTCGGGCTGATCTGACCGTTTGCAATATACTTCTCACGCAGCTTTGCGAAATATGCGCGGACGACATTCAACTGCTTGAGGTCAAGACCCGTATCGTAATCCGTACCCTGCAGAGCAGCAACAAGGCTCTCGGTTGCCATATGGCTGGTGCCGCAGCTCAGGGGACTCATTGCGGTATCAACGATATCCGCACCTGCCTCAATGCCCTTCAGCAGGGACATAGAAGCCAGACCAGCAGTATAATGGCTGTGGATATCAACGGGGATGCTGACGGTCTTCTTCAGCTCAGACACCAGATCATAGCAGGTGTACGGAGTCAGCAGACCGGCCATATCCTTGATGCAGATGGAGTTTGCGCCCATCTCCTCGAGGGTCTTGGCATACTTGACATAGTACTCATTGTTGTGGACAGGGCTCAGGGTGTAGCTGATGCAGCCCTGAACGTGTGTGCCTTCCTTGTTGGCTGCCTTGATGGCGGTCTGCAGGTTGCGAGGATCGTTCAGTGCGTCAAAAATACGAATGACATCAATGCCGTTTGCGACAGACTTCTGTACAAAGTACTGAACAGCGTCATCTGCATACGGACGATAGCCCAGCATGTTCTGACCGCGGAACAGCATCTGCAGCTTCTGGTGGGGCAGCTCCTTGCGCAGGATGCGCAGACGATCCCAAGGGTCTTCGTCAAGGAAACGGATGCAGCTGTCAAATGTTGCGCCGCCCCAGCACTCAACGGAGAAATAAGGGATCTTGTCCATTTCGGGAAGGATCGGACGCATCTCGTCCATCGTCATACGAGTTGCCAGCAAGGACTGGTGGGCGTCACGCAGGACGACCTCGGTAACTTTGATCGGCTTTTTCGCCATGATTGCCACCTCTCCCTTAGTTCATGGAAACCAGAACGTCACCGGAGTTGACGGTGTCGCCCTTGTTGACGTTGACGGATGCAACGGTGCCGTCCTGCGGAGCAAGGATCTCGTTCTCCATCTTCATAGCCTCGAGGATCGCCAGAGTGTCACCAGCCTTGACGGAATCGCCAGCCTTGACCTTGACGTCGAGAATGTTGCCGGGCATAGGAGCCTTGACAGTGACAGCACCAGCGGTGCCTGCAGGTGCAGCAGCCGGAGCAGGTGCTGCGGCAGGAGCCTTCGGAGCAGCGGGAGCAGCAACCGGAGCGGCTGCGACCGGAGCAGCACCAGCGGCAGTTTCCTCAACAGAGACGCTGTAAGCAACGCCATTGACGGTAATATTGTAGTATTTCATGGAAGAATCCTCCTGAACAGAATCAGTTCGTTTTTCGTTCTATAATACGCTTCTATAATACGCTTATGTACGTCCGAAAATCTTACAGAGCCATATTGCCGTGCTTCTTGGGCAGGCGGGCTGCACGCTTGGTGCTCAACAGCTCAAAGGCAGCAACAACACTTGCACGTGCGTTGACCGCATCGCAAACCATGTCCGCCGCACCAGAAGCGACTGCATTGGATGCGCTGCAGACCTCAGCAGCGTATGCAGCAGCCTTTGCATTCGTGGCAGCAATGATATTATCAGATGCGTCAATCTCTTCCTTGTACAGAACAGAGACAGCGGCGTTCGGCTCAAGTGCGCTGATGGTACAGCCATTGACTGCGATCTTCAGATCAGCGTTTGCCAGAGCGGTGTAGACCGGACCGACTGCCTTGCCCGCGATAAGAGCGACCTTTGCGGTGGTTGCGTCCGCATAGGTAGCAGCCAGACGAGCAGCCTCGCGGATGCCGCCTGCAATATCATCGGTGGAGCTGGGAACGAAGCCCTTGGTGTCAACGATGGTCAGCACGGGAACGCTGAATGCGTCACACAGACGGACAAAACGGGAAGCCTTTGCAACGCAGTTGTGGCATAGAGACTCACCCGTTGCAACGATGCCAACCGCGTTGCCGCCGATGGTAGCAAATGCGGTATAAACGCTCTTGCCGAAGCCGGCGTACAGCTCGACGGCACTGTCCTTATCAATGAGGGCAGCCGCAGCCTTCTCGGGAGCAGAACCGGACTTAAGGGTCTCGGTGGGCTGCTCGAACTCGAAGATCGCCGGACCGGTCAGGTTGTTTGCGGGCAGCAGACCCACGATGTGAGCCGCCTTCTCGGCAGCGTCAGCAGCGGTGGGAACAACGATAGCCGCAACGCCAGCCTTTGCAGCGGCAGCAACCGTGCCAGCGTCAGCGACCTTATCTCCCTTTGCAGCAGCGGTGAACGGAGCCGTGAAGAACAGCTCCGCATCCTCTGCCATAACGCAGACATCCGCGTTGGCTGCGCTCAACGCACTGGTGCCGCCGCAGACGCCCAGAACGACAGCCACCTGAGGCACGACGCCTGACACCTTTGCGATCGCAGCGTTCAGCTTTGCGCTTGCGGTCAGAACGTCCAAGCCCTCCGCCAACTTTGCGCCGACAGAGTTGTAAAACGTGACGACCGGGCAGCCCGTCTGAGCAGCCATCTCCAGAACCTTGATATTCTTTTCGACATCCTTAACGGTCACAGCCTCGCCATTTTGATAAACGGCATAGGTCTGCTGACCAGCCGCATAGCCGCAGGCTGCGCTCACCGCGCCGTCCGCAAACAGTGCGGTGTACTCCCCGTCGTCGAAAAACTTGGCGAGGATTTCTCCTTTGTTACTCTTTGAAGCCATGGTAAGACCTCCTGCTTGTCTGTGTGAGCTTTCAAAATTAGATATATTATACCTTAAATTCCTTTAATTCTCAAGGGGCTGTGCCATTCTTTTTTTTCAGAGAAAGACACTTTCCTGACCAAATCAGTGAAACTTTCGGGCATAATGCTTACTTTTTCTTCCGCTGGGCGGAGTTTGCGCGGTCAAGCGGACCACGAGGACGGCGATCAGCCGTCTTGGACTGGAGCGATGCCGAACGGGTCTGCGCACGACCCTTGGCGGCGGCAGCACGCAGACCCGAGACTTCTGCCTTTGTCAGCTCGCGGTACTTGCCAGGCTGGAGCATACCAAGCTTGACAACACCCTCTGCATTCCGCTTCAGACGGACGACCTCGAGACCGACTGTCTCGCACATCCGGCGAATCTCACGATTCTTACCCTCCTTCAGGGTCATCTCCATGACGGTGCGTCCCGGCTCGTCGGTGACAACATTGATTGCGCAGGGCATGGTCTTTGTACCGTCATCCAATACAACGCCAGAGCTGAGCTTCAGGATCTGAGCTTCGTCTGCACGAGGCTGCACCGTGACGCGGTAAAGCTTTGAGATGCCGCCCGACGGGTGAGTAACAGCCTGCGCAAACGCACCGTCGTTGGTCATCAACAGCAGACCCTCGCTGTCCTTATCGAGACGACCGACCGGATAGAGACGTGCCGGAATATCCGACACCAACTCCATGACGGTCCTTCGACCCAGCTCGTCGCTAGCGGTAGTGACATAGCCGCGGGGCTTATAAAGGGCAATGTAATAGAGCTTCTGATCCTTCTGGATATAGATCCGCTCGTCGTCCACATGCAGGACGTCCCGATTGGGATCCATCTTGTCGCCCACTTTAGCCAAGTGACCGTTGACCTTGACACGACCTTCGGCGATGATCTGCTCGGCCGCGCGGCGGCTGCACAGACCCTGCTCACTCATGATCTTCTGAATACGTTCTTCTGCCATAATAATCTCCTTGTGTGCCTCCCGGCACTCAATCATCAGACGGAGAAAGCCTCTCCGTCATCCCTTCGGGATGCCACCTCTCCTACCGAGGAGAGGCTTTGGCACTCCGGAAAGTTTTCAATTCTGCCAATGGCTCCCCTGATAGGGGAGCTGGCTGCGAAGCAGACTGAGAGGTTTACCCCTTCGTCTCTTCGTTTTCTACTTCTGCCTTTGCCTCATCTTTTTTCAGCAGTGCGCTGACTTTTTCGATAAGCTCCGGTATCATCGTCAGGGCGCGGTCGATGGTGTTGCTGCCATCCGACAGTTGGATGGTACGCACACAACCATCCTTAACGACGAGGAACGCCACCGGTTGGATGTTCACGCCTGCGCCCGAGCCACCGCCGAACAGATCTTTATTGGCGGCATTCTTTCCGTCAAAGTCCGTGCCGGCAGACGCAAACCCAAACGAGACCTTCGACACCGGAAGGATGGTCGTGCCATCCTCCGTCGTGATGGGCTTGCCGACGATGGTATTGGAGTCCGTCATCTGACGGATCTTGTCCATAGTAACATTCATTAAGCCTTGGATGGGATGCTCAGCCATAAAATCGGCCTCCTTATTTTTTAATAAAAAGCTTTACGAACTTCTCGAACGTCTTTCCTTAGAAGAAAAGACTCCGCTTTATCCCCTCACCGCAGCGTCTGCGAAAGGTTTTATACCGTATAGTGTTATTGTAGCACAATTTATATAAACACGTCCAGTGGAAATTTACATATCGCTGCAAAAAATCCGCATTGAACGATATTATGTGACATTTTCGCTTTTTGACATTTCCCGCCCTTTATAAGTCTCCATATTCTATAAGATTTTTAGAAAAGATCTCAGGAGTCAACATCTCGTACCAACATAAACATCTCGTACCAACATAAAACAAAAACCTCCCATACTCATCGGATGCTACACCCAATAAATACAGG
>CAVEGP010000085.1:0-9746 GCA_963615155.1 Bacteroides uniformis | reverse complement strand
GAAGCTGATCAATGTTGAGTATGAGGTGCTGGAAGCGGTTCTGGATTACCATACCGCAAAGGACAATCCGATCCTTGTCCACCCCGAGGACAATTGGGAAAGTCTCTGTCCGGTCGGTGCGGACAATAAACGCAACCTCTGTGCTCATGATGAATGCGGTTCGGGAGATATCGACGAGGTTTTGAGCAAGTGCGATGTCGTGATCGACCATGTGTATCACACGAAGGCGTGCCAGCAGGCGATGATGGAGACCTTCCGCACCTGCTGCTATATTGATTTGTATGGTCGCCTGAATGTTCTCAGCTCGACCCAGATCGTATTCCATGCCCGCCGTCACATAGCGAATGCGCTTCATATCCCGAAATCAATGGTTCGTGTCACGAAACCTCGAATCGGCGGCGGATTTGGCGCAAAGCAGACCTCGGTCTCCCTGATTTATCCGGCTTTTGTTACATGGAAGACCAAGAAACCGTCTAAGATCATCTTCAGCCGTGTGGAAAGCCAGACGGCATCCTCACCTCGCCATGAGATGGAGATCCATCTCCGTCTGGGAGCGACCAAAGAGGGCATCGTGAAGGGAATCGATATGTATACCCTCTCCAACACAGGTGCTTACGGCGAGCATGGGCCGACGACGGTGGGTTTGTCCGGTCACAAATCGATCCCGCTTTACGGCAAAGCCGAGGCATTCCGCTTTGTCTACGATGTCGTTTACACCAACCATATGTCAGCAGGCGCATATCGCGGTTATGGCGCAACGCAGGGATTGTTCGCAGTAGAGTCCGCAGTCAACGAGCTTGCAGCAAAACTTCATATCGATCCATTCAAGATTCGGGAAATGAATATCGTCAAAGAGGGCGATCTTATGCCTGCATACTATGGTGCGACCAATACGAGCTGCGCCCTTGACGGCTGTCTGAAAAAAGTTCACGAGATGATAGACTGGGACGAAAAATATCCCCGAAAAGACCTTGGCAACGGCAAAGTCCGGGCTGTCGGCATGGGTATGGCGATGCAGGGGTCTGGCATTTCGGGCATGGATGTCGGCAGTGCGACGTTGAAGCTCAATGAGGGTGGCTTTTATTCTCTCATCATCGGTGCAGCCGACATGGGCACGGGCTGTGATACGACGCTGGCGCAGATTGCTGCCGAAGTGTTGGAATGTAAACTTGACGATATCACGGTCTTTGGTGCGGATACCGATATTTCGCCTTACGATTCCGGTTCGTATGCGTCCAGCACGACCTATGTCACAGGCAAGGCGGTTGAAAAATGCGCGCTGAAACTGCGCGGTCAGGTTTGTAAGCTGGGTGCGGAAATGCTGAACTGCGATGAAACAGCAGTGAATTTTGATGGGAAATACGTCTTTGTGGAGGATGCCCCAGAGAAAAAGGTCTCGTTGGAAGAAGTTGTAAACATCTCGACGAACGGTCATAATGTTGCGCTGGAAGCCACTGAGACACATTCCTCGCCCTTGTCTCCGCCGCCCTATATGGTGGGTGCGGCTGAGATCGAGCTGGATACCGAAACGGGCGAGGTCAAATTGCTGGATTATGCAGCCTGTGTGGATTGCGGCACGCCCATCAACCCGAACCTGACTCGTGTGCAGGCGGAAGGCGGCATTTTGCAGGGAATCGGTATGACGCTGACGGAAAATATCACTTACGACAACCGTGGATATCCGATGGAGAATTCGCTCATGCAGTATAAAATCCCGACCCGTATCGATATCGGACGGATTCGGGTCGAGTTTGAGAACAGCTACGAGCCAAATGGTCCGTTTGGCGCGAAATCCATCGGCGAAGTCGTCATCAATACGCCGCTCTCTGCTGTTTCCGACGCAATCTACAATGCCATCGGAATGCGATTCTATGAGCTGCCCATCACGCCGGAGAAAATCGCAATGGCGGTTCTGGACAGGGACGGACGGGACAAATGATGTCGCTGGAATGTCAATTGCCCTTTTTGAAAGAGAAGGAGCACGTTATTTCGCTGGTAGGAGGCGGCGGAAAAACGACATTGTTGTACGCAATGGCTCGGCTTTGTGCCGCAAAAGGTTGGCGTGTTCTTGTCTCAACGACGACGCATATCCAGCAGCCGAAAGCGTTCTGGGCGCAAACCATTGAGGAACGAAATGCGCATTGGAACGCCGGAAACTATGCCGTTGTCGGTCTGCCTTCCGAAAACGGCAAGCTGAAAAGCCTTCCGGCCGACCAACTCCGCCGCTGGATGCAGGGGGCAAACATCGTTTTCTTGGAAGCCGACGGTGCGAAGCGGCTGCCGTGCAAAGTCCCGGCTGACCGTGAACCGGTCATTTTGCCAGAGAGCGACATTGTACTGGCGGTGGTCGGGCTTTCGGCGGGGAACAGACCGCTGTGTGAGGTCTGCTTCCGGCTTGAAAAAGCCTGTGCTTTGCTCGATGCGACACCGGAAACAATGCTTACACCATCTCTGTTGGCAAAGCTTCTGGCAAACAATGCCGGGGGACGAAAAAACGTGGATGAACGTGAGTTTTACGTAATTTTGAATCAGGCGGATACCCCGCAGAGAAAAGCGATTGGCGAAGAAGTACAGAAAATTTTATGGGAGAAATATGCGGTTCGATCGATTCTGACTGCATTTGAGGAGGGAGAACGAGCGTGAGTGAGCCGATTGTGTTCTGCACAGGCGGCGGATGCACAGCCAAGCTGGGTGCAGGTGTGCTGAGTCGCATTCTTGAAAAGCTTCCCCGTGGAGTACAAGACCCGAATCTGCTGGTCGGTTACGACAGCAAGGATGACGCGGCGGTATATAAAATCACAGGGGATACAGCACTGGTGCAGACCGTGGACTTTTTTCCGCCGATGGTCGATGATCCCTATACCTTTGGAAAAATCGCCGCCGCAAACGCCCTCAGCGATATCTACGCAATGGGCGGTGAGGTCAAGACAGCTTTGAACCTTGTCTGCTTCCCCGAGAGCATGGATTTGAACATTCTCGGTGCAATTTTGCAGGGAGGTGCGGAAAAAGTTGCAGAGGCAGGAGGAATTTTGGCAGGAGGTCATTCCATCGCCGACACAGGGGTGAAATACGGGCTGTCCGTCACAGGGCTGGTCGATCCGCATCACCTTTATGCGAACGACACGGGAAGAACCGGAGACAAGCTGATCCTGACGAAAGCATTGGGTGTTGGTCTTATATGTACGGCAAATCGGGTCGGAGAGGCAAAACCGGAGGATATGGAAGGGGCAATTGCTTCCATGATGACCTTGAACAAAACTGCCGCTGAGATCAGCCGGAAATATGCTATTCATGCAGCCACCGATGTGACCGGATTCAGCTTTCTCGGGCATCTTCACGAAATGATGGGAGGACAGTTGTCCTGTGTGATCGATGGACGTGCTGTGCCGGTTCTGTCGGGTGCGTGGGATGCCGCCGATGCCTGTTTGTACACGGCGGCGGGGCAGCGCAACCGCAACTATGCGGGGGCGTTTGTCACCTTCGAGGGGGTACCGTTCCCGATGGAGGAAATTTTGTTTGACCCCCAGACCTCAGGCGGTTTGCTGTTCGCGGTTGCGCCGGAGGATGCCGCCACACTGGAACAGGAGCTTCAGGCGGCTGGTCTGCCTGCAAAAATTGTGGGCGAACTCAGAGAAAAAGCTGAAAAAGAAATTGTTGTGACCTATTAAGATTGGAGAAAATGAAAAATGCTGAAAGTTGACGCAAGAGGAGACGCTTGCCCGATCCCTGTCGTGAAAGCGAAAAAGGCAATTGTGGAATTGAACGGTTCCGGTCAGGTGGAAGTGCTGGTCGATAATGAAATCGCTGTCCAGAATCTGACCAAAATGGCACAGCAGAAGGGCTATACATCTTCCGCTGAAAAGTTGGCGGAACGGGAATATCGTGTGCTGTTTACAGTTGGTGAGACCGCTGCCGCAACCGAAGAATCGGAGACCTGCGTACCCGATGCACGGACAAATACCGTCGTTGCCATTGGCAATGATAAGATGGGAATCGGCAACGACGGTCTTGGAAAAACCCTTATGAAAGCGTTTGTGTTTGCGCTGACACAGCAGGACAAGCTGCCACAGACCATTCTGTTCTACAATGGAGGAGCATCACTGACCTGCGAAGGCTCACCGATGCTCGAAGACCTCAAGGCATTAGAAGCGCAGGGTGTCGAGGTCATGACCTGCGGCACATGCCTGAATTTCTATGGACTGACTGAAAAGCTGGCGGTCGGAAGTGTTACAAATATGTATGTCATCGCAGAAAAAATGCTCAACGCAGGGAACGTGGTAAAACCGTGAGCCCACAAAACGCCATGGTTTATCTGGATAACGCTGCCACAACTCTCCATAAGCCGCCGCAGGTCGGGCAGGCGATGCTGGATGCGCTGCAGACGGCAGGCAATCCGGGCAGAGGGGCGCATGAGCCGACCCTGCACGCCGCACGGCTGGTCTATGAAGCCCGTTCTGTAATGGCGGAGCTGCTGGGGGCGGAAGATCCGTCCTGCATTGCGTTCACATCCAATGCGACCCAGAGCCTGAACACGGCACTTTGCGGGCTGCTCCATAGGGGCGACCATGTGATCACGACGGTCTGCGAACACAATTCCGTGCTTCGTCCGTTGTATCGATTGAGAAAGAACAGTGTAGAGGTTGATTTTGTTGAAACGAATGAAACCGGTGTTTTACGCTATGAGCAATTTGAGCAAAAGATCCGCTCCAATACCCGTGCAGTTGTGGTAACGCACGCATCCAACGTGACAGGCAACGTCACCGACCTTGATTTTGTCGCAGACTTTGCAAAGAAGCACGGATTACTGCTGATCGTGGATGCGGCACAGACCGCAGGCGCACGCCCAATCAATGTAAAAACGCTGGGCGTGGACGTTTTTTGCTTTACCGGACATAAGGGTCTGCTTGGTCCGCAGGGAACAGGCGGCTTGTATGTCCGTCCGAGATTGCAGATAGCACCGTTTGTGGTCGGTGGAAGCGGAGTCCATAGCTTTGACGAGGAGCATCCGATGGAAATGCCGACCGCACTGGAAGCCGGGACACTCAATGTTTTGGGGTTGGCGGGGCTTTCGGCAGGTGTCCGCTGGATCCTTGGACAAGGTGTGGAAACGCTGTGTGAAAGAGAAACTGCGTTGGCACGGCTGTTTTATGAACGTTTGCAGGACATAAAAAATCTGACCTTCTATGGCGACTTTTCGGGAAAGACACTGCGTGCCCCGATCATTTCGCTTAATATCGGAAATGAAGATTCGGCATGGGTTGCGGATGCCTTGTGGGAAGATTGGGGCATCTGCGTCCGTGCGGGTGCGCATTGCGCGCCGCTCATGCACAAGGCTCTTGGTACGGTTGAGCAGGGTGCAGTGCGATTCAGCTTTTCGCATTTCAACACGGAGGAGCAGATTCTGTACGCAGCGGAAGCAGTTCGTGCGCTGGCGCAGGAGGTCTGAGAGCTTATGCGTGTAAAACGGTCTTATATCGTTCTTTCTTTCGACGTACCGGTGGATGCAATGGCATGGGAAAAGCACTGTGCCGAAGCTGGGATCCCTGGGCGTCTCATTCCGCTGCCGCGTGAGCTTTCAGCGGGGTGCGGGCTTGCGTGGAGAATGCTGCCGGAGGAATGGGATCTGTGGGAGAAGCGTCTCCAAAATGACCCGAAAGCGCGGTATCACGCTGTGGCAACGGTGCAACAATGATCCAAAGGAGATTTTGCGATGTCGTTGGAATCCTTTTTGAATGTATTGAAAAACAAAGCATACCCGAATTTTATGTTGGCGACTGTGCTGGACGGTGAGGAACAGGGAGACCGATGCCTTCTCGGCGGCGGGAAATGTCTTTGGACGAGTACGGGAGAGCTTGAAAACTCGAGCATTCTGTTGAGATGCTTCGATTTGCTGTGTGCCTGCACGTCCAGTGGGATTCTGGAAATGGATGGAGCAAGGATCTTAGTTGAGCGGTTTGGCGCAGGCGCAAGGCTGGTGGTCTGCGGCGGCGGACATGTCGCGACGGCTGCGGTACAAATTGCGAAATTGCTCGACCTGCCGGTGACGGCTCTCGAGGATCGCGAAGAGTACGCAGAACGGTTGCGTCTTGCTGGTGCGGATGAGGTGATCTGTGCTCCATTTGAGGAAGGTCTTGCGTGTGTGTCGGGTGGAGAGGAAGCCTATTTTGTTGTGCTGACACGTGCCCACACCTTTGACCTTGATTGTCTCAAAGCGATTCTGCCCAAACCATCGGCGTATGTTGGCATGATGGGAAGCCGTGGGCGATCAGCGTTGGTGCGCCGTCAGTTGATAGAAGAGGGAGCGGATGTCGCCAAAGTGGAGCAACTCCATGCGCCCATCGGTCTTGCCATCGGAGCAAAATCCGCACAGGAGATCGCGCTTTCGATCCTTGCGCAGATCGTCGAGCTGAAAAACCAAAGACAGCAGACCGAGGGATTTCCGCCGACATTGCTGGAGGCTCTGGAAGAAGCACAGAAGTCAGATACACCGTCTGTTCTGGTAACGATCGTGGCGCGGCATGGTTCAACGCCGCGGGAAATTGGCTCAAAGATGCTGGTGCTGCCGGATAAAATCATCGGAAGCGTCGGCGGTGGAATCATGGAGTATCGTGCGCAGCGGTTGGCATATCAAATGCTGAAAAATGAAGCTGCGCCCTGCCAACTGGTTCAGTATTCTTCAGACGGCAAGAACGAAGATGCAGCCATTGCGGCCTGCGGTGGCTCGATGGAGCTGCTGCTTCAGAGGCTTTGATTTAAAAAAAGGATAGATCAATGAAAAAAGATTCTCTTATTCTTGTGCGAGGTGGCGGCGACCTTGCTACCGGAACGATCCATCGTCTCTGGTCTGCGGGTCTGCGGGTACTGGTGTTGGAAGCAGAGCATCCCGCTGCGATTCGTCGGCAGGTGTCGCTTTGTGAAGCGGTCTATGAAGGCGAAACGACCGTTGAAGGTCTGCGTGCGGTGAAGATCAACACGCTGGATGAAGCGGATGCTGTCTGGTCAGCGGGGGATGTTCCCGTTTTGATCGATCCGAAGGGCGATTGCATTTCCCGGGCAAAGCCTGCCGTCCTTGTGGATGCGATTCTCGCAAAGAAAAATCTCGGCACAAA
The DNA here is from genome assembly GCA_963615155.1 of Bacteroides uniformis. Taxonomy (GTDB): domain Bacteria; phylum Bacillota; class Clostridia; order Oscillospirales; family Ruminococcaceae; genus Faecalibacterium. The sequence continues at coordinate 2,637 of CAVEGP010000085.1, read as the reverse complement.
GCTGGATATGGCACCGCTGACCATTGCGCTCGGCCCGGGATTTACTGCCGGACAGGATGTGGATGTTGTGGTTGAGACGAAGCGTGGTCACAAGCTGGGACGCATCATTCGTGAAGGTACGGCTATCCCGAATACAGGGATTCCGGGCATTATCGGCGGCTATGGTGCTGAGCGTGTCATCCATGCGCAGGCGGAAGGCGTTTTTGAGAGTTTGCATTCCATTGGTGATTTTGTGGAAGCAGATGAACCAATCGCCCAGATTCGCACGCCGGAAGGCGAGCTCCTTCCGGTCACGACCCAGGTCGCAGGGATCCTGCGCGGTCTTCTCCGCAGCGGCTATCCGGTCACGTGCGGATTCAAAGTTGCAGACGTTGACCCACGAAGATCAGAACTCGAAAACTGTTTTCTTATCTCGGACAAGGCGCGCTGTATCGCCGGAAGCGTGCTGGAATTGGTAGCTGCAGAAATCTGGAAATAAAACAGGCTGACACTCACAAAATAGACGGTGACGGGTAAAATTCAATGTGCGAGAAATAATTCTACGATCAGCACAACGGCACAGCAGGCGACAGAGACCTGAAACAGACTTGCTCCTATCCATGCGGCAACGATGCCGACCACCAGAGCGATCGCACCGGCGACAGGGCTTTGGGTTGCATTGACAATGGCAGGAAAGGTCATGACCGCCAGCGTGACATACGGAACATAGTATAAAAACGATTGGATGAACTGATTTTTGATGGGCTTGCGGATCAGCGTCAGGGGTAGGACGCGGATGGCATAGGAAACGAGGAACATCACGAGGATATAGAGGTAATAATTCATCGGGTTCAGTCTCCTTGTTTGACGGGAAAGAGAATAGCGGCGGCGGATGAGATGAGTACCGTCAGCAGGATGGTGCGTGTACCGTCCGAGAGGGAAGAGATCCATGGCAGATAGTTACAGGCAAAGCTGAGGAAAAAGCTGATGGCGACCAATACTGCAACGATTCGGCTCTTTCGTGCCGGAGGGATGATGATCGCAAGGAACATCCCGTACAATGCAACACTCAGCGCACTGACTGCCCGCAGAGGGAGCAGGTTGCCGGCGATGATGCCAAAGGCCGTTCCGAATGCCCACGCAGGAGCAGCCAGCAGGATAGCACCATAGGTGTACCATGGATTCAATGCTCCTTTTCGGGCGATGGTGATACCAAACAGCTCATCGGTGACATCGTAGCCGATGATGAGACGATGGATGAACGGCGTCTCAGGGGTGAACTTCTGCGCCAGTGCGCAGCTCATCAGCAGATACCGCGCATTCGCAATGAGGGTGATGATCGCAACCTCGAGATAAGTCGCACCGCTGGAGATCAGGGCGAATGCCGCATACTCGCCTGCCGAAGCGTTGTTCAGCAGGCTTGCCAGAAAGCCCTGAAACGGACTGAATCCGGCTCGCCGTGCCGCAATGCCCAGTGAGAATGAAACGGCAAAATATCCCAGCGCAATGGGCACGCCGTCCCGTATCCCCTCCAGAAAAACGGACTTCCGGAACGCATAGACCGGCTTTGCGGGATCCGCTGACCGAGAAAGCTCCGCGGTAGAATTCATATTGATAAGCTCCTTTCGATTTCAAAACACCAAACACTATTATACCGCGGTTTTGTACAAGAGAAAAGAGGAAGTTTCGGGCTTTTTACAAAAAATGACCCTGCGGACTGGATTCAGAAGCATCTGAACCAAACCAGCAGGGTCATTCTGTTTTATTTCGGGAAGAAATACTATCATAGGTGACGAAAGAGTGTTACCTATCAAACTTCCGGCTCAGCCAGATGCAGAAACAACCGCCCGCAACCGAAATAACGATGTGACCGATAAAGCTGGACGCTTTCAGACCGATGATACCAAACAGCAGATTGCCGACGATACTGCCCAGAATGCCAAGTGCAATCATCTTCCCCTTGGAGAAAGAGCAGCCCATGATGCGACCTGCAAGATAACCGGACAGTGCGCCCAAGCAATCGTATAGAGAATGACAAACAAATTTGCCCCAATCGTAAACATTGTAAGTACCTCCGATTTATCAAAGATTTTTCTCTTCCGCTGCTGTCCGGCAGAGATCATTCAGACAGCAGCGGTTACATTCGGGCTTCCGGGCATTGCAGACGGCACGTCCGTGCATGACGAACCGATGGCACAGATCGCTGCCTTCTTCGGGCGGGATGATCTTCCACAGAGCCATTTCGACCTTCTGCGGCTCTTTGATGCCGTCCACAAGACCGATTCTGTTGCACAGCCGGATGCAGTGGGTGTCGGTGACGATGGCGGGCTTGCCGAACACATCGCCCATAATAAGATTTGCGCTCTTTCGACCAACACCGGGCAGTGCCAGCAATTCCTCAAAGGTGGTCGGCACCTGACCGTCGTACTGATCCCGTAAGGCGCGCATGCAGGCTGAGATGTCCCGTGCCTTGGAGCGACCCAGTCCGCAGGGCTTGACGATGTCTTCGATCTCCTCCGGTTCTGCGGCGGCAAGCGCAGCCACGTCCGGGTATTGGGAGAATAAGTCCTCCACTACGATGTTCACACGGGCATCGGTACACTGCGCCGCCAGCCGGACGCTAACAAGAAGCTGCCATGCGTGGTCGTAATCCAGAGT
>CAVEGP010000084.1:0-10079 GCA_963615155.1 Bacteroides uniformis | reverse complement strand
GAATATACTTATCCAGACCATCGAATGCACCACCACAGATGAACAGGATATTCGTGGTATCGATCTGAATGAACTCCTGCTGCGGGTGCTTACGCCCGCCCTGCGGCGGAACATTGCTGACCGTACCCTCGAGGATCTTCAGCAATGCCTGCTGGACGCCCTCGCCGCCCACATCGCGGGTGATGGACGGGTTCTCGCTCTTGCGGGTGATCTTGTCGATCTCGTCAATATAAATGATACCGATCTGCGCCTTCTGAACATCGAAATCCGCTGCCTGAATCAGCTTGAGTAGGATATTCTCGACGTCCTCGCCGACATAACCGGCCTCGGTAAGGGTGGTCGCATCCGCAATCGCAAACGGAACACCCAGCATTTTTGCCAGCGTTTGTGCCAACAGCGTTTTGCCGACACCGGACGGGCCAAGGAGCAGAACATTGGATTTCTGCAGCTCAACATCCGCACCCTTGCCGCCGCTCATAATACGCTTGTAGTGGTTATAAACCGAGACAGCCAGAACTCGTTTTGCCTCATCCTGTCCGATCACATACTGATCAAGCCCCTCTTTAATCTCCGCAGGGGTCTTGATATTGACCGAAAGGGAATCTGCCGTTTGAATACGGGCACGAGACGCACCGCCGCGATTGCCGTTCTGGCGGCTGCCCGAGCCACGCTCCGGCTTGTCTGAGAGCAGATCATAGCACAGGCCAATGCACTCGCTGCATATGTTAACGCCCGGGCCGATGATCATCCGCTCGACTTCGTCCTGATGTTTGCCGCAAAAACTGCAAACCAGATCCTTTTCGTTTTTATCTCTGCCGGAATTGTTGTTTGCCATAGCCTTTTTTCCTTATCCTGGGTTATGATTTGGTTCAGCGGCGGGTGATGACCTCATCGATCAGTCCGTACTCCTTCGCTTCCAGCGCAGACATAAAGTTGTCACGCTCGGTGTCGAGCTGGATCTTTTCCAAGGGCTGTCCGGTGTAGTCGCTAAGCATCCGGTTCATTTTCTCACGGGTGCGGACGAGGTGTTCAGCATGGATCTTGATATCCGTTGCCTGACCGGACAAACCGCCGTTCTGACCGCCGCCGATGAGGGGCTGGTGGATCATGATCTCTGCATTGGGCAGCGCAAAACGCTTGCCCTTTGTGCCGCTTGCCAGCAGGAACGCACCCATGGAAGCCGCCATACCCATGCAGATAGTGGAAACATCACACTTGATATACTGCATGGTGTCATGGATTGCCATACCTGCGCTGATGGAACCACCGGGGCTGTTGATATACAGGCTGATATCCTTATCAGGGTCCTGCCCTTCCAGATACAGAAGCTGTGCCACAACAAGGCTTGCGGATGTGTCGTTGACATCCTCGCTCAAAACAATGATGCGATCGTTCAGCAGACGGGAGAAGATATCGTAGGAACGCTCCCCGTGCGCCGACTGCTCGACAACGTAAGGAACAAAACTCATAGGGTTCGCCTCCTGAAAAATAGGATTTTAATCGGATTGCAAAATTGACCGACACGGCAAGGAAACACAGGGCCGTATCGGTCAATTTTTACAACCTTTGTTTATAAAACAGACGTTTGACCGTCGGCTTTATTCTTTTTTGACCGTACCGCCGGAGCAAAGATCACTCAGCGTCCTCGGTCTTCTCGGCTTCAGCAGCCTTTTCCGTAACATTCGCGTGGCTCTTGATAAAGTCGATTGCCTTGTTGATCGCCAGATCCTTCTTCAGGTCATCAACATTGACCAGCTCACGAACCTTGTCCTCTTCCATCTTGTACTGGTCAGCAATGCGCTTGATCTCAGCGTTGACATCCTCTTCGGAAGCCTCGATATTCTCAGCGGCAGCAACAGCCTCCAGAGCCAAACGGATCTTGACCTGCTTCTCAGCCTGCGGCATGAAGGAAGCACGGAACTGCTCCATGGACTGACCCATATACTTCAGGTAGTCCTCGAGACGCAGACCCTGCTGCTCCACACGGAATGCGAAATCGTTGACCATCTCGTCCATGCGGGTCTCGTACATTGCCTGCGGGATCTCAGCCTCCATGCTGTCGATGACCTGATCAACCAGAGCGTTCTCAACTGCCAGATCATCCTGCTTGTCGAGCTGCTCCTGATTGGACTTACGGATGGACTCCTTGAAAGCCTCCAGAGTGTCGTACTCGGAGCAGTCCTTTGCCAGCTCGTCATCCAGAGCGGGCAGCTCCTTGTACTTGACCTCATGCAGCTTGATCTTAAAGACAGCGGGCTTGCCAGCCAGCTCAGCAGCCTGATACTGCTCAGGGAAGGTGACATTGACGTCGAACTCCTCACCAGCAGAATGACCGACGATCTGATCCTCGAAGCCGGGGATAAAGGAACCGCTGCCCAGAGTCAGACTGTAATGCTCTGCCTTGCCGCCTTCAAAAGCAACGCCGTCCACAAAGCCCTCAAAGTCGATATCGGTGATATCGCCGTTCTCAGCAGCACCCTCACGGGTCAGCTCACGGGCGTTGCGCTCCTGCACACGCTTCAGCTCAGCCTCGACCGTTGCCTCATCGACGGTGTGAACCGTCTTCTCGACAGACAGACCGTTGTAGTTGCCGACCTTGACCTCGGGCTTAACAGGAACCTTGACAGTCAGGGTGACACCCTCAGTCTCGCTTGCGGTATCGACAGTGGCTTCAGGACGACCGACCGGCTCAACACCAGCTTCCTTGACAGCAGCCTCGAAAGCTTCCGGGAACAGCTCGTTGATGGCATCATAGGTAAAGACGTCTGCGCCGTACATCTTCTCGATCAGAGAACGAGGAGCCTTGCCCTTACGGAAGCCGGCGACCGTATACTTCTTGCCTTCCTTCTTGAAGACATCGGCAACTGCGGTCTTGAAAGCCTCAGCGTCGATGGAGAACTGGATCTCGACCATGCTCTTCTCGAGCTTTTCGCACTTAATGAAATTCATTTTTTGTTATCCTCCACTCAAAAATTCTATTGCGCCGGATCGTTTCTGTCCGGCTGCAACCGCGCACCGCGTCCTGTGGTGTTTGCGAAATGCGGGGACGCGCGCGCTCAATTGGGTGCAACAATCGCGTCAGAACCTATTATAGCACGCTCTTGATACAATTGCCAGCCCAAATTTTGACTTTTTGTTATTTTCGCCAGCTTTCCCCACATTCAAACGATGCGGTACGGGCAGAAACGCAGTCCGTCCGCACTGACGAGCTTATAATGAATGCCGTCCACATCTCCCTGCACTGCATACCGGATGGCGTTGCCATGCAGATGACCGTAAAAGCAGCGTTTGATCCCGTACTGCTGAAGGGTTGCAACGATCTCCGGCGCACTTGCTCCGGTGTAGACCGGCGGATAATGCAGAAACACCAGCTTTTCACATCCCTGCTCCGCAGCATCAAGGCTCATTTTCAGCCGCCCGATCTCTCGGTTCATCACCTTTTCGTCGTGCGGCTCTCCAGCATCGAAGAGCCAGCCCCGTGTGCCGCAGAGGGCGTAGCCATCCACAGTGTACGAGTTGTTGTGCAAGATATGCAGAGTATCAAAGCCCTCTGCTTTAAGATAGGCGTTCATCTTGTTGGCTGTGCTCCACCAATAATCGTGGTTGCCTTTCATGATGAGCTTCTGTCCGGGAAGACTTTGCAGGAACGCAAAATCCCTGCGGGTGTCGGTCAGACGCATCGCCCAACTGATGTCTCCCGCCAGAACGATGGTGTCCGCGGGCTTTATCAGCTTCCGCCAGTTCGTTTCCAGACGCTCAACATAATTGTTCCATCCCGGGAACACATCCATCGGCTTTGAGGCTCCCAGAGAAAGATGCGTATCGCCAAGCACAAAAAGTGCCATGTTTGTTTCTCCTGTTCTGTTTGGGTCAGGGATCACGCCTGATAACGCAGCGCAACTTCAGAGATCTGCGCAGGGTCGATAACAGCATCAAATCGCTCGGTCTTCTGACGCAGAGAGGACAGGCTGACCGGAGCAGCGTGTCCGGTGATCTGCTCAAGCTGCTGCATAGCTTCAAAATCGTTCTCCGGAGCGGCATGACCCAGAGCCTTCAGCACGCTGCGGGGGAACTTGAAGGGCGATGCTGTGGACAGAACGACCATCGGCACGCCGCCACGCTTCTTCTGTGCCGCAACGTGGAACGCAACCGCCGTGTGCGTATCGCAGAGATAACCATCCTGCTCGTAGCGGGAGCGGATCTCCTCTGCTACCTGCTCCTCGCTGCTCCAGCCGCAGCTGAAGCTCTCCTGAATTTTCGCCAGCGTCTCGGGGCGGACGGTATAGCTGCCTGTTTCGCTCAGGCTTTTCATCAGAGCCGCAACCTCTGTATCGTTTCCGGTAACATGATAGAGCAGACGCTCGAGGTTGGACGAGACCAGAATGTCCATGCTGGGCGATGTAGTCTTGAAGAACTCTCGCTTTGCGGTGTAAGTTCCGGTCGTCAGGAAGTCGGTCAGAACATTATTCTCGTTGGATGCGCAGACCAGCTTGCCGACGGGAAGACCCATCTGCTTCGCATAATAGCCTGCAAGGATGTCGCCGAAATTGCCCGTCGGGACACAAAAATCGACCAGATCTCCAAATTCGATTTTCCCTGCCTTGAGCAGTTGAGCGTAGGCGGCAAAGTAATAGACGATCTGCGGGACAAGACGACCCCAGTTGATCGAGTTTGCGCTGGAAAGGCGGATATTCCGCTCTGCCAGTTGCGCAGCGATATCCTTGTCTCCAAAGACCCGCTTCACTCCGGTCTGCGCATCGTCGAAGTTGCCTCGGACTGCATAGACCGCAACATTCTCGCCCTCCTGCGTCGCCATCTGAAGACGCTGGATCTCGCTGGTGCCGCCCGTCGGGTAGAACACAGCGATCTCAATGCCCGGCACATCATGGTAACCATCCAACGCTGCCTTTCCAGTATCGCCGCTGGTCGCCACAAGGATAAGGGTCTTTTCAGTGCGGTTCAGATTCTTCTTCGCCTCAACAAGAAGTTTCGGCATCAATTGCAGAGCGTAATCCTTGAATGCGCAGGTCGGACCATGCCACAGCTCCAAGGCGGAGATTTCCTCCGACACCGAAGCCAAATAGCCCGCCTTGCCGCCGAACGCTGCGCCATAGGTCTTGGCGGTAGCTTCCTTAAGGAAGTCCGCCGAATAATCGGTCAGGTATTCCCTGATGATGGCTTGTGCCATTGCGGGATAATCCATCTCGCAGACAGCCCTGACATCCACCTGAGGGAAGCTTTCGGGCACAAACAGACCGCCCTCGTCGGACAGACCTTGCGCAATAGCCTCCGAAGAGGTAACGATGCGGCTGCGATCTCGTGTACTGAAAAACTGCATTGTCGTTGCTCCTTTTCGCCAGAGGGTTTCCTCATGAAACCCTGTGTTACGGCAGCGGCAAAGGCCATTTTCTGCCGTTTCCCACCTGAGTGCATCAGCCTTTTGTGTCAAATGCACCCTTTATAATATGTACCATCCAGTGTCCGCTGTCAAGAGGGGTGACCTCTGCAACATCAAATCTTATCGGCTCATCGCTCTGGTTTGTAGCTTGCAGATAAACTTTTGCGGTCAGGATCAGCTTTCTCTGTTTTGCGGGCGTCACAGAGGACGCCGGACTTGCTAACGGATCCGTTCCACGGGTCTTGACCTCGCAGAACACCAGCGTGCCGTCCGGTTCACGGAGGATAAGGTCGAGCTCACCCATTCGGGTATGAAAATTGTGGATGACAAGGGTGCAACCACGCTGGATATAATATTGCGCGGCAATTGCCTCTCCCCTGTGTCCCAGCTCTGCGCTGTCCATTATTTTCCCTCCGACCAGTAGCCCTGCTTTTTTAAAAAGCTGCGGCGGTAGAATGGCTGGATCCCGTACTGTGCGATCAATTCATAGTGCAGTTTGGTCGGATAGCCCTTGTGCTTCGCAAGCTGATATTGCGGGAACTGCTTGTCCAGCTCAAGCATATAACGGTCCCGACTGACCTTTGCGAGGATGGACGCCGCGCCAATGCTGGCACTGGTCGTATCTCCTTTGACGATCGCCTGCGCAGGCATCGTCAATCCAACCGGAACACGGTTGCCATCCACGAGCACGAGGTTCGGTACAATGTCCAGCCCCTCGACCGCCTGACGCATCCCGCCCATCGTAGCATTCAGAATGTTGTCCCTGTCAATGATATCCGGACCAACAAAGACGATGTTGTAAGCCAGTGCCTTTTCACAAATTTCATCGAAAAGAGCATTCCGCTTCCTCTCCGTCAGTTTTTTTGAGTCGTTGATGCCATAGACCGGATTTTCCGGATCCAGGATACAGGCGGCTACACAAACCGGACCGCAGAGAGGACCTCGACCCGCTTCATCAACGCCCGCAAAGCAGCCATTTTCCGTCCGGACAACTGCGTCATACCCATAGAGCGGCGCAGAGATCTCTTCGTCTGTCCGGCGTTTCATTCGTCATCCTCCTCGGCAAAGTCCGCAAGATCATCCCGCTGGGGCGGACGCTCCAGCGAGATGCGTCCCCACTTGCAGGCACGGAACTCATCGACCAGCATCACGGCACATCGTTCGGTGTTGACCTCGCCTCCCCGCACCAGCAAACCCCGCTTCCGACCGATGGTTTCCATCAGCTCATAGGGCGGCAGTGCCAGTGTTTCAGCATCCAGTTTATACCGCTGGACGACCAGATCGGGATAATTGCGGCGCACCTCATCCAACAGGTTCATCGCCAGTTCTTCGACATCAAGAATGTCGTCTTTGATCGAACCGATGAACGCCAGATTGGATGCGGTGGTCTTGGAATCAAACTTCTTCCAGAGCACGCCGGGCATATCCAGCAGGTCGAACTTTTCCGTGCTGACCCACTGCTTGCCTTTTGTAACACCCGGACGATCCGCAGCCTTTGCACGGGCAGAACCTGCAAAGGTATTGATGAAGGTCGATTTGCCGACGTTCGGGATGCCGCAGAGCATCACCTGTGTCTTTGCGCCGCCCATGCCACGGGTCTGGCGGCGTTCTAACAAACCGGACAATTCCTTTTCAATAGCTGCTTTGACGGCGTTTGCACCACCTTTCTGCTTTGCGCTGATGGCAACGCAACCCGCATCCGCCGCACGGAAATAGCGGATCCACTCTTTTGTTACTTCCGGATCTGCCAGATCCGCCTTATTCAGAGCGTACAGTTTGGGTTTACGAGCCGTGATCCGCTCGATCTCCGGATTCAGGCTGGACAGCGGGATGCGGGCGTCCAGCAGAACTAGGCTGGCGTCTACATGCTGGATCTCCTGCTCCATCATCCGGAGCGTTTTTGTCATATGACCCGGGAACCACTGGATATTATACTGGTTCGCGAATCGGGTATCCTGTTCGTTCATTTTACCACTCCAAAATCCGAAAAGGGCAAAAAGCAGAACAGCACCTTGCCCAGAATATCACGTTCATCAATGCAGCCGACATACGTCGAGCGGCTGTCCAGCGAAGCATTGCGGTTGTCGCCCATCACAAAGACCGTTCCCTCCGGAACAGTGTACGGGAATTCGACATCGTAGCCGAGATAGGTCGGCTCTGCAATGTAGTCCTCCTCCAGTACTTCTCCGTTGACTTCGACCGTTCCGGCTGCATAGTCGATGTTGATGGTATCGCCGCCTTTGGCGATCACGCGCTTGACAAGCGGCTTGCCGTAGCCGGTGTAGCTGTCTACAATAACGACATCCCCCCGCTCCGGTTCATAGCCTGCGCCCCAGACAATGAGCTTATCACCATTGTCCAGCGTCGGCACCATTGATTCGCCATCGACCTGAATAATGCGGAAGAAAAAGGAAAACAGAAGTACCAGCACCACGGCGGCAGAGATCAACGCTTCGTACCACTCCAGCAGGTTTTGCCCCTTGATCGTCGCAGGCTGCTTTTCCGGCTGCGTTTGCTGTTGCATATCTTACACCTCTTATTCCTCGATTTCCCGATCTGTCGGGACATCCGGACAGTTTTGTGCAGTTAACCACTGCTGACCGCCCGAATAAAGAAAAAAGGAACAACATAGTTGTTCCTTTCTCCCGATTTTAAAACGGGGATGATCAAATATCGCTCTTGACCTTGGCAGCCTTGCCCGTACGACCACGCAGGTAGAACAGCTTTGCGCGGCGAACCTTGCCCTTGCGGACAACCGTGACCTTCTCGACAAACGGGCTGTTGATGGGGAAGACACGCTCGACACCGACACCATAAGCAACGCGGCGAACGGTAAAGGTCTCAGCAACGCCGCCGTGCTTCTTAGCGATGACAGTGCCCTCGAAAGCCTGAACACGCTCACGGTCGCCTTCCTTGATACGGACATCAACGCGGACGGTATCGCCAACGTTGAACTGGGGCTTTTCAGCCTTGATGCTGCCTTCAGAGATAATCTTCAGTGCGTCCATTTTTGAATCCTCCATTTGTTTTTAGACGTTCATGCACGGCACGTTGCCGTCAGAGGACCGCCCGTTTAATGATTGTCGTCATTAACCCCGCTGTGGTCTCAGCGGACACTAACGCCCCAATAGAATAGCACAAATATCGTGCAAATGCAAGCGTTTTTGAAAAATAAGTGCGTTTTTTTCGCTTAAAAGCCTCTTTGTCACACTCAGTGACAGCTCTCCTGACCGAAGAGCCGTTTAACGGAACACCTGTTTGTCCGCCGTAAGGAAACAGGTGCGCAGAATATTTGCACTTGCAGCCGGAACACCAAATCTTTCCTCGAGAAATCCGACCACCAGTGACGGATTTAGGGTCAATTCCTGTGCGGCGGGCAGACAGAGCGGAAAGCTGACCATCTCCCCTTCTGTTTTCAGCTCCAGCAACGGGACGTAATCTTTCAGCTCGACCGTTTTGACTCCCCGCTTGCTCTTTTTCTCGACCGGAACGCTCTCGAGGGTATTATACTGTTCCAGCATTTCAGCGGCAGAAACCGGATAGCTGACTTCATAGCAGGCAAAAGCGATCAGGTCAGCCTTCATCTTCACCGGCTCGACCGATGTGACCTCGATGCCGGCGGGCATGATGGCGTTCAGAGCCGTCTGCCATTGGGCGAAATCAGGGTTTTCAGCCTCCGTTTTGACGTCAACGCACTCACATTCGCTCTCCTGTCCCAGAGACAGCGGACAGGCAAAGGTCATATAGATATGCGGATTGAAGCCCAGCGTATGCCAGACCGGAAGACCGCTCCGCTTGAGCACTCGTTGCATGACCCGCTGCATGTCCAGAAGAGAAATATAGGAGGCTTCATCCTTCTTCTTAAACGAGATTCTGACTGTAATCAAAGCAGGGTCCTCCTAACAGATGATTTGCACCGCAGCCGTGGCAGGCACGGTTGCAGGGTTGAGTGGTCTGCGCGGCAAGAGCCTTGTTGTACTCCCGCACAAGATATTCGTGGGTGACGCCGTAGTCCATGTGCGACCACGGAGTGACTTCATCCAGCCCGATGGGACGCTGACAGTAGAATTTCGGGTCGATGCCCAGATCCTCAAAGGTCTGCATCCAGGTATCATACTTGAAGCATTCATCCCAGCCGTCGAAATAACAGCCGCGTTTATATGCCTCGAGAATGACCGGAGCAAGACGACGGTCGCCCTTGGCAAAGACTCCCTCAAGGAAGCTGGTCTTGCTGTCGTGGTAGTTGATCTTGATTTTCCGGCTGCGCTCACGGGCGCACTCGACCAGATGCTTCTGCTTTTCCCGCAGGCTGTCCTCGGTATCCATCGGTACGAACTGGAACGGCGTGTGGGGCTTTGGCACAAAGCAGGAGCAGCTTACTGTAACCTGAACGCCGCGCCCCTTCGGGTGATCGGTATTATAATAAAGATCAACGACCTTCTTCGCTGTTTCAGCGATTCCCTCGATATCCTCCATCGTCTCGGTAGGCAAGCCCATCATGAAGTAGAGCTTGACCGAAGAATAACCGTTGGAGAATGCCAGCGAGCAGGTCTTTTCGATCTCATCCCAAGTGACATTTTTGTTGATGACATCACGCAGACGCTGCGTCCCCGCTTCCGCCGCAAAGGTCAGTCCGCTCTTGCGGACTTTATTCGTCTTTTCGATGAGACTCTGGGAGAAG
>CAVEGP010000083.1:0-10128 GCA_963615155.1 Bacteroides uniformis | reverse complement strand
ACTGGATGTTGTACTCGCCGTACTCGGAAGCGATGTTCTTGGTCAGCATCTTCAGGCCGCCCTTAGCAGCAGCGTAGGCGGAGACGGTCTCGCGGCCCAGCTCGCTCATCATGGAGCAGATGTTGATAATCTTGCCGCCGCCCTGTGCGATCATGTCAGGGATGACCGCCTTGGAGACGATGAACGGAGCGTTCAGGTCAACATCGACGACCTGACGGAACTGAGCGGCGGTCATCTCGGTCATGGGGATTCGTTTGATGATGCCGGCGTTGTTGACCAGAATGTTGATATGACCGACTTCCGCAGTGATCTTTGCGACCATCGCGTTGACAGCGTCCTCATCGGTGACGTCGCAGACATAGCCATACGCCTTGATGCCAGCCTCTTCGTAGGCAGCCAGACCCTTATCGACCAGCTCTTGCTTGATATCGTTGAAAACGATGGTCGCGCCATTGGCAGCCATTGCCTTTGCGATCGCCATGCCGATACCATAAGACGCGCCCGTGATCAGCGCGATCTTTCCGGTCAGGTCAAAGGATTTGGGAGTGCACTGTGCCATAATAAAGTCCTCCAATCAATTTTTTTTGCTTTGCAGGATGTCCGAGACATCCCTCTTGTATACTACTAGGTTAGCATTCTTTACCCAGACTGTCAAGGTATTTTCTTTGCAGGATTCCTGTATTTTCTTCCCCATCGGAAAACAGTTTCGTAGACTTAGTCTCAGCCCAGCTTCTTTTTCTGCTGACGCGCCATAATCGGCATCAGAAGCGGCGTAGGCACAAACCTTTGCGCAGTCGTTGCGAGCCGCATCAACGCCGACGGCACAATGATGGTCTTGCCATGCAGCATCCCGCGCATCGCCTCCTCGACGCAGAGCTGCGGCGTAATACCTTTCAGGGCAAACACGACTCCCGCATGGTCGTTGAATTCGGTATTGACCGGACCGGGGCAGAGTGCGCAGACATGAACCGGACTGCGCCGCTCCCGAAGCTCTTCGGCGACACTGCGGGTCAGGCTGACAACGTAAGTCTTCGTCGCATAATAGCCCGCCATATACGGTCCGCCGGGCAGAAGTCCGGCGGATGATGCCACGTTGAGCACCGTACCGAAGCCCTGCGCTTCCATCTTTTTCACTGCGTATTTGAACAGGCGGTGCATGGCGAGAACATTCACCTTTGCCATCGAAAGCTCCCGCTCCGTGTCCGTCTCGAGGAAGCTGCCGCAGACGCCGAAGCCCGCGTTGTTGATAAAAATATCGACCCGCTCTTCTTCCATCTCGGCGCAAAGACGCTCGCACTCCGCTTCCTGCGCAAGATCCGCAGTCAGGATACGGCTGGGCGTATGATATTGGCTGCGCAGTTCGGCGGCAAGCTGCTCCAGCCGCTCTTTCCGACGGGCGGTCAGGATGAGCCGGAAACCAAGCTTTGCGTAGCGGCGGGCAAATTCCTGCCCGATACCGGAGCTTGCGCCTGTGATCCAAACGGTTTTATCTGACATCATGCTGTTTCGTCCTTTCTGGGTTCTGTTAAGTCAAGCATAACACAATTTTCTGACCTGCGCAATTTATTTCTTCAATTTACTTTGCCCGAATTTTATGCTACTATGTCCATAATGAAAGTGATCTCTGTGTGCTGAAAGGAGTTTTTTATGGCAAACGCATTTCCGAAAGGCTTTTTATGGGGCGGTGCTACCGCTGCCAACCAGTGCGAGGGCGGGTGGCAGGAGGGCGGCAAGGGTCTGTCCACCGTCGATGTCATCCCCTTTGGTGAGGATCGGATGCCCGTAAGCTGCGGTCTCATCAAAATGCTGGACTGCGACGACCAGCACCAGTATCCCTCCCATGAAGCTATCGACATGTATCATCACTTCAAGGAGGACATTCGGCTGTTCGCCGAGATGGGCTTCAAGTGCTATCGCTTCTCCATCGCATGGACACGCATCCTGCCCAACGGCGATGATGACACCCCCAATGAAGCAGGGCTGAAGTTCTATGAGGAGATGATCGACGAGTGTCTGAAATACGGCATCGAGCCGCTCATCACCATCTGCCATTTCGATACCCCCATCGCCCTCATCAAGAAGTACGGCGGCTGGAAGGATCGTCGGATGATCGACGCTTATCTGAAATACTGTACTGCCATTTTCACCCGCTTTGCCGGCAAGGTCAAGTATTGGCTGACCTTCAACGAGATCAACATGCTACTCCACATGCCGTTCATGGGCGCAGGCATCCTGTTCGAGGAGGGCGAGAACCCCACGGAAGTCAAATACCGTGCCGCTCACTATGAGCTGATCGCCAGCGCAAGGGCTGTCCAATTGGCACACAAGCTGATGCCGGACGCAATGGTCGGCTGTATGCTGGCTGCGGGTCAGTATTATCCCTTCACCTGCAATCCGGTTGATGTTTATACCGCAATGGAAGCGGATCGAGACAACTACTTCTTCATTGACGTCCAGGCACGTGGTGCCTATCCGGTCTGGGCATGGAAGCGGATGGAGCGGGCAGGCATCACCCTCGACTGCACCGAGGATGACCTTGCGCAGCTCAAGGCAGGTACGGTCGATTTCATCAGCTTCAGCTATTATTCCTCCCGCACCGCCTCCGGCGATCCCGAGATCATCGAGAAAAACAGGAAGCCGGGCAACGCCGCCATCATGTCCCTCAAGAACCCGTATCTGTCCGCCAGCGAGTGGGGCTGGCAGATCGACCCTGTCGGTCTGCGTGTGACCCTGAATGCCCTTTACGACCGTTACCAGAAACCGCTCTTCATCGTCGAGAACGGTCTGGGTGCAGTGGACAAGGTCGAGACGGACGGCTCGATCCACGACCCCTACCGCATCGATTATATGCGCAAGCACATCATCGAGATGGAAAAGGCGGTCAACGAGGACGGTCTGCCCCTGCTGGGCTACACCATGTGGGGCCCCATCGACATTGTTTCGGCATCCACAGGTGAGATGAAAAAGCGTTACGGCTTTATCTATGTCGATAAGGACAACGCCGGAAACGGCACGCTTGCGCGCAGCCGGAAGGACAGCTTCTACTGGTACAAGCAGGTCATTGCCACCAACGGCGCAGACCTTGGCGAATAAGCATTTCTGAAACAGCACCGCCCCGCAGAGATCCAAAAATCTGCGGGGCGGTGCTTTCGCTTTATTTACGCGTTCGTGTTCCTGGCAACGCTCTTTTCCGCCAGAATTTTCGCGGGCTTCATCAGCAGGATGCTGATGCCGTTAAAGACCAGCGAACCGCCGATGAACACCGCAAAGAAGAGAGGAAGATTTCCCATAAAGGTTGCGGAATCGATGCAGGCGATTGTCAGATAAGCAAAGCCGACGTTGTTCAGCACCTTGGGCGCATAGGGATGCAGGATGATGAGGACGAACAGTACGATCGCCAGCGGGATGAGCAGACCGAACAGACTACCTGCCACCGGCGTCAGAACGACCACACCGAGAACCATCAGCACCGTGAACACCATGCCGACCAGTCCTCCCAGCTCGACGGTCACAAATCGACTCTTCATGTCCCCCTCGAGGGTGAAGAGCATGATGTTGCTCAGGAACACCAGCCAGCTATAGTCAAAATCAATGATATGGAAAAATGCGTTCACGATCAGGATCCAGACCAGCAGCATCAGCCGGAAATACAAAAGAAAACGCTTGGTAACAGCTTCATTCATTATCAGAACCTCCACTTTTTGCAGCCTGCCGCCGTTTTTTTAAGACAGCGTACAGGAAATACAGCGCGTATTGATTCGCGTTCAACACACGTTTCGTCATTGCCCTTTCGGGCGAAAAATGGAATTCCAGCCTTAGTATAGCGTGTTTTGGTTCTGAATGCAAGTTTTAATTTACAATATCCGCAATTTTAAATTGTCAATTCCTTGAATAAAAAGCCGTCCGGCGGATACCGGACGGCAAAAATGCGGAAATATGAAATTACACGAACGCACCGTTCTTGTAGGTTGCCTTCCACGTGGCGTGCAGGTCGGTATAAGCCTGACCGTTGCCATTGGAGGTGGACTCCAGACGCGGGAAGTACAGAACAGAGATGACATCGCCATCCTGCAGGGTGGCTCCCTGGAACTTCATGGTCGTCGTCGTGGAATCGCCCTTGGGCAGATAATAGTCCGCCTGACTCATCGTCAGGGTGCAGTTCTCGCTCTCCCCGTTGTATTTCGTGGTGGTCTTTCCACGGAGAATTTCAATCTGGAAGAACTTGGCACGGATGGTCAATGCCGTGATGCTCTTGCAGGTCGCCTTGAAGGTGCAGGTAAATGTTCCATCCGAGTAAGCCGGATTGGATGCTACAAATTCATTGATTCCGCCGGGAGACAGCGTCTTGCCGAATGCGCCCGACGGGTACAGGGTATCCGAGCCGTCCGAGCAGCCGCCCAGCAGGCTCGAGCCTGCCACAGCGACAGCCGTCAGTGCAGTGAACTTCATAAATGAGCGACGAGATAATTCCAGAGACATAATTTATTCCTCCTTGGGTTCATTTGAGATCAGCTCTGAGCAATGTCAGAGGATTTCAGCGTAAAGGTCAGGGTACAATCCTCTACAAAGGTCGGGGTATAGGTCACAGTCAGCTCCTGCCAGTCGGTAGGCACCATGCAGACCAGCTCAATGTACGCAGATGTGCGGGGAGGCATGTTGGGCGAATCCGAGAAGGTCTGGGTCGTACTGTCGTACAGGCTGACATACGCGCCGCACTCGACCGCCTGCTCATCACAGACTGCGGAGAAGTCCTTGGTCGATTCCGCCAGCGCATGGATGTAGCTGACAACATTCACTGCCTTCGTTTCCTCATTGTCCAGCGGATAGGCTGCGTCGATCTCGGCGATGTCCTGCGCGCCGATCGCAAAGGTCTGATCGGTAGACAGGTTGGCAGCGGTCACCAGCACCGCAATATAATCATAACCCTCGACATCCGGCGTCGCGGACAGCTTGAACACATTTGACAACTGGACCGCCAGGTTGTTCCAATTGGTGACCTTGTCGCCGACCTTGACCGTCAGCGAGCTTCCGGCTTTGGACACGCATCCACCCAGCATGGCTGCTGTCCCGACCACCACCACAGACAAGCCGGTACACTTAAGGAAGGTACGACGGGAAATTTTATTGGACATGGGGATTGCCTCCTTTTCAGAACGAAAAGCGTTCAGACGCTTCCGTTTTTTGAGTTCCTGATTTGTTTATAACATCTTTTCCGGTTTGACGCAAGAGAAACCGGACAGAATTTACACTTGTTTCACAGGTCGGCTCACCGCTCAGGATTCAACCCTTTGACGTGAGTTTCGCTTGTTTTGACCAAATTTAAGAGGCTTGGCGTATAGAGCGGATACTCTCGGGTCAGGCTCTCGGTCGTCATCATCAGACAGGACGGATCCTTGACGCCCTCGCCTGCGGGGAGGTCTTCTCCCGCCAGAAGAGCTTCCACATTGGCCTCGCTCATCCGCATGACCGCATCCGAGTATCCCTGCCAGCGGCGGGCATCGACGCTGAACAGGCTGGGCGCATTGTGTGGCTCGGCAGAATAGAGCATCCGGAACATCTTTGTGACTGCCATCATCAGATAGGTGCTGACTTCGGTGGTCAGAGCCTTGCTGTGGCATTCGCCGATCTTGGCGTACAGCACATTCAGGCTGTTGGAGATCAGCTTCTTATTCATGGTGGGCAGAACACTGCCGTGATAGACGTTATCTTTCATCTTATCCGGATTGGGCAGATCCTCTGCCGTCAGCATCATTCCGTTCCGTTCTGCCGAGCGTCCCAGCAGATAATCGCAGGAAACATTATAATAGTCTGCCACGCGGACGACAAAATCCAGACCGCACTCGCGGATGCCTTTTTCGTAATGAGACAGGAGTGCCTGCGAAACGCCCAGATCCTCGGCTGCCTGCTTCTGGGTGATGCCGCGCTCCTTGCGCAGCAGCTTGATGATGCGATTGAATTCCATGATGTTTGACTCCTCAAATATGATGAATTGGTACGCCCTTGATTTTTGGTTTACAGCATGTTGATTATACACAACGGAAAACGGTTTGTAAAGCAAGAAAAGTGACGGAAATTTTCGTTGTTTTTCGTCATTTTTGTCAAAAGACTTGCCCCCTCCACCATATCTATGTTAAACTAAAGGATACACAGCATATATTTTGTGTCCCGCCGCACTGCAAAAGATTCTGCGGAGGCGCAAAAAATCAGCATACAGGGCATTTTTTGTCAAAAATCGAGGTAGCAACATGAAAACCTTTAAGCTTCATCTGATCCGTCACGGCATGACCGCAGGCAATTTACAGGGTCTTTATATCGGCAGCGGCACAGACATCCCTCTGTGCGATGAGGGCCGCGCGCAGCTCAGCGAGCTGAAGGAGCGGTTCGAGTATCCGCAGGTAGACATCGTGTTTTCTTCGCCGCTGATGCGTGCCGTTGAGACGGCGAACATTTTATTCCCGAATGCGACCCATCAGTTCTCGGTACATGACCTGCGGGAAGCCGGCTTCGGCGTGTTCGAGAACCGTCCGGTCAAAGAGCTGGTAAAGAACGAGGACTTCAAAAAGTGGATCACGCCGGGCTCGGGCTTCGTTCCGGAGGGAGCAGAGCCAACCGAGAAGTTCCACGCCCGCTGCTCCGAAACGCTGCTCAAGCTGTTTGAGTATATGATCCGGATGGATGTGACCGAAGCCGCCTGCGTGACCCACGGCGGCGTTATTATGAGTATGCTGAGCCAGCGCGCGCTGCCGTCCCGCCGTCCGGAGCAGTGGATGGCTGACCCGGGCTGCGGCTACACCGTCCAGACCGACGTCCAGCTCTGGATGCGTGACCGTCTGGTCGAAGCGATCGACATCGTGCCCTTTGGATACGCCGATACCCTGCGTGGTCAGGCTGAAGCGGAAGAAAACGAGAGCTACGAATAAAGATCACGTAAAATCCCAGCCAAAGCCCTTGACAGACCGGACAGAATTTTATATTGTATAAAGAGTTCGATTGCGAAATTTCCCGTTGCAAGGAGGAATCCCCGATGTCTCAATCCCTGTCCCGCCGTTCATTCCTGAAATATGCCGGCTCTGGTGCGGTCAGTCTGGCTGCCGCTCTGCTGACGGGTGTTTCCGCCGCGGCACAGGAAGCCAACTACGCAGGCGAGCCGGCTCTGCTGGACAATAAAGCCGCTGTTGAGCTGCTGGGCTATGCGCCCTCGCCGGAGCTGGGCGGCGTGCTGGTCTATCTGTCGGTTGAAAACCTCTCCGCACAGACTCTTCCGGTCGGCACAAGCTATCTCCAAAGCCGTGAAGTGACGACCCTTTCCGAGTTGTATCGCCTTGGTACAGGCGTTTCCGCTTCCTGCGGCGGTCAGACTGTCGCGGTCGGCAGCTTTGCCGCCCCGCTCTACGGCGAAAACGCTGCCGACGCGTCTGTTTTCACCCTGAATCTTGCGGGTGGAAAAGGTGCGCTGCTGCACTGCTTCTGCGCTGTTCCGGAGAATTGGGAATCCCTGACCCTGACCTATCAGCCGGATTTCGCCAGCGGACAATCGGTCAGCTTTACCGTCCGACAGGCTGAGGATGAAGTCCAACTGGGCGCAGTCCCCACCACCCCTGCCGAGATTGGAACCGTCGTAGACCTGTAAAGATCAACCGCAAAGATAACCCCCTGAGTCTCCGCGAAGGACGCAGACCGCTCAGGGGGTCTTATTCTATTCTATTTTTCCTGACACACTCTCCCCCTTGGAATCCGTGACCTGCAATTCCTGTCCGGTCAGGCTGGAAACAAGGGCAATATAACTGCGTCCGGTTGCGATCGTTAAGGGCTTGCCGTCAGCATCGTAGAACGCAAAGGTGCTGTCGCTGCCCTGCGTCCAAGTGATGTACCAGATGTGTCCGCCGTTCAGCCAGACACCGCCGCCCATCGTCAGATCATAGTCCAGTGTCCTCTCATCGTCCCGAAGACTCGAGCTGCTGAACAGGATGAGCAGATTATTGAATGCCGCCTGTTTGTTGCTGCTGGCGTCCAGTTGAGGTGCGCCGTCAGCGTGAAGCATCTGATACGTACTGCTGTCCTCGTCATAGGTAAACCCTGTCACATTGTGTTCGTCAAATGTCACCCAGACATGAACAGCGTCATGCGCTGATGCGTCCGGAAGCTTGCCGTCCGCTGCCTGTGGCAGCAGCGGCGGGATGCGAAGCACCTCGGTCGTCTCGCCGGAGCTTTCCGGCAAAGAGGACACCCCGCTCGTCACACGGGAGACTGTGACCGAAGGCGAGATGTTCAGACTGCTCAAAACGCCCGAAACAGCTTCCCCGCTGGTGTACCAGAGCGGAGAATTGCTCCAGGTATCCATGCAGGAAAACGCATTCCGACCGGTTTCCAGCGCATCCACTGCCCGAATGGAATAATAATCCAGATAATTCTGGTTGAAGCGTCCGCCGCCCCGCTGGACCGGAATGATCTGCTGTCCGGCTAAGATCCGCCAATAGAGATCCTGCCCCTTCGTCACCGGACCGACGCGAGGCATCGACCCTACCGATGGATAGACCAGACACAAGCTGGTCGCTTCATCCGTCTCCGTCAGAGCTTCCAGCACGACCGAAGCTGAACCGATCCCCCACTGGGTCGTATTTCCGGACGCATTTTCGATCACGACTGCCGTCGGTCTCTGACCCTGCCAGATCCATTCCTGTCCGGTGAGAGGATCTGCGGCAGTGCTCTCAACCTCCTTCGACGGATACAGCGAAAAAGAGCAGCTCGTCAGCAGCACCGCACAAAGCGCACAGCAAAGCACTGCCCGCATCCAACAGCGTTTCATGCAGTTTCCTTCTTTCATTTACTGATAGTTGAAATTCGACCATTCATCATCGTCCACAAGGGCAAAATAGGTCTTGCCGCGATTCAGTTTCATTTCTTCCCCGTTGTCCGCATAGAGCTTGAGCGGCTGGGTGGGATGCGTTTTCTCCCAGCGACCCACCTGAACGCCGCCATAGGTGAACAGATATGCCTCGCCGCCCGCAACATAGTTGACTTCCTGCACATCATGGGAGTCGCCCGCATAGGCTGCAATGGACGCAAAGCAGACCACCACGTTGTCAAAGGTCAGCTGCTTGTTTGTCAGCTCATCCACGGTATCCTCAAATTTCTTCGCAAGATGACTGTACATCCGCATCTTGTAATTTTTGCCGAGGTCGCTGTAAGTAAAGGACGTTTTATAGCTGTCCGAATGCACGATGTTGATACTCTTTGCGGTGGGGAAGTCCGACAGACGATTGACCTCTCCGGTGCGGTAATCCGCAAAGCGGAAGATGGTATTCTCGTACAGGTAAGTCATATTAATGCCCGCATCGGATGCTGCCTGCACGATCTCCTTGCCGGAGGTGAATTCGGTGTGCTCATAGGCAACGTTCCGGTTGCGACTGTCCCGATGCGCAATAAACGGATGCACCGGGGTGTTGAAGTAGTTTTTGCCGCCGAGATTCAGGTCGGAATATTTGTATACGTTGACGAACTGGGTGCAGAAAATGCTCTCGCCGTCATGATAATACACTGCCTGCCACGGCATTAGGAGCTGCAGGAACTGGTCTCTGCCGGAACGGATCGGACCGACCTCCGGAATTTCCGAAGCCTTGTGATACACGGCACAGAAGCGGGTGATGCCGCCCTCCACTTTGCTCTCAATGAGCAGATCTGCCGAACCAAGACCGCACTGCGGACGGGCGTTCTGCTTTTCGGACGCGCAAATGTTATTCACCATCACTCCCACGATGCGGTCGTCGCCACGGCGGGCTTCACCCGTCAGAACGTCTGCGTCATAATCCGGCAGTACGCCAAAATCCGGATCAAGCTGTTCTCCTTCCGGCAGAGACGCCGCCTCCGAATCCGTGCCCGTGCTGTCCGCGGCAGACGAAGCGGCCGCCTCCGACGAAGCATCGGATGACTTTTTCAGCAATTTCTGAAATGTCTGATTGAAGTTTCCACCGAGAACGGCAGTCCCCCCGCCCGTACAGCCAGTCAACGCCAGCAGTGCTGCGGTCAGACCCGAAACCCGAAGAATCGAACGACGCGAAATTTTCATCCCAAAAACCTCTCCATATATTTTTGTGTATAATCACCAGAGAGAACGAATCATCGTTTCTT
>CAVEGP010000082.1:0-10267 GCA_963615155.1 Bacteroides uniformis | reverse complement strand
TATCTTTTCTTCTTTAGCTCTTGCTTTGTTCTACCTCAACTCTTGATTTGAATTATTAACGGTTATCCTGTCGTTCTCAGTTTTGCAAAAGAACCCAATCCGGGTATCTTTGATCGTATCCGTGACATTCTGCTCGCCACCAGCTATACCAAGAAGACCAGCTGACATCGTGGACGAGGACAAAAGAACGCGCTATACTGAGGATGGCAGTGGTATTCGGGACAATCCATGAACCACTACCAATCGTTCTTTGATAACCGAATATCGTTTGTCCTCGCTTTTATAGCGAAAGTGAGGAACCCCCTATGACTGAAAATAAAAACCGTGTCTGCTGCCTGTATCGGGTATCCACCGACAAGCAGGTGGATTTCAACTCGAACCATGAAGCAGACCTTCCCATGCAGCGCAAGGCGTGTCACAAGTTTGCCGAAGCAAAGGGCTGGGTCATCGTCCATGAAGAGCAAGAAGAGGGCGTGTCTGGCCACAAAGTCCGCGCAGAAGCCCGTGACAAGCTGCAAATCATCAAGGAATACGCCCGAAAGGGCAAGTTTGATATTCTGCTGGTGTTTATGTTCGACCGCATCGGACGCATCGCAGATGAAACGCCATTTGTCGTAGAATGGTTTGTACGAAACGGCATCCGGGTATGGAGTACCCAAGAGGGTGAGCAGCGATTCGACAACCACACCGATAAATTGCTGAACTATATCCGCTTCTGGCAGGCAGACGGCGAAAGCGAAAAAACTTCTGTCCGTACCCGTACCAGCCTGCGGCAGCTTGTGGAAGAAGGACACTTCAAGGGTGGCAGTGCGCCGTATGGTTATGACCTTGTGAAAAGTGGCCGCATCAACAAGCGCAAGCACGAACTCTACGAACTACATATCAACGAACAGGAAGCCGAAGTTGTTCGACTGATTTTCGATAAATATGTATATGAGGGTTACGGCGCACAGCGAATTGCCACTTATCTGAACAACGCTGGATACCGTGCCCGCTCTGGAAAGTGCTGGCATCCGGGCAGTTTGCGAGGAATGGTCGGCAACCTGACTTATATGGGCGTTCTCCGCTGTGGGGATGCCCGCTCCGAATTGATGCCCGAACTCCAGATCATACCGCAGGAGGAGTTTGAAGCTGCACAGCGTATCCGGGAAGATCGTTCTGCCCACGCAGCGGAAGAAGCCGAACACCATGTTCCTCTTCGTACCCGTGGACAGGCACTTCTTTCCAACAATGTTTACTGCGGTCACTGCGGTGCAAGGCTCGCCCTGACGACCAGCCGGAAATGGCGTAAGCTCCCAGATGGTACCTTGGACGATACACTTCGTATCCGCTACACCTGCTACGGAAAACTCCGTAAGCAGACGGATTGTACCGGGCAGACTGGCTACACCATGCACATTCTGGATGAAATCATCGATAAGATGATTCGCCAGACTTTCTCCCGTTTGAGAGGCATTCCCAAAGAGCAGCTTATCACCAGCCGCTACGCAAAGGAAATTGCGGAACGGAAAAGCCATCTGCAAGCCCTTCAGGAAGAACGTGATAAAGCCGAAAAAGACCTGATTGCCTTAAAAGCGGAGATTCTGGCTGTAATCAAAGGGGAGAGTGCTTTTCCGAAAGACACTCTTGCCGAAATGATTTCAGCACAGGAAGAAAAGTACACGGAGTTGGTATCCCTGTGCGAAGAAGCCAGTGCAGAACTGGATAAAAACGCCGAGTTAATGGCAAACGTATCACGGCTGTACGAAGAACTGGTCTCTTATGCAGACCTGTACGACAGTGCTAGCTTTGAATCAAAAAAGATGATTGTCAGCCAGCTTATCCGCAGGGTAGACGTTTATCGCGGATACCAAATTCATGTAGACTTCAACTTTGATCTTGCACAGTATTTGGAGAACAGCGATGAACTTGCTTGCTGACAGATGCAAAAACACCGTTGACTTCGATTTGAAATCAACGGTGTTCGTAACTCTCATTTGAGCTGATGGTGGAGAATACCGGGATCGAACCGGTGACCTCTTGCATGCCATGCAAGCGCTCTCCCAGCTGAGCTAATCCCCCATAAATTTCCAGAAGTGGACGCTTCTGGAAAAGAGATGCTCAAACAAGAAATATTTTATGAAGTTCAGTCGTGGGGGTGCGTGAGCGCACTGCTTGGGCTCCCAGCTGAGCTAATCCCCCATGAACTAACGTCATCGCCTGACGACATTAGTTATTATACCAGCCAACCTCAGAGTTGTCAAGCGTTTTTTCTACAATTTCAGCACAATTCTGAAAAAAGCCAAAACCGCTTATTTCTGGTGCTTCTGACCGAAACGATACTCCTTGCCCTCGCGGATGCGCTGGATATTGGAGCGGTGCATATAGATCACCATAACGCCCATAATAAGCGCGCCCGCCACACAGACGAGCGTATCCCCCACAGCGGCATGACGGATCAGGCAGTATGCCAACGTCAGAAACGGGTACGCCGCCGCCATCGTGATGCTGCCCAGTGAGACCATTCCGGTCGGGATCAGACAGGCAAGAAAGACTAGCACCAGAAACGGAAGCAGGACGGGCTGGATCGCCAGGATCGCGCCACCTGCCACAAGGACGCCCTTGCCTCCCTTGAAACCGAAATAGAGCGGCTTCAGATGACCGATGACTGCAAGAATCGCCGCAAGGTATACGCCCAGATAGGACGAAATGCCTGCACCTGCGGGCAGACAGCCAAACAGCCAGCGACCAATGCCGACCGCAAGCACTCCCTTGAGGACATCGCCTGCCGCCGTCAGAGCAGCAGCCTTTTTACCAAAAGTGCGGAGCATGTTCGTCATGCCTGCCGCACCGCTGCCGTGGCTGCGGACATCATCGTGATAGAGATACTTGCTGATCAGAATACCGGTATCAATGCTTCCCAGAAGGTAAGCCTGTGCCGCCGTTGCGAGGACGATAAAAACCGTCATCATGAAACAGACGCCCCCTTCTTATACATCCTTCGCGCGGACTTCTCCAGCCCCGCGTTCCCGAACAACCAAGCGGATGGGCGTATGATCCAGACCGAAGTTTTCGCGGATCTGGTTGATGAGATACCGCTGATAGCTGAAATGGAACAGCTGCTTCGAGTTGACAAAGGCGACGAACGTCGGCGGGCGGGTGGATGCCTGCGTCAGGTAGAAGATCTTCAGGCGGCGACCCTTATCGGAGGGCGGCTGCATCCGAGCCGTCGCACGGGCCAGCATCTCGTTCAGAACGCCCGTCGGCACACGCGCGCCATTCTGCGCATCCACATCACGGATCAACTGCATCAATTTATTGACATTGTAACCCGTCTGTGCGGAGATGAAGATGATGGGCGCATAACCCATGAAGCTGAAGCACTCGGCATAACCGCGACGCTGCAACTCCATCGTGTTAGTTTCCTTGCCCTCAACCGCATCCCACTTATTAACAACAATGATACAGGCCTTGCCCTGATCATGCGCATAGCCTGCCACCTTGCTGTCCTGCTCGGTGAAGCCAACGGTGGCGTCAACGAGGATCAGCGCGACACGGCTGCGCTCGACAGCAGCCAGAGCACGGACGACCATATAACGCTCAAGACCGTCGGTGATGTTGCTCCGCTTGCGCAGACCTGCGGTATCGGTAAAGATGAACTTGCCATAGGCATTGTCCACCGGCGTGTCGATGGCGTCACGGGTCGTGCCCGCTTCGTTGGCAACGATCATCCGGTTCTCGCCGAGGATACGGTTTGTCAGGCTGGACTTGCCGACATTCGGACGACCAATGATAGCGACCGGAATCCGATCCTCCTCCACAACGGTATCGCTGAAATCGAGATGGGCACAGACTGCGTCCAACAGGTCGCCTGTACCGTGACCGTGGACAGACGAAATACCCATCACCTCGTCGAAGCCGAGGTTATAGAACTCGTACAGCTCCATCGGGGTCTGCCCGACGTTATCGCACTTGTTGACCGCCAGAATGATCGGCTTATGGCTGCGGCGGAGCATATGCGCGACATCCTCATCGGCGGCAGTCAGACCGTCGTGGACATCCACAACCATGATGATGCAGTCCGCCGTATCAATGGCGATCTCTGCCTGCTCACGCATATGTGCCAGAATACCCTCGGTGGCTTTCGGCTCGATGCCTCCGGTATCCACCAACAGGAATTCGTGACCGCTCCACTCGCAGTTTGCAAAAATGCGGTCACGGGTGATGCCCGGCGTATCCTCAACAATCGCCAGACGCTGACCGCAGAGTTTATTGAACAGCGTGGATTTTCCGACATTGGGTCGTCCCACAACTGCTACGATCGGTTTGCTCATAGGGATTCCTCCTTTCCTGAAAGGGGTCAAAACAAATAAATCCTTATCGTTTCCGGCGCGAAATATGCAGACCACTGCGGAGCAGTGCCTTTGCCTCTTCGCCGCCGCTGGTGGGCAGGACTTCCACCTTCACGCCCAGCCGCTCTGAAAGCTGCTCCAGCGTGACGTCATCCAGGAACACATCCTTCTCCTCCCGGAGCATGACCGCCGGAACGCCCAGCGTCCCGCTCGTCAACCTGCCCTTGCACTGGTCAATGATGTCCGTTGCGGTCACAAGACCTGCCACGCCGACGTTTCCGCCGAAGAAATTGTTCTTGATGGTGTGCACCGTGACCTCGATCATCGGGTACTGGCGGTGCAGCTCATCCATCATGTTCGTGATCAGGGGCGCAGCCATCGTTCCGGTCACGACGTCTATTTTCTTACTGCCATAGACCCGGTGGGGCTTTGCCAGCTCCTCGAGGAACTCCGCCGCGTAAAGCCGCATCATGCCGACGCCGTTTTCCAACTGGTCGAAATCCTCATAGAACTCTGCCTGCGGGATCGGACGCTCTGCCTTGAGATACCATTCATCGCTGGGGTAGATGATCCGCTTGCCGTGTCGCTTCTTGCACTCGTCGCCGAATGCTTCCATGATATCAATGACCTCCGCGCTCGTTTCCTTATCGAAGGGGACTTGCGGATAGAGATTCTTGCGGTAATCGGTCACGCCGCAGGGAACAGCGGCGATGCTCTGCACCATCGGGGTCAGCTCCAGCAGGTCGGTCAGCGTCCGGCGAAGCTCGTCGCCGTCGTTGACACCGCGGCAGAGCACCAACTGACAGTTGACCGCAATGCCGCCCTCGACCAGACGGGGCAGGTATTTCAGCACCTCTCCGCCCCGCCGGTTCGCCAGCATCCGGACACGAAGCTGGGGGTTGGTGGTGTGGACGGAGATGTTGATGGGCGAGATGTGCATCTTGATGATACGGTCGATCTCATGATCCTGCATGTTCGTCATGGTGATATAGTTGCCGAACAAGAAGCTCAGCCGTTCATCATCATCCTTGAAATACAGGCTCTCGCGCATTCCCGGCGGAAGCTGGTCGATAAAGCAGAACATGCAGTGGTTCGAGCAGGAATGCTTCTGGTCGCCCAGATAGGTCGAAAAGTCGCAGCCAAACGGTCCCCGCTCCTCACGGTTGACATCCCATTCCCGGATGCCGTCGGCGACCCTTGCTTTCAGGTGAAAGCTCTTGCTGTCGGTATAGAAATCGTAATCCAGTGAGTCGTTCAGCTGGTTTTCATCCACGCTCAACAGCTCGTCTCCCGGCAAAAGACCAAGAGCTTCTGCCTCGCTGCCCGCTTCCACCCGTTCGATTTTGATCGCCAAGCTTTCACCTCCTCACACTCAGATTCATCTCTTCCAGCCTCTCCGTCATTGCTCCGCAATGCCATCTCTCCTTATCGGAGAGACCTTGGCAATCCATGAAAAACAAAATCTCTTTACAGACTGAGAGGTTTTCTTTAGACAGAACAAGAAGGGGAAGGCATGCGCCCTCCCCTTCTGTACATAACACCAATTATGCCACCAATTCCGCGCAAATTAGGCCTTCTTGATGACTTCCTCGCCCTTGTAGTAACCGCAGTTGCCACATGCCTGGTGGGGGAGCTTCAGAGAGCCGCAATTGCTGCACTTGACCAGTGCAGGGGCCTCCAGCTTCCAAACATTGCTGCGACGCTTGTCGCGGCGGGCCTTGGAAAGATGTCTCTTAGGTACTGCCATATTTTTGCACCTCCTTGATGGGTTTCTCAGTTCAGCAGTGATTTGAGGATCGCGAGCCTTGCGTCTGCGGGAGTGGCTTCATCCTCCTGCGGAGGACAGACACATTCTGCCCTCTTTTTCCCGCACCGGGGACACAATCCCGGGCAGTCGGTACTGCAAAGCAGAACCGTGGGGATCTGGAACATGAATTCCTGACCAAGCCATTCATCCACATCCAGATGTCCTTTTTCATTGAGCGGAAGGTCAAAGTCCGGATCATCCAGATCCCGTTCCTTCACAGTCCACTCCGTGTTTACCGTCTCTTCCCGAGTTACCGGATCAAGACAGCGGGCGCACTCTCCGTGTACTAACGCCGTTGCCCGCAGGGTCATCCGGACTTCATCCCCGTCGGTCTCCGCATCAAAGCAGGTCGCAACAGGCTGTTCGATCCGCGCTCCGGCAAAATCCCTCGCAGACAAATCACATTGAAACTCTGCGTGGTAGGGCTGCTTGCCGGAGACAATAAACTTTCTCAGGTCAAATTGCATAGTACACCTCATAAAAGGCTGCTTTGTTAGTATAACGCCAAAGCATCTCTTTGTCAACACCAAAACAGGCAGAAAACCGAAAAAATTTCTTTTTACCGGTTTCCTGCCCGTTTGGGATGGTTCTTCGGGAATTTACGAGTACTTTATCACAGGTACTTCTTCACGTCGTGGGGCAGAGCAGACTCATCCGCGCTGACCGTAACAGTGACCTTGACAGAGTCGCCGGAAGCTGCTGCCATCTCGTCCAGAATAACACCCAGACGGTTGATGTCGTGATCCAGCACCTTCATGATGCCATCAATGTACAGATCCGTGATATCATAGTTGCTTGCCAGCAGACCAGCCACAAAACCATACAGCATCTCGCCACCGGAGACCTTGTACTCGTCCAGATCGATCAGACGGGCAGCCGGAGCGATATCATAGGTCAGCTTCATGCCCTTCTCGACGACAACGACGTTGCCCTTGGTGTTCTTGACCGAATCATTGATCATGTCAATCATAGCCTTGGTCTTGCCCGAACCCTTCGTGCCAACAATCAGTTTAATCATAGTTCTGTCCTCCTGTATTTTCCACGCCTTGCGGCGGGATATCTTTTTTCTTACTTCAGTTTCGCTTCCAGCTCAGCGGTCAGGTTCTCGTAGCCCGGCTTGCCCAGCAGCGCAAACATATTCTTCTTATAGCTCTCGACGCCCGGCTGGTTGAACGGGTTGACGCTCAGCAGGTAGCCGCTGCAGGCGCATGCGCGCCAGAAGAAATAGATCATGTAGCCGACACTATAAGCTGTCAGGTCATCCACCTCGATCAGGACCTCGGGCACGCCGCCGTCGGTATGCGCAAGGATCGTGCCTTCCATCGCCTTGCGGTTGACAACGCTCATGTTCTGGTCGGCGAGGAAGTTCAGACCGTCGAAGTTACCCTCGATAGGGTCAATGAAGAGATCCCGCGCGGGCTTTCTGACATCCACGATGGTCTCGAACATGATGCGGGAGCCTTCCTGAATGAACTGACCCATCGAATGCAGGTCAGTGGAGAAGATGCAGCTTGCGGGGAACAGACCCTTGTTGTCCTTACCCTCGCTCTCACCGAACAGCTGTTTGTACCACTCGTTCATCAGCGTGAAGTTCGGCTCATAGCATTCAAGGATCTCAACGCTCTTGCCCTTGCGGTACAGGATGTTGCGGATGGCCGCATATTTGTATGCGTCGTTGTCCGGACTGAGGACAGAGAAACGCTCCATTGCGTCTGCCGCGCCCTTCATCAGCTCGTCGATGTCAATGCCAGCGGCTGCAATAGGCAGCAGACCGACCGCCGACAGGACCGAGTAACGACCGCCGACATCATCAGGAACCACGAAGGTGGGCCATCCCTGCGCGTCAGCCAACTGCTTCAGCGTACCACGGGAACGGTCGGTGGTAGCATAGATGCGCTTGTTCGCCTCTTCAACACCCATCTCATCCTCCAGCAGCTTGCGCAGAACGCGGAATGCCAGAGAGGTCTCGGTGGTCGTACCGGACTTGGAGATGACATTGATGGAGAACTTCTTCCCCTTGCACAGAGAGATGATATCATTCAGATAACTGGGGCTGATGCTGTTGCCGCAGAAATAGATCTTCGGACCATTGTCCAGCTCGTTGTGGTACAGACCCTTGACTGCCTCGATGACAGCGCGTGCGCCCAGATAGCTGCCGCCGATGCCGGCAACGACCAGAACTTCAGAATCCTCACGGATCTTCGCGGCGGCTTCCTTGATGCGCGCAAACTCTTCCTTGTCATAATCACGGGGCAGATACATCCAGCCCAGAAAATCATTGCCCGGACCATTCTTTGCCTCCAGCTGATTGTGAGCAGCCTCTACCTGCGGATAGATGGCTTGATATTCCTCTTCACTGATAAAGCCGGAAAGATGCTTCGTATTCAGAACAAGACTCATTTTATCAAAACCTCCAAACATTTTTCGGGTATTTCACCCGGCGAGGATGTTTCTTTGATATAAGTGTACCGTTCCCACCGGGTAAAGTCAAGCGAAAAATCCTTGTTTTTCATACAATTTTAATGGTATTCTTTTGGCACTAACTCCATCTTTTGTTCAGCCAGCCGAGGCATTTTTTCGTTTTCTACGCGCTTTTATTCGGTAATGTGTTTCTTTTAACAAACCAGACTCTCCCACAGCAGCTTCCACGCTGAACCGAAGTTCAATTTTGGCGCATCTGCGGCAACAGTCACTTCAAATTCATTCATCAAAGCTTCTCCTTCATAAACCGAGACCTTGCCCACCACCTGCCCCTGTTCCACAGGCGCAGTCAGCTCCTCGGGCAGGACAAGCTCCATCCGCAAAGGATCGCTCTCCCCCTTTTTCCGCAGAACGGTCTCAGGCATTGCCGCATAACGCAACGGCACAAAACCCTCTGCGCTCCCTTTCACGCTGATTTGCAGCGGACGGTCGGTCAGTTCCGGAAGCTTCGCCGCCTCATAGGTTGCGAAGCCATAGTCCAGCAGTGTCGTTGCGGCGTTGAACCGATCCGTGCTGGACGGTGCGCCCAGAATCACAGCGATGAGCTTCAGTCCATCCCGTGTCGCGCTTGCCGAGATGCAGACACCCGCCCCGCTGGTCGTTCCAGTTTTCAGCCCCGTGATACCGCTGTACCGTTTGAGCAGCTTGTTCGTATTTATAAGCTGCGTCTGTCCGTTCCGCAGGCTGTCCGTCCAGATTCCCGTATAGTGCAGTACCCCTGGGTGGTTGTTCAGGATGTAGCAGCTCATGGTCGCAACGTCCCGTGCCGTGGACAGATGTCCTTCCGTATCCAATCCGCAGGCGTTGCGAAAGGTCGTGTGCTCCATCCCCAGCTCCTTTGCGCGGGCATTCATCCACTCCACAAAGACCGACTCACTTCCGCCGACCAGCTCCGCGACCGCCACTGCCGCGTCATTGGCGGAGGAAACACAAATGGCTCGGATCATCTCATCCAGTGTGAACTGTTCCCCCGGCTCAAGCCAGATCTGGCTTCCGCCCATATTATAAGCGTGCTCACTGACCGGAACAAGCGTGTCCATCGTCAGCCGTCCGTCCCGCACGGCCTCGAAGGTCAGCAAAAGGGTCATCACCTTCGTAATAGACGCAATGGGCATTTCCTCATCCGGATCCTTCTCATACAGCACCCTTCCGCTCTCCTGCTCCACAAGCACTGCCGCCCGACAATTCAACTGCAAGGACGGTTGATCGGCAGACGTTTCCACTGCGTCCGGACTGCTTAGCGTGAGAGCCGCCGTCCGCATTTCAGCCTTCGCCCCGTCCGGCGCAAGCATCGCTCGTATCCCGAACCCCTGTGCCGACCCGAATGCCAGCGCGAACAGCCAGAAGCAGAGCACTGCCGCGCAGAACGCCGCAAATCTTCTCCGTTCCATCTCTCCTACCTCCCCGCATCATCACAAATGATCTCTGGTTGCAGTGTATGCCCCCGAAAAAAGCAAAATGACTCTTTTCCATCGAAAAAGAATCTGGTATAATATATTTTTAGCCACATTATTTTCAGGTTTTCTCTTGTCCAACCTCTCTGTCAATGCTTTCGCATTGACACCTCTCTTTGTAGGAGAGGCTTGGATGTCCGCAAAAGCTTTCTCTCTTTGCCAAGGGCTCTCCTATCAGGAGAGCTGTCGAGCGG
>CAVEGP010000081.1:0-10324 GCA_963615155.1 Bacteroides uniformis | reverse complement strand
GGGGTATACTATCTAAGTATTCGTAAACCATCGTGATATGGATGGTTTACGAATACTTAGATAGTATACCCCTTTTTTCGGGATTCGTCAATCCCACATGACACAAAAAATCAGGGATTCCGTCAGGAGCGATGCGAAAGTTCACGTTTCCACCTTGAAGCAGAGCGAAAAATGGTGTAAAATATTCTGTATCAGCAAAAGTGTAAATTCCGGGCAGAGATGCCCTGACAGAGGGAGAATCCACCATGGCAGATAAAAACTTCTTGACCGATATCATCGACGCCGACCTCGCCGAGGGCAAGGTCAGCGAGATCCATACCCGTTTCCCGCCGGAACCGAATGGCTACCTGCACATCGGCAGCGCGAAGGCCATCTACATCAACTGGTCCATCGCGAACCAGTACGGCGGCAAGTTCAACCTCCGTCTGGACGACACCAACCCCGCCCGTGAAGGCGAGGAGTATGTCAACAGCATCATCGAAGATCTGCACTGGCTGGGAGCCGATCCCAACGGCGGCATCTTCTATGGCAGCGATTACTTTGACAAGTGCTACGAGTATGCCGAGAAGCTCATCAACGAGGGCAAGGCTTATGTGGACGATCTGAGCCGTGACGAGATGCGTGAGTACCGTGGCAACGATGCCGGCAAGCCGTCCCGTCCTTCTCCGTGGCGTGACCGCACCCCTGAAGAGAACCTCGACCTGTTCCGCCGGATGCGCGCGGGCGAGTTCAAGGAGGGTGAAAAGACCCTGCGCGCGAAGATCGATCTCGCCAGCCCGAACATGAACATGCGTGACCCTGCCATCTACCGTATCAAGTACGCTGAGCATCACCGTCAGGGCAATAAGTGGTGCATCTACCCGATGTACGACTTTGCGCACCCCATTCAGGACGCCATCGAGGGCATCACCCACAGCATGTGCAGCCTTGAGTTTGAGAACCACCGTCCGCTCTACAACTGGGTCATCGAAAACATTTTCGGAACCGAGTTCCCGAAGCAGCGTGAGTTTGCCCGTCTGAACATGACGAACACCGTCATGAGCAAGCGTTATCTCCGTGAGCTGGTCGAGATGGGCATTGTCGATGGTTGGGACGATCCCCGTATGCCGACCCTGTGCGGTCTGCGCCGTCGTGGTTATACCCCGACTTCCATTTTCACCTTTGTCCGCGAGGCCGGCATCTCAAAGTCGGATAACCTCATCGACATGCGTCAGTTAGAGGCCTGCATCCGCAGCGAGCTGGATCTGACCGCGCAGCGTCGCATTGCCGTCCTCGATCCCGTCAAACTGATCGTCGATAACTATCCTGAGGACAAGACCGAGTATTTCGACATTGCCAACAACCCCAACCGTGATGCCAATGACACCACTACCCGCAAGGTCGCCTTTACCCGTGAGCTGTGGATCGAGAATGAGGACTTCGCGGAAGTTCCCCCTCCCAAGTTCAAGCGTCTGACCGTCGGCGGTGAAGTCCGTCTGATGGGTGCTTATATCGTCAAATGCGAGAGCGTTGAAAAGAACCCTGACGGCAGCATTTCCGCCATCCACTGCACTGCCGACCTCGAGACCGGCAACGGCAACCCCGCCGATGGTCGCAAGGTCAAGGGCACGATCCACTGGGTCAGTGCCGCTCACTGTGTCGAGGCTGAAGTCCGCCTGTACGACAAGCTCTTCACCGAAGCCAACATGAACGCCATTCCGGACGGCAGCGATTATAAGGATTACCTGAATCCGGAAAGCGTCGTTGTGCGTAAAGGCTGCAAGCTAGAGGAAGCTCTGGCAAACGCACAGCCCGGCGAAAAATTCCAGTTCGTCCGTACCGGTTTCTTTACGCCCGATTCCAAGAACCCCGACGTGTACAACCGTGTCGTGACCCTGCGCGACAGCTTCAAACCCGCAAAGTAAGTCCATTCAAAGGAGCAGATCCAAAGCCATGAAAAAACATTCGACCCGCAACATCATCCTGATGGTGATCCTTGACATCGTCTTTGGCATCGTCCTGTCCCTGTATATCGCCAACACCGGAACGGTTCCGGCTGCTGACAACGCTGCGACCTACACCGACGGCAGCTACACCTCCAGCGCAAAGGGCTGTCTGAGCGATGTTGCCGTTACGGTAACGATCACAGGTGGAAAGGTGACGAATGTCGTCATTGACGCCTCGAGCGAGACTCCGGAGCTGGGTGGAAAAGCCGCCGAAAGTCTGGCTGTTTCGCTGTTGAACACAGGCTCAACGACGGGTGTGGACGCCATTACCGGCAGCACGATGACGAGTGATGCTGTTTTCACCGCTATGGACGATTGTCTCGCGCAGGCCGCACAGTAATTGTATCTGAATCGAACTGCTGCACGGTCTGCGCTGTGCGGCAGTTTTTTGTTGAGGAACATCATGTATTTAGACGTATTTCTCTTGCCGAATCATACCTTCCGTTTATGTCGGGTCTACGGGGATGAGCCGTGCGTTGTTCTTCCGGCTGCTTTGCCCGCACCGGACGGCACACCGCGGAACATCACCGAGCTGGGTGACTACTGCTTTTCGGAAAAGCCGCGCGCGCTTCCCGCACCGGAGCAGCTTCTCCGGTATTCCGTTCGCACGGACGGAACGGCGCAGCTTTTGGACGAAAAGGTCGAACTACACCCCCTTTGCGGTAATTTTGTGGAAGAAATATCCCTTCCGGAATTTTTGCGGGTGATCGGAAGCTGTGCCTTCTACAACTGCCGGAAGCTCCGTCAGCTGACCGTCGGTTCGGAAGAGCTGACTGTCGGCAGTGATGTTTTCCTAAACTGCTTCGCTCTGGATCGCATCATCGTACAGGCAGCTCCTGACAAACCGACCGGACTGTTTGCCCTCGTCAACAGCATTACAGAGGCTGTTGAGGGCATCTATCAGCCCAAGGGCAGCCATGCGCCGCTGGCTGGTCTATGGTATCCTGCCTACTGGGAAGACTTCGAGGAAACGCCTGCGCACATTCTGGTACACACCTTTTCGGGGCAGGGGTATCATTACAGGCAGTGTTTTTTGAATCAAAAATTCCTGCCGGCAGAATACGATGCGATCTTCCCACAGGGACATGACGCAGATGACGCCAACATTATGGCCATGCTCTGTTTCGACCGTCTGCGCTGGCCGTGGCAGTTAACCGAACCGGCGAACGCCGCCTATCGGGAGTTCGTCGCCGCCAATACCGGACGCATCCTGACCCGACTTCTGAAAGCACAGGACCTCGAGGGCATCAAGGCTCTGCTGGCTTTGGATGTAATGGCTCCGGAATCCTTTGCCGAGGCTTCCGCCCTCGCTGCAAAAGCAGACAACGCTTCCGCGGCGGCTCTGCTGGCGGATGCTGAGTACAAAAAGCGTGCCGCCCAGCCCCGGAAAAAACGTTATGATTTTGATTTTTAACCTCTCAGTCGAGCTAACGCTCGCCACCTCTCCTCAGTAGGAGAGGTGGCATTGCGAAGCATTGACGGAGATGTTGACAGTCGACAGCTTGGAGGTGAACTTTTAATTGCTCCAAAAAGAAAAATTTTTCGACCCCCGCAAGCCGTTTACATCCAAACGCCCCGAAACGCATGAAGAGTGGCAGGCACGGATGGGCGGTGAGGTGCTGGCTGTGGTTCGAAGCGGACTGTATCTGGACTTTCGCTTCCTTGATATGGCTCTGTCTGCCCTGACCCCCACACCCGACGAGCGGTGTGGCGTGCTGGCGACCGACGGTCAGATCTTATGTTATCAGCCGACGGCATTGCTTCGACTCTATCAGGAAAACCCGAAGTATTTAAACCGTCTTTATCTCCACACTGTATTCCACTGTGTGTTCCGTCATCTCTGGCTGCGGGGACGGCGTGACCGTCGTTTGTGGGACCTGGCCTGTGACATTGCGGTGGAAAACGTCCTCGACAGCTTGAACCGGAAAAGTGTCCATCGTCCGCTGACTTATGTACGCCGTCGGGCATATGAAGCCATTGCTTCCGAGGGAAAGGTCGTCGCCGCCGCTCCCGCTTACCGCTGGCTCATCACCCAGACGCCCGGCGTTCTGCGCCAGCTGGAGCGGGAATTCTACACCGACGATCACCGTCTCTGGCCGAAGGATGCCCCCGAGCAGCCTCAGCCGATACCCACTCCACTGCCCCAGAAAACGTGGCAGAAGATCGGCGAACGGATGCAGACCGAGCTGGAAATGCGGGATAAGGAAGCCGGAGAGGGTGCGGATGCCCTCAAGGAGCAAATCAAGACTGCCAACCGAAGCCGCCGGAGCTATCGGGATTTTCTGCGGCGGTTCTGCGTCACCCGCGAGGAAGTCCATCTTGATCCGGACGAATTTGACCTGAACTTCTATACCTACGGCCTGTCGGTCTATGGAGATCTGCCCCTCATCGAGCCGCTGGAAACACGGGAGAGCAAAAAGATCGAAGAGCTTGCCCTCGTCATCGACACCAGCTATTCCACCTCGGGTGAACTAGTGCGGGCATTTCTGGCCGAAACATACACCCTGCTGAAAGGACGGGAAAGCTTCTTCCATCGGATGAACCTTCATCTCATTCAGGCGGACAACGCCGTTCAGCAGGATATCCTCATCCGCAGTGAGGACGAGCTGATCCATGCGATGAATCACTTTGAGCTTCGAGGCGGCGGCGGAACGGACTTCCGACCCGCATTCGCATACGTCAACCGCCTCTGCGATGAAAAAAAATTCTCGAACCTGCGGGGTCTGCTCTACTTCACCGACGGCATGGGCGCGTATCCGACCCGTCGCCCCGCCTACGA
This sequence comes from Bacteroides uniformis, assembly GCA_963615155.1. Classification (GTDB taxonomy): domain Bacteria; phylum Bacillota; class Clostridia; order Oscillospirales; family Ruminococcaceae; genus Faecalibacterium. The sequence continues at coordinate 5,560 of CAVEGP010000081.1, read as the reverse complement.
TACCGCATTCCTCTTCCTCGGCGACCGCTTTGACGACGCGAATGTTCCGCCGTGGGCGATGAAGGTCGTCCTGGACGAAGAGGAATTTTCGGGTCAATCCGCCCGTTCCGCTTCCGCTCTTTCCGAAACCATGCGGGAGGAGGACGACCTGTATCGGGATCTGAATAATTCGTGAGGAGAATGATTCTATGGACATCAAACGCGCAAAACAGGAGATTGAAAACACAGTCAAGGCGTATCTCGCCAAGGATGCCCTCGGTGAATATGCGATCCCCGCCATCCGTCAGCGTCCCATCCTGCTGATGGGACCTCCGGGCATCGGCAAAACACAGGTCATGGAGCAGGTCGCTCGGGACTGCGGCGTTGCTCTGGTCGCCTACACCATCACCCATCACACCCGTCAGAGTGCGGTCGGTCTGCCCTTCATCCGTCAGCGTCACTATGGCGACAAGGACGTTTCCGTAACGGAATACACCATGAGCGAGATCATCGCCAGCGTCTATTCCAAGATGGAGCTGACCGGACTTTCCGAGGGCATCCTCTTCATCGACGAGATCAACTGCGTTTCCGAGACGCTTGCCCCCACCATGCTGCAGTTCTTGCAGTGCAAGACCTTCGGCAATCAGGCTGTTCCGTCGGGCTGGGTCATCGTTGCAGCCGGAAACCCGCCTGAGTACAACAAATCCGTCCGTGATTTTGATATCGTCACCCTCGACCGTGTCCGCCGGATGGACATTGAACCGGATCTGGGCGTCTGGAAGGAATACGCCCGAGCCGCTCACCTCCACAGCGCGATCCTGAGCTATCTCGAACTGCATCCCCAGAACTTCTACCAGATCAACGCCGATATAGACGGCACGCAGTTCGTCACCGCCCGCGGCTGGGAGGACTTGTCCAACCTGCTGGACACCTACGAAAAAATCGGTCTGAAGGCAGACGAAGCCCTCATCCATCAGTACATCCAGCACCAGAAGATCGCCGAGGATTTTGCATCCTACCTCGACCTCTACTATAAGTATCAGGATGACTACGGTGTGGAAGAGATCCTGTCCGGTCAGGTCAAGCCCGCTGTCCATGCTCGCCTGCTGCAGGCTCCCTTTGACGAGCGGCTGTCTCTTGTCAGTCTGATCCTGTCCGGTCTCGAGACACGGTTCGCGGCATCCCGTCAGGCTGACGGAGTTGCAGATGCCTGCTACGCCTTCCTGCGGGAAGCCAAGAAGGGCTTTGCAAGCGTCCCCGACGACATTCCGGACGGTCCGGCGACCCTTTTCTCCCAGATGATCGCCGATTACGACGCAGACACCCAGAAAAAGCGTACTGCCGGACTTCTGAGTCGGGACGAGCTGGCGATCCGCCTGCGTGCCTATGCCGTTCTGCGGGAATGGGACGGCGAGCTTCGCCGCGCAAAGGCTGCCGGAACACAGGAAGCCTTCGATCTGCTGCGCAATCAGTTCAGTTCTCTGGCTGACGCCCGTGATGAAGCACAGGAGAAGGCGTCCTCTGCTCTGGAGGCTGCCTTCGACTTCATGGAACAAGCCTTCGAGGAGAGTCAGGAGATGGTCGTCTTTGTCACCGAGCTGACTCTCTCACCTGCCGCCCATGCCTTCATCACCGAGACCGGCTGCGAGCGTTACTTCAAGTACAACAAAGATCTTCTGCTCGACCACCGCAAAGCGGCTTTGCAGCGGGAGCTGTCCGCTGAGACCCAGCGCAACGGAGGAGTCTGATGGACAATCTTATTTTCAGCCTGAACAGCACCATGCCGCTGTTCCTCATCATGCTGCTGGGCTATCTGCTTCACCAGAAGGGTTTTCTCGAGGACAGCTTTGTTGCCTCGGCCAACAAGTTCGTCTTTAACATCTCCATGCCCATCCAGCTCTTCCGCGACCTTGCCACCGCCGACATCTACGCCAACTTCGACGGCAAATACGTCCTGTTCTGCTTTGTCTCGACCCTCGTGAGCATCCTTATCATCTGGTTTCTGGCAAAGCTTCTGCTCAAGGATAAGCATATCGTCGGCGAGTTCGTGCAGGCATGCTATCGTTCTTCGGCGGCCATCCTTGGCACGGCTTTCATCCAGAACATCTATGGCACATCCGGCATGTCCGGCCTGATGATTTTGGGAAGCGTCCCGCTCTACAACATCTTCGCCGTCCTTATCCTGACGATCGAAAGCCCCTCTGCCGCCGCCCATACTGGCATGAAGGAAAAGCTTCAGGCCAGCGTCAAGGGCATCCTCACCAATCCGCTTCTGATCGGCATTGCGGCGGGTCTCGTCTATTCCCTGCTCCGTCTGCCGATGCCGACCATCGCCAACAAGACCCTATCCAGCATCGCCAGCCTGACAAGTCCGCTGGCTCTGCTTGCCATCGGCGCAGGTTTCAAGGGGAAAAAGGCTCTGGGCTATCTCAAGCCTACCACTGTGGCAACGGTCGTCAAGTTGATGGTTCTGCCTGCGGTTTTCCTGCCCGTGGCCGTCCATCTCGGCTTCCGGGATGAAAAACTGGTCGCTCTTCTCGTCATGCTGGGAAGCATCTCCACCCCTTCGGGCTACGTCATGGCGAAGCAGATGGGGCATGAGGGCGTCCTGTCGGGCAGTGTGTGCGCTACCACGACCTTTTTCAGTTCCCTGACCCTTACCTTCTGGATTCTCCTGTTCCACAGCATAGGATACATCGTTTAACCAAAAAAGCGGCTCCGCTGCGTTGGATTGCCAATGTTGCGGAGCCGCTTTGTATTACTGATACTGATGGAGACGGATAGTTCTGGTTTCGGTCTCGTTGGTCGTTCCACCTTGACCACAGTTGCCGCAGACAGAGGTCTTTATAACGACGCATTCCTGTGTGGAGACACCGTTTTCATTCGTTGCGGTCGTCAGCCAAGGGGTTTCATGCGTTTTGACAGTAACATTGTTCTCCGAACAGACGAAGCAAGGATCTCCGTCAGTGGTGTCAGAACTTATGCTTTTGGTTGCGAGGCACTTGGTATCCTTCATCGTTTCGTTTGTTGTGTATCCTTTGCCGCAATTTGAACAAACGTATGTTGTAACTTTTGTACACTCGATGAGAGCATCTTCTGCATAGCATTTCGTTCAAATTTTGATATATGGGAAAAAGAAGTTGAAATCATTTATTCAACTTGATACAAGTAAAACCCTCGAGGAAAATCCCCGAGGGTTTTTAAGTGATATAAATCTTATCTCAGAACAACTTCGCCGTTTTCGTCCGCATCCACAGTCAGCGAACCGCCTGCGGACAGTGTACCATCAATGAGACGTTCCGCCGCCGGATCCTCCACCGACTTCCGAATCACGCGGCGGAGGTCACGCGCGCCGAATTTTCCGCCTTGGCTCTTGGCGACCAACGCCCTGAGCGCAGCCGGAGTATAGGCGTATGTGATGCTCTTTGTCTCCATGCTGGGCTTGTACTCGTCCAGCATCAGAGCGGCAATGCCCTCCAGCGTCTTCTGAGACAGCGGCTTGAAGGAAATGACCTCGTCCACACGCCCCAGAAACTCCGGACGGAGAAACTGGGACAGTGCCTTGCGGGTCTTTTCCTCACTGAGCTGTGTCTCGCTCTTGTTGAAGCCGAGACCACCCGTGCTCTGGTCGGAGCTGCCTGCGTTGGAGGTCATGCAGATGACCGTATTGGAGAAGTCCACGGTACGCCCCTGCGCATCGTTGATCTTGCCCTCGTCGAGAATCTGCAACAGGATGTTCATGACATCCGGATGGGCTTTTTCGATTTCATCGAAGAGCACCACGCTGTACGGATGGCGGCGGACCTTCTCGGTCAACTGACCCGCCTCCTCATAGCCAACATAGCCCGGAGGCGAACCGATCATGCGGGACACCGCATATTTTTCCATATACTCGCTCATATCGAGACGGATCAGCGGGTCGGGACCATCAAAGAGTTGGGTCGCAAGCTGCTTGACAAGCTCAGTCTTGCCGACGCCGGTAGGACCGACAAAGATGAAGCTGGCTGGGCGGTGACGACCCGACAGATCGGCACGGCTGCGCTTGACAGCCTGTGCCACCAGATGAACCGCTTCATCCTGTCCGATGACCTTCTTTTTCAGTTCATTCTCAAGGCTTGCCAGCTTGATGAACTCCGTCTCTTGGATCTTGACCGCCGGAATGCCCGTCCAAAGCTCAATGACCTTGGCGACATCGTCCATCGAAACGGTGATCTCGCTGGCTGCTGCCTGTTTTGCGGGCAACTCGCTCTCCAACTGGGCGATACGGGTCTTGCGCTCGGCAACCTGCTCATAGTCGATCGGCTCATTGACGTCGGCGTCTGTCATGTCTGCCTCCTCTTTCCGGAGGGTGTCCAGCTCCTCCTGCATCTCAAGGAACTCCGAAATGACCGGATGCGCCAGATTGCAGCAGGCACAGGCTTCATCCAAAAGGTCGATTGCCTTGTCCGGAAGATAACGGTCTGTGATATACCGTTCGCTCAGGGTGACGGTCGCCGAAAGCACCTCTGCGGGCACCTGAACATGATGGTGCTCCTCGTAGTAGTGCTTGATGCCGTTCATCACAGCCAGCGTATCGGCTACACTGGGTTCTTCGACCCGCACCGGCTGGAAGCGGCGTTCCAACGCCTGATCCTTCTCGATATACTTGCGGTATTCGTTGAAGGTCGTTGCGCCGATGACCTGAATTTCACCACGGGACAGAGCCGGCTTGAGGATATTGCCCGCATTCATCGCGCCCTCGCTCTCACCTGCGGAGGTGATGGTGTGGATCTCGTCAATGAACAGGATCACGTTGCCGGCTGCTTTGACCTCGCTCAGCAGACCCTTGACGCGCTGCTCGAACTGACCACGGAACTGCGTACCGGCGACAAGGCTGGTAAGGTCGAGCAGATAGATCTCTTTATCCTTCAGACCCGCAGGGACCTGTCCCTTTGCAATACGCTCGGCAATACCCTCCGCAATGGCTGTCTTGCCCACGCCCGCTTCGCCGATCAGGCAGGGGTTGTTTTTCTGACGGCGGCTCAGGATCTGGATGGTACGATAGATCTCTCGGTCACGTCCGATAATATCATCCAGCCGACCCTCCCGAGCCTTTTTGGTAAGATTTTCGCAATAGGTGTCCAAAAATTTGCGTCGGGGCGGCTTTTTTCCGTTCTTGTGCGGGTCAGTCTTTTTATCGCTCTGCGCGCTCTCCTTGCTGCTCATCCCGATAGGGAAGGTTGCGCTCGAGCCTTGCACCAGATCCTCGTCCGTCTCTGGCTCGCCGCCGTCGGGGTTCAGACCGTTCATCATCATGGAGAAGGGATTTGCGCCCTCTCCCAGCTCGCCCATCATCTGCTCCATCCGATCCTCCATGTTGTCCATGTCCTCGTCGGACATGCCGAACTGGTGCATCAGATCCTCCACAGGCTTGATATGAAGCTCTCGGGCACAGTGCAGACAGTAGCCCTCATTTTTCATCTGACCATTTTCCATCCGCTGTACAAAAATAATGGCTGGACGTTTTTGGCATCGAATACAGACCATTGTTCCTCCTCGTATTATATAAGAGTAGTATTTATAGACCGCTCTCCAGCGGTAT
>CAVEGP010000080.1:0-10352 GCA_963615155.1 Bacteroides uniformis | reverse complement strand
GACATTATCTTTGTCGTTGACGATCACCTGACGACCCTGATGGACTTCCGCTATAAGCGCAAGTATGTTGCGCCCGAGGGCGGTAAGGGTGGTGCCTGTCTCTGCCACGGCAAGAATGCGGAAGACCTTGTGATCAAGGTTCCTCTGGGCACGGTCATCAAGGATGCTGAGAGCGGGCTTGTCATTGCCGACCTGTCCAGCCACGAGCCGGTCACGGTTGCAAAGGGCGGACGTGGCGGATATGGCAATGCGCACTTCAAGACCCCGACCCGTCAGATCCCCAAGTTTGCCAAGCCCGGTATGCCCGGTGAGGACATTCAGGTCACTCTGGAGCTGAAGCTGATCGCAGACGTTGGTCTGATCGGATTCCCGAACGTCGGAAAATCGACCCTGATCTCCACCATCAGCGCAGCGAAGCCGAAGATCGCAAACTATCACTTCACCACCCTTGTCCCGACGCTGGGCGTTGTGTCGGTGGGAGAGGGCGCAAGCTTTGTCTGTGCCGATATCCCCGGACTGATCGAGGGAGCAAGCGAGGGTATTGGTCTTGGTCACGATTTCCTGCGCCATGTGGAACGCTGCCGTCTGCTGCTGCATGTGGTGGATGTCTCGGGCAGTGAGTGCCGTGACCCTATTGCGGACTTCGAGCAGATCAACGAGGAGCTGGCAAAGTTCAGCCCTGCGCTGGCAGAGCGTCCGCAGATCGTGGTCGGCAACAAGTGCGACCTTGCCACCGAAGAGCAGATCGAAAGCTTCCGGAAGTACGTCGAAGAGAAGGGGCTGACCTTTGTGCCGATCTCTGCGGCAACCATGCAGGGCGTCAAAGAGCTGCCGGGTCTGGTGTACAGCCGCCTGAAGGATATCCCCGCCGTTCCGGTCTTTGCCGCCGAGTACAAGAAGCCTGAGGTCAAGGCAGGCAGCCGTGACTTCAGCATCCGCCGGATGGAAGCGCATGTCTGGTCGGTGGAAGCACCGTGGCTTGAGCGTATCCTTGAGGGCAGCAATGTCGATGACTATGAAAGCCTGCAGTACTTCCAGCGTCAGCTGGGCGAGAGCGGCATCCTTGACGCTTTGGTGGATAAGGGTGTTCAGGAGAATGATACCATCCTCATCGGCGAGTATCAGTTCGATTATATTTTCTAAAAAGCTTATTTTGTCAGTGACCACGCCCTCTCCATCATTGCTTCGCAATGCCACCGCCCCAAAGTGGGAGGCTTGGCTCTCCCTTTGGGAGAGCTGGACGCAAAGCGGCCTGAGAGGGCGAGCCTGGTACAGAGAATAAAGCGAATGAATGAAAATAGTAGGGTAGTTATATGACAGAACCTGAAAAGATCGACCCTCGGGAGCTGAGTCCGCTGGCACTTGCCTTTGTGGGCGACAGTGTGCTGGAGCTGCTGGTGCGACAGCGTCTGGTGGAGCATCATCGGCTGTCGGCGGGGAAGCTGAATTCCGAAAAGGTCAAGTACGTTTCGGCAAAGGCGCAGTTTCGGGAAGAGCAGCTCCTTGAGCCGCTTTTTACCGAGGATGAGCTGACCGTGTTCAAGCGTGGTCGGAATGCCAGTAAAGCCAGCGTTGCAAAACATGCTTCGCCGGAGGAATACCGTGCCTCGACCGGCTTCGAGTGCCTGCTGGGATGGCTGTATCTGAATGGTCAGCTCAGCCGGGTGCAGGAGCTTTTTGAGGTGCTCTGGCAGTCCTTTGATCCCAACGAAAAATAAACCCAAACACGCCGAAAGCCCGCTGCTTTCCGCACTGGAAAACAGTGCAGGGAAAGCAACGGGCTTTTTTGCTGCTCAGAGAAAGAGGAAATGTGTGTCAGCGGCTGTTGCGGGCAGAATTGCGGGTGGTGTTCTTGCCGCCCTCGTCATCAGCGCCCTTGGTATACTGGTTGGGGTGCTTGTGCTCGTTGGTCGCATTGTTCTGGGTGGTGTTGGAAGAACGGTTGGTGGTCTGGTTCTTGCAGTTGCTGCTGCGGTTTTCGCTGCGATTTTCCATAATGATATGCTCCTTTCGGTTCTGTGTGAGGGTTTGTCTCACAGCCTTAGTTTGACCGGTTGAGACGGTTTTATACATCGACATTCACAGGGGAGGATGACTCAATGCCCATGGAATATTTTGAACAACGGGAGCGTGCCCTGCTTGGTGACCGATACGACACGCTCTATGCTGCGCCGCAGGAAACAGCAGCACGCGGTGTGACCGTTTCGGCTCTCCGCGCGACGTCAGAGCAGTTTGCGGAAAAGGCTGACTTTCCGCTGGAGGCATCGCCCTTCTGCAAGGCGGCATTCGTGGTCGGGCAGCCGGATTTCAAACCCGGGCGGCATCCGTATCATCACGCGGGCGTGTTTTATTCGCAGGAGCCGTCAGCGTCGTCTGCCGCACCGCTGCTGGGCGTTAAGCCCGGAATGCGGGTGCTGGACATGTGCGCTGCGCCCGGAGGAAAGAGCAGCCAGCTTGCCGCTGCACTGGGTGGGTATGGACTGCTCGTCAGCAATGAGTATGTTGCTGCCCGTGCGGAGATCCTGAAAAGCAATCTCGAGCGGATGGGCGTGCCGAATGCTGTTGTCCTCAACGAAACGCCTGCCCGCATTGCGGAGGCTCTGCCGGAATTTTTTGATCGGGTTCTGGTGGATGCGCCCTGCTCCGGCGAGGGAATGTTCCGGAAAGAGCCTGTAGCACGGACACAGCACTGTGAAGCACTCGTCAAGCAGTGCGCTGAACTGGGGGCGCAAATTCTCGACTGCGCTGCCGCTGTGTTAGCACCAGGCGGTCAACTGGTCTATTCCACCTGCACCTTTGCGCCCGAAGAGGACGAGGGACAGGTAGCGGCATTCCTTGCGCGGCATCCGGAGTTTGAGCTGGCGGATGCGCTGGGGAATGTGGACTACACCTTTGGCAGTGAGGGCGAGGACAACCGCACCGGAGGTCTTCCGCTGGAGGTGTCGAAGGTCCGCCGTATCTGGCCCTGTCAGGGCGGTGAGGGGCACTTTATGGCACGCCTCGTGAAAGCCGGAGAACCACGCGCTCTGCCTCCGCTGGGCGAATCTACGCCCGAGGAACAGCTCTGGCTGGCAGCAGCCGCAGAAACAGGCAAAAAAGCTGGAAAGAAGCCTGCAAAGGGCAGAGAAGACCCCCGTGCTGCCCGTCGTGAAAACAGCCGTGCCTGTCGGGGTGCTGCGCAGGGACGGAACAATAGGATGCGGGATGCTGCATCCTCAGAATCAACGCCTGCTCAAAGCCTTGCGGCGTGGAAAGCGTTTGCAGAAGAGCTTTTCCCGTCGCTGGCGGATCGTCCGGCTGTCGTGCATGGCGGCGGCGTTCTGCTGCCTGTGGCGTTCCCACAGACACAGCTCCATGTCCTGCGGGCGGGTGTTTTTGTCGGCAGTGTGCAGAAGGGACGCTTTGTACCGGAGCATCATCTCTTTACGGCGTTCGGCGCACAGTGCAGAAACCGTGAAAAACTGACGCTTGCAGACCTGCGCACGGTGGAATATCTTTCCGGCAGGGAGATCGCTGTCGACACCGCGGCAGACGGCTGGTGCTGTGTGACCGTGGACGGCTGGCCGCTGGGGGGCGGCAAGGCTTCCACGGGACGGATCAAAAATCATTATCCAAAGGCTCTCCGACTGCTGTAAAATCGGCATAAAACCGAAATTTTGTCCTTGTTTGGGCGAAAACAGGCGGGATAAGGCTTGAATGCGTCGTGCGGTTGTGATAAAATAATACAGTTGGATTTTGTGTGCTGCCACAAGCGGGCGACCACAGCCCGTCTGCCCGCAGGCGGAGATTTCGATAAAATTTAGGAGGCTCATTCCCATGTCTGGACATAGCAAATGGAACAATATCAAGCGCAAGAAGGAAAAGACCGACGGCGCAAAAGCGAAGGTTTTTACCAAAATTGGTCGTGAGATCAGTGTTGCCGTCCGTACCGGCGGTCCGAACCCTGCTTCTAACAGCAAGCTGGCTGACCTGATCTCCAAGGCAAAGCGTATGAGCGTGCCGAACGATAATATCCAGCGTATCATCAAGAAGGCTGAGGGCGGCGATAAAACCGAGTATGAAGCGATCACCTACGAGGGCTACGGTCCCGGCGGCGTCGCTGTCATGGTCGAGACCCTGACCGACAACCGCAATCGTACCGCTGCCGACCTGCGCCACTACTTCGATAAAAACGGCGGCAATCTGGGCGCAATGGGCTGCGTTGGCTTCCTGTTCAGCCAGAAGGGTGTCATCGATATTTCTCTCGAGGACAAGGATGCAGACGAGGCCATGATGGACGCTCTGGATGCAGGTGCTGAGGATTTCGATGCAGGCGAAGATGCCGCAGAGATCACCACCGATCCCGAGAACTACTCCGCAGTTGTCAAGGCTCTGGAGGAGAAGGGCTATGAGATCCTGAGCGATGACCTCGCAATGGTTCCCATGACCACCACCCGCCTGACCGACCCCGATCAGCTCAAGCTGATGGGCAAGCTGCTGGATTCCCTCGAGGACAATGATGATGTCCAGAATGTCTGGCACAGCCTCGAGAATGAAGAGGATCTGCCGGAATAATGCTCCGCAGTCTGGAATAAGAACGATAAAAAGCCGCTTTTTGTGTTGCGATGCACAAAGGGCGGCTTTTTTGTTTGGTGAAAATGACTGCAAAAGCTGTTTGATGATGACATACGGGCACATTTTGATTGTGACATACTGACCGATTTGGGAGGACTGGAAAATGAAATTGTACGTCACAATTGAGGAGTTTTTGTATGCGAAAAGGATTGAAAACCAGACGCAGAGGATGCTCAGAGGGTATCAGAAAATTAACTTTGCTACGGCTATGTACCATAACATAAGATGATAGGGTTTCAGGTGTGTACAAATGTCCCGAAACGCTTTATAATAAAGGAGAAAAGACTATGGAATTCTTCAATAGTGCTATCGAAGTTCTTCAGACTCCGGTTGCCGCCCGGTACATACTATAATACGGTCAATGTACTGCGCTGTTTAACATTTGAGAGGAGTGAACGCATTCATGACGGAAAAACAGATGAATGACATTTTTATGTATGCAGTCTGATTGAATACATTGCCCGCAAAACAAAGAACCATCGGCAGGATGTGATTCGCTGCTTCTCCAAAAAGGATATTGAGCGTCAAATCTACGATGCCGAGGTAAACCATTGCTTATCCTTTGAACAGGTTTCGGAAGAACTGATTGATTGTTTCAACATCCCAAATGGCAATTTCGATACCGTAGCCGAGTGCCGCTACGAAGTTCCCTCCGCAACTTCCATCGGAATGCTGTATCAGGGATTGGTGTTGTCCACCGTGAAGAACGGTGATGTTGCACAAGCGATTATTGATGTTTTCTCTTCATTCATCACAGATGAAATTTCCGACTTCAATTCCAATGTCTATTATACCAACCCTGATTATCTGCGCTGCTCTTATCTGGAGGGCAAGATGCTTGCTTAAAACGGCAAGGTCTTTCATCGTACTTCATAATCGCATCCTCCTGAAATCATGTTGTGGCTTATATCGGTCAATCTATGATTTCGGATTTTATCTTCCACGGACACCCATATTGAATTTTCCGAAGAAAACAAATAATCCGAACCCATCTCCTATCGGAAACAAGTTCGGATTATTTTCGCTTGGTCCGAGTGGCGAGAATCGAACTCACGGCCTCTTGAACCCCATTCAAGCGCGCTACCAAAACTGCGCTACACCCGGATATCTATGAATGTTTACCACTCACAGCTCAATTAGTATATCCGATTCGGGGTGTTTTGTCAAGCGATTTTCTCAAAAAATGTCAACTTTTTTGAGGAGCGTGAAGAATGCGTGAAAGAACGTCGGAAAGGATCAGATGGCATCAAACTCGTCATCAAAGTCCTCCCAAGTGGAGGTATCGGCATTGTCTTCTGATGAAGGCTGAGAGGATAGGGCTGGGGAGTCGGATTCGACAGCGGCAAATGCCATTGCGTAAACGCTCTCTGCACCTGCAAGAAGCAACGCACGGGTGCAGGCGGAGACGGTCGCGCCAGTGGTGATAACGTCGTCAATGAGCAAGATGCGTTTGTTTTCCAGTTCCTCCGGATGAACAGCTTGAAATGCGTTTGCGACATTGGAAAGCCGCTCGTCCAGCGAAAGTCCCTGCTGCTTTGAGCCGGTGCGGGTACGGAGCAGCAGGTCGGTTCGGAGCGGAACACCAAGAGCCTGCGCAATGGGCTGAGCCATCTGCTCGGGGACATTGTAGCCCCGCCGTTTGTTGGAGGACGGAACCGGAATAATAAACTGATAACCATGGGAATATCCATCGACGGGCAGAGGCGTAGGCTCTGTGCCGTGCATGACGATCTCACTGCCGAACAGCAGATGTGCCATCTCTGTGCCAAGCTCCACCGCAGCCCAAGGAGCGTTCTGGTACTTTGCCCGCAGGATTCCACGGCGGACAAGACCGCTGTAGCGATAAGGTGCGGCTGCGCCGTCCAGATCGAAGAGGATGTGCTGCGTTTCATCCAACCGGAACGTAGGCTTCCGGAGAAATGCTTCCAGCTTTGCGTCACAGGCAGAGCAGCGGGGAAGAGCCCCCAGAGCTTGTCGACAGAAGGGGCAACAGCGCGGATAGAAAAGACGCTCGGTCTGCCGCAGAAGCCAGCGGGGACGGCTGTAATAGTTCATATCAGTCCTTCCTGACAGCGATAATGACACGCACCTTCTTGCCGGCAGAACAGCCGAAATTGTCGTACCAGCCCGTCAGATAGTAGTCATCGGAGTTGACTGCGCTCAGCTTGGTGGCGTAATACTGCCCCTTGTACCACAGATAAACCTGCGTATTGTCAGCCATTTCATAGCGGATCTCGCCAGATAGAACCGAGGCTGCGCCCACCTGATCGATCTTCATGGGCATGAGCTGAACCATTGCTTTGACCGAGCCGCTCGTCTCCTGACGAACAGCCAGACCGCCCGCAAGGACAGGATATTTGATGGAGGTAGTATAGCTGGTGGGGCTGCCGTTGACATAGCAGATATAGGTCGCGCCGCCGCCGATAAAGCTGAAGATCTGCTTGAACGGGGTGCCCGTGATGGCGGCGATCTGACGGAAGCCGATGCCCAGCAGCGAGCCGGTATTGCTCGTCAGCTTGTTCCATGTGGTGCTGAGGATGTCACCGCTGATAACGCCCCAGAGGATTTCGCTGGTGGTCGGCATGAGCAGGCTGGCGACCTCCTGAACAGGGGTCTTAGTGGTCGTTGTGCCTGATGAGCTGTTGCCCGAGCTGGAGCTGGACGAGCTGCCGGAGCTTCCAGACGAGGACGAGCTGGAAGAGCTGGTGGCACTGCTGATAATGGTAGTGATGTTGGCGGCAAGATTCTTTATATCGTCCAGAACACCGTAGCTCCACAGGTCGCCCGTCACGTCGTTGAGGATGAGACGATCGATCTGCCCATTTTCATCGGTGGTAAAGTAGCGGACGTCAGACCTTGACAGAGTTACCCCCGATAGGCGGCTGGGACGAACTGTCCCAGCCAACCCCTCCGATGTTGTATCCAGAATTTCCACGTCGTCGGCAAGGGTATAGTCGCCCAGAGCCGTGGCGGTTTCGTTGATGCTGCCGGAGGTGGATTTGGAAGTGATCGCCTTGACGCTCTCACCGTCGCTGTTGACACGGATCTCCACCAGCCAGCCGGCCGGATAGTTCAGACTTTTGTCGATGTTCACAGTGCGGGCGATGCCATCGGTACACATGATGGAGACTTTTTGCAGAACATTTGCGCCGTTGTCTTCCGTCAGACTGCGGGATGAGGACTGTACTACGCCATAAAATACAGAGTCTGCCGCTTCTCCGGTGATGATGTCGGCGACCTCATTGTTCATGCCCAGCAGAAGGGTCACGATCTGTCCCACACCGCCGCCGTTCAGGGAGGAAACCTTCGAAGCGACCGAAGAGCTTCCCAGCGTGTAGGTGCTGCCTGCCACGGTGACGGAGGTCGGGGCACTAGCCGAGGGGGAAACCGCCGTAATGCGTCCGGCTGTACGGTGGGTGTAGATCCAGACGGTTTTCAAAGGCTCGCTGTAATAGTAGACGTCGTATTGGCTCAGCTCTGCCGAGGAAACGATCTTATCGTTGCAGTAAACGCTGGCAGGAACGAAAGGAAGCTGGGGGTCTGAGCTTGCCACAAACGGACCTTTCATACTGCTCATCAGGACGGAAGAGGAATCGACCTGACCATCGGAGACTGTGAAGCCCAGCGTCGTGCCATATGCGCTGCCGCTGGCGGTATTGCAGGTCAGAGCGTTGTAGAGAAGGACTGAGCAGTCTTCATAGTTCATGACCTCGCCCTGCTTGCGCTCCAACTGACTGCGCAGACCGATCTCCTGTGCTTTGCTCAACTGTGCGGAAGGAAACGAGCCGCTCAGGTCGGTCATTTTGTAGCCCAGCATTTTGAGGACAGCGGTGCAGGCTTCCTCGAGGGTCACAGCGTTATCCGGACGGAAACTTCCGTCGGTGTAACCGTTCAGCCAACCCTGCTGAACGGCGATGCGGACATAAGGTGCGTAGGCGGATGAACTGGGCAGATCGGAGAAAAGCGTGCCGACAGTGCCCTGAGAGCCGATACTTTCTCGGTAAGCCGAAAAGGAAACAATCATCTTGGCAAATGCGCCGCGGGTGACGACGGCATTCAGCGCACTGCTCTGCTCGGCGTCCATTGCGCCCAGAGTGATAGCAAACTGAACGGCAGTGTTTGCGCTGCCTGCAGCCGACGCAGGAATGACCAGCGTCGAAACAAAAAGGCAGAGCGCGAGAAAAAATGAGAGAAAACGTTTTTTCATGGTATAACTCCTTAACGCTTGGTTCTCCCTCTGGGAGAGCTATCGAACTGCGCCGCCGCACGGCGGACAGTGAGATCGAGAGGGCATCTTAATCATAGCGTAAAGCTTCGATGGGGTTGAGTCGAGCGGCGCGTTTGGCGGGCAGATAACCGAACAGAACGCCGATTCCCGCCGAGATGCCGAATGCGACCACAATGGAATCGAAGGAAGGGCTGACGGTGATCTCAGTGCCGCTTGCAAGCATAGGAATGACACGGTTTGCGGCGGCTGAGACGATGTAACCCAGCACGATGCCAAGCGCGCCGCCGAGAGCCGAGGTGGTGGCAGCCTCGACGACGAATTGCGCCAGAATGACCCGCTCCTTCGCGCCCAGAGCCTTCCGGATGCCAATCTCGCGGGTGCGCTCGGTGACGGACACCAGCATGATGTTCATGATGCCGATGCCGCCGACCAGAAGCGAGATGCTGGCAATGCCGGTCAGGATGACGATGACCATGTTGATCATCTTATTCATCTCCTCCAGCCATTCGCTGGCACTATAGACATAGTAGGCACTGTCGCTTTTGAACAGGTCGTAAAGCCCCTGCTCCATTGCGGTCTTGGCTTCATTCGCGCGATTCTCGTCCTGCATGATGGCGATATATGAGCCGACGGTGGCCTTGGACGTCAGGCGATTGATCGTGCTGTACGGCAGGTATACACAGTCATCATCGGTGCCCTGCTGCATCGACTGGTTGGAAACTTTTGGTGAAAGCACGCCGACGATGCGGAATTTATACGCACCCAGCTTGATGGTCTGTCCGACGGCATTTCCGCCATAGGCTATCCGATTGAGGTAATCGCCGATGACACAGACCTGCTTGTTGTCTTTGATGTCCATATATTGCAGGCTGCGTCCCTTGGCGACGGTGTAATTCTTCATCTCAGTATAGTTTTCATCTACACCGTAGACCTTGGAATAACGGTAGGTGGTCGTGCCGACCTTGGGATAATTGCTGCCGAAATCAACCTGCGGGGAGATGGCACGGATGAGGTCGGAGTTGTTATCGACGATCCTGTACACGTCCTCGACCGAAGCGGTGCGGGAGCCATAACCCCAGATGTTGATGGAGAGGGTGTTTGTACCCAGTGCTGAAAAGCTGTCCCGCATACTCTTTGTCATGCCGTTGCCGAGACCGACGATGACGATGACCGCCATGACGCCGATGATGATGCCCAGCATGGTCAGAAAGGTGCGAAGCTTGTTGCTCCAGACATTCTGGATCGCTTGCCGGAAAGTTTCAAGGATCATGCCTGCACCTCCTTCGGCTCGTTTTCGGGCAGCAGGGTGGGCTGGACGATGGCCTCCGGTGCATGTGAATCACCGTCATAGACTACCTGACCGTCCTCCAGACGGATGATGCGGTCGGCTTGCACGGCAATGGAGTTGTCATGAGTGATGAGGACGACCGTGTGCCCCTCCTCGTGGAGCTGCTGAAGCATCCCCAGAACCTCGCGTCCTGTGTGGGAGTCCAGCGCACCGGTCGGCTCG
>CAVEGP010000079.1:0-10810 GCA_963615155.1 Bacteroides uniformis | reverse complement strand
CCTCAAGCCGCCCCGCAAGACCATGCTCGACCTGCTGAAGGATGCAGGAAAAGATGTGATTGCAGTCGGCAAGATTTTCGATATTTTTGATGGCGAGGGCGTAACGGAGAAGATCAAGACCACCGGCAACACCAATGGTATCGCCTTTACCAAGGCGTTGCAGACCCGTGACTTTGAGGGTCTTGCTTTCATCAATCTCGTTGATTTCGATATGCTCTACGGTCACCGCCGTGATGTGGCAGGCTATGCCGCCGCCGCAACAGAGTTCGACAAGTTCCTTGCCGATTTCATCCCCGGGATGCGAGAGGGCGATATCCTGATGGTCACTGCCGACCATGGCTGCGACCCTTCCTACACCAAGACTACCGACCATACCCGCGAGTATGTTCCGTACCTTATCTGCGGCAAATGTGTCAAGCAGGGCGTTGACCTCGGCACCAGGCTCTGCTTCGGCACCATCGCACACACCGTCTGCGACTATCTGGGCGTGGACGCTTCCACTCTGGATGGTCAGAGCGTGCTGGACAGCATTTTGAAGTAAACTTCTGGATTTTCACGTTTTGTCCCTTGTATTTGAGGCAATTGGGTGGTATTCTATCCGTATTGAATGAAAAACAACAATGAAACTATGGGAGAACCATCCATGCAGAAGAAAAGTATGATCCGCATTGTGGTGGCGGGAGTTCTGGGCGTTGCAGTTGCGACAGCGTTGGTCTGGGCGGGAAGCCGCAATACGGTAGACGACAGCCTGAGCTATGAGGAGCTTCTGGCTCTGACCGGAGACTCGCAGGCAATCGCAGCTGTTCAGGCGGAGGCAGAAGCCTCCAGTGGGGAAGAGGACAGCGCATTGAGCCGTCTTGTGGAAGAACTGGAATCGGACGATTCATCTGTGCTGGAAGAAACGGACAGCACCACTTCGGAGGAAGAAACAGCAAGCACGGAAGCACTGGATGCAGTGTCCAGCGAGAATGCAAAGAGCGAAACAGAAGCTTCCTCCAAAACAGCCGGCAGTTCCAGCGCAGGAAGCGGAGCAGCGCATTCTACTGCCGCATCGACTGCGTCGGAACGCACGACAGCCTCGTCCGTCAGTTCGCAGTCGTCGTCCAGTACGGCGCACTCGGCTTCGACGGCATCCAGCGCATCCAGCAGTAACGAAAAGACCTGCGACGAGCAGCTTGCGGACTGCATCCGCCAGATCGAAGCATTGCAGACCCGGAGCGAGAAAAACCTGTACGGTATCATTTATGACGCATTCGATGAGTATATGAGCCATCCGGAGAGTGAGCGTAATCTGATGCTGAAGATCTCAGTCGTTCTTTCCAAAAGCGGCGAACTGACGGAGGCACAGAACAAATGCGACAAGGAGTTCAAAGCGATCGTTACAGAGATGCGAAAGATCCTGAAGGAGAATGGTCGAGACCAGACTCTTGCGGATGAAGCGGAAAAGACTTACAAGCAAAAGAAAAACGCCATGATCAAGGAGCTGACCGACCAAGCATACAGCGGCGGCGACGGCAGCGGCAAGTCCGGAAACTGGCTGGCGGAAAAAGCCGGCAAGCTGTCGTAAGCGCATTTTGCTCAAGAAAAAATACCCCAATCGCCGGAATGAGCGGAAGCATCTGCCCATTCCGGCAATTTTGTTTTTATTTGTGGTTATAACCACAGCAAAATCATACAAAAGCTGGTATACTCAGAGCATCAAAAGAGAGTATGAATCACACTGGGAGGAATTTTCAATGATTCGGAAGATCATCCATATCGACGAAGAAAAGTGCAATGGCTGCGGTGCGTGTGTCACTGCCTGCCACGAGGGGGCGATCGGCCTGGTAAACGGCAAGGCAAAGCTGATGCGGGACGACTACTGCGACGGCTTCGGCGATTGTCTGCCTGGCTGCCCGACGGGCGCGATCACCTTTGAAGAGCGTGAGGCTGCCGCCTACGACGAACAGGCTGTGCTGGAAAACAAGCAGAAGAAGGCAGCCGCCGCAAAGCCTGCCTTCTCGGGATGCCCGGGTCACCAGATGCACCAGTTTGACCGCAGCACCGGCGGAACGGCTGTTCAGACTCCGGCGAATCTGAATTCTCAGCCCTCCCAATTGGCGCAGTGGCCCTGCCAGATCAAGCTCGTTCCAGTCAATGCGCCCTATTTCAATGGCGCAAAGCTGCTCATTGCGGCGGACTGCACCGCTTACGCATATGCGAACGTCCATCAGGAGTTTATGAAGGGCAAAGTGACGCTCATCGGCTGCCCGAAGCTGGATGATGTGGATTACAGCGAGAAGCTGACCCAGATCATTGCCCACAACGACATCAAGAGTGTGACTGTTCTGCGGATGGAAGTGCCCTGCTGCGGTGGTCTGGAACGTGCCACCATCACTGCCCTGCAGAACAGCGGAAAGTTCATCCCATGGCAGGTCGTCACCTTCTCCATCGATGGTAAGATTCTGGATAGATAAAAAATAAAATAAACCGGGTTCTGCGCATTGATTCACGGAATGAAATTCGTGAGCCAAAACAGCGGAGTCCGGTTTTTATGTTTTATTCAAAACTTAGTCAATCAGGATAAACCTGACCGATGTGTCAATGACTCTCCCGCTGAGAGAGCTGGCAGGCAGATGCGAGACGGAGGAGGAATCAGCTCAGACTCTGGATGAACTGGGAGAAGCTTTCGAGAGCTTTGCGAATCTGAACAAAGGTGTCCACATCGTCATCCGACATCTGAGAGGCAGGCGCAACGATGACGGGTTCGGAGGCGGTAAGTGTGCCGTTCAGTTCGACATTCACCTCATGCTCCGGAATGCTCAGCAGGATGTGGAGCGGGGTGGAAGCCTCAAACAAGCTCTTGAGGGGCAGACCGACAATGAGGACAGGGGTATTTTCACCAGTAGAAGGAATCTGATAATAGGTGTAGCCGTCGATGGCATTGTCAGGCGTGACCTTTTTCAGCGCACCCAGTACCAGCGAAAACCCTGTGATATCCTGCAATTCGACCGATTGAAGCTCCACACCTAAAGCTGTCGCAAGCTGAGTCTGGGAAATGTAGTTTCCAAGATTCCATGTGGGAAGCACCAGCCCGGCCAGCGGATAAGCGTCCACGATACCGCTGCGCAGGACAGAGTAGAGCTGACCTGCGTCATAAAGCGTTTCGTTCTGGTCGATGTAGACTCGTGTGAAGGGGACGGAGGAATTTTTGGTGGAGAGAGCAAGCTGAATTTTGCCGGAGGTATATTGCCCTGTAACAGTACCGCTGGTCGCGCCGACGGTATTCAAAATGCCATACAGGGTGGGCGTTTCAGAAGAGGTAGAAGTTACCTGATAGGTGCAGTTGAACTCACCGCCATTCTGGATAGATCTGACCTTGTGCGACAACAGCCCGTAGACCGTTGCTGCCGCAACGACGCAGGTCAGAAGCAGGCGGACCACAACAACGATGACCGCACGGGAACGCTTTTTGGAAGAAGATGAAGAAGCCATAAAATGTCCTCCTGAAAATACTTGACGTGTGTATGGAAAAAATGTATGATAAAAAACAAACCTCTCCGTCATTGCTGACGCAATGCGGCCTGAGAGGTTACTTTAATAAAGGAGCTGACTATGAAAATCGCAATTTTAGGCACAAGCGGAAGCGGTAAATCGACCCTTGCGAAAGAACTGGGGGAACGATACGGTGTGCCTGTTCTTCATCTCGATGCGGTGCATTTTCTGCCCGACTGGGTCGAACGGACGCCCGAAGAGGAAGAAACTATCCTGAGCCGTTTTCTGGACGAGCATGACAACTGGGTCATCGACGGAAATTATACCAAGACCTGCTATGCCCGGCGGCTGGAAGAAGCCGACCAGATCATTGTGCTTTGGTTCGGACGCTTTGTCTGCTTGCGTCGGGTCGTTAAGCGGTGGTGGGAGAACAGGGGCAGAGTGCGGGATTCGTCAGCCGCCGGCTGCGAGGAGAAAATCGACCTTGAATTCATCCGGTGGGTCTTGTACAAGGGACGTTCTGCTCAAAAATATAAGAACCTGAAAGCTCTCGGGAAGAAATATCCGGGGAAGTTTGTGATGATAGAGAACGATAGACAACTAAGGGATTGGACGGAAGCGAGGAGCTGAAGTCTCGGCTTTCTCTTTGGGAGAGTTGTCTGCGAAGCAGACGGAGAGAACTGTAACAACAAAAAGCCCGAAACCTTTCGGTTTCGGGCTATCTGGCGGAAAGATGGGGATTCGAACCCCAGAACGCTTTTAACACGTTACACGATTTCCAGTCGTGCGCCTTAGACCAACTCAGCCATCTTTCCACATTTTCTGTTCTTCACTCTTGAGCCGTAGCCCTCAGTGCTCCACTATAATACATGAAACTCTCGTTTTTGTCAAGCGTTTTTTCAAAAAAGTTTGTATTTTTTCAAAAATGACGAAGATACGCTTGGACAAAATTGTAAAGGAATTTCCGAGTAACTGAAATACCCTGTACACCCCTTGACGCAGACGAAAAAGGGGACTATGATGGGGGCAGAGAGTATATGAAAATGAGAAATTCCGCAGAAATGGAAGTCAATCGGGAGGAAAATGGATATGAATTATTCAGAAGTGTTGGAAAACGCGCGGCAATGCATCGGCAAATACTGCAAAGCCTGCCCGGTCTGCAATGGCGTTGCCTGCAAAAATCAGATCCCTGGTCCGGGCGCAAAGGGCGTGGGCGACACGGCGATCCGCAATTATAATAAGTGGGCGGAGATCCGGGTCAACATGGATACCCTCTGTGAGAACGGCATACCTGATACGAGCGTAGAGTTATTCGGACAGAAATTCCGGTATCCATTCTTTGCCGGTCCGGTAGGTGCGGTCAACCTGCACTATTCGGATACCTATACGGATATGACCTATAATGGTGTGCTGGTGAAGGCCTGCGCAGAGAACGGCATCGCGGCTTTTACGGGCGATGGCACGAATCCGGATGTCATGACAATGGCGACCAAAGCCATCGGTGCGGCAAACGGCTGTGGTGTTCCGACCATCAAGCCGTGGAACATCGACACCATCAAGACCAAAATGGAGCAGGCGAAGGAGAGCGGCTGCTTTGCCGTCGCAATGGACGTCGACGCGGCTGGTCTGCCATTCCTGAAGAATATGACCCCTCCGGCAGGCAGCAAGAGTGTGGACGAGCTGAAAGAGATCGTCGCGCTGGCGGGTCGTCCTTTCATTGTCAAGGGCGTCATGACCGTCAAGGGCGCGCTCAAGGCAAAAGAAGCCGGCGCAGCGGCAATCGTCGTTTCCAACCACGGCGGCCGTGTCCTTGACCAGTGTCCTGCCACCGCCGAAGTCCTGCCCGAGATCGCAAAGGCCCTCAAGGACAGCGGTGTGAAGGTTCTGGTGGACGGCGGCATCCGCTCTGGTGTGGACGTGTTCAAGGCTCTGGCACTGGGCGCGGACGGCGTTCTCATCTGCCGCCCCTTTGTCACGGCGGTCTATGGCGGCGGTGCCGAGGGTGTCAAGTGCTACATCGACAAGATCGCCGGTGAACTGGCCGACACCATGCAGATGTGCGGCGCACACTCGCTGGCTGAGATCGCTGAGGATATGGTGAGAGTTTAAACAGCAAAAAGGGATGCCGCACGGCATCCCTTTTCTTATAGCTTGTAGGTTATATATTATTTCAACGTTCCATCCAGGATCTGCTGATAATACCACGGTTTGGGTGCGTGGAAAGTCTTGCCGCTGAGGAACTCGAAATCGGGCTGGGTGAAGCGGGGCATCGTCAGCTCCCATGCGCAGAGAGCCTGATACTTGAGCTTCAGCTCACGGTTGGCAGAATTGTTGCCGTATTTGCTGTCGCCGAGGATGGGGCAGCCAATGCTTGCCATGTGCGCACGGATCTGATGGGTGCGTCCGGTAATGAGCTTGACCTTGAGCAGGGCCAGACGACCCGAGACGGCAATGGTCTCATATTGGGTCTCGACATCCTTTGCGCTGGGGAGCTTTTCCTCGACGATCTTGACAATGCCGCGGTCAGAATCTTTGAGCAGATAACCGCCCAGCGTGGCGTCCGGCGGAGTCGGACGACCAAAGGTGACGCAGAGGTAGGTCTTTTTGACCTCACGGTTCTTGATGAGCTCGAGAAAAAGCTGTTCAGCCTCTGGCGTTTTGGCGATGATGACAAGACCGCTTGTACCGGTGTCCAGACGATGGCAGAGGGCGGGGGTGTACAGGCTGTCCTCGCTGTATTCGCCCTGTTGGTTGAGATAAAGCAGAGCGCGGTTGAGCAGGGTATCGTCCTCAGGACCATCTACCGACAGTCCGGCGGGCTTATTGACGATCAGGATCTGCGGACAGTCGTAGATGACCTGTGCTGCGCTGCGTGCGTTCTTCCAAGCTGGACCATCGACATGCTTGCCGGAGTCCAGAACATCGTCCAGAATGAACAGCTTGATCTCATCGCCTGCCATAATGCGGGTGGAGAGCGGCTGTTTTTTGCCGTTCAGCTTGATCTTGTTTTCCCGCAGAGCTTTGTTCAGACGGCCAGGGTTCAGCGCAGGGTACTGCTGCATCAGATAGTTGTCCAACCGGGTTGGAGCCAGACATTTGACTTTCAGGATCTTCACGGAAAATTTCCTCTCTTTTTTGAAATAGAAAACAGTTCTGAATCGTTTTTATTGTAGCGGATACATTTCTCGCCGTCAAGCGGGAATAAAGCTTTGCGGAGGACGCGCAAGCGGTAAGTTTTTGCGAAAACCGGTTGACAAATGCTGCCGACATGCTATAATTTGGTTATACGCGGTGGGGTTTTATTTCTGCTGCGCTCGAATGAATTATGGCATAAGGCAATGATGGGATCAGAAATATTGTACTGCCGTCCAGAGAGAATGCCCGCAGGCTGCAAGGCGTTCCGGCAAAGAGTATTTCACGCCACCCCGGAGCTTCCGGCGAGAAAAGTCGGACGCTGTGCGGCGTTATCGTACAGAAAGCGGCAGAGAAGGTGTTTCTCTGCAATTTGGGTGGTACCACGGAGCTTTTTAGACAGCCTTCGTCCCTTCATCGGGAGGAGGGCTGTTTTTGTTTTTTGTCAGCCTGCCATAGAAAAAACTGCGTCCGGAGGAGGACGCATGATACACGAGGAGAGTAAGAGTTATGCAATGGACCGGTTTGAATGAACTGCGCGACAAGTACCTCACCTTCTTTGAGGGCAAGGGTCATCTGCGCTTGGACAGCTTCCCGCTCGTCCCGAAGAACGACCCCAGCCTGCTGCTGATCAACAGCGGCATGGCACCCATGAAAAAGTGGTTTCTGGCTCAGGAAGAGCCGCCCCGTCACCGCGTGACGACCTGCCAGAAGTGCATCCGCACTCCGGATATTGAGCGTGTCGGCATCACCGCGCGTCATGGCACCTTCTTCGAGATGCTGGGCAACTTCTCCTTCCAGGATTATTTCAAGGAAGAGGTCATCCCATGGGCATGGGAGTTTCTGACCAGTGACGAGTGGATGGCGATCCCGAAGGATAAGCTGTATATTTCGGTCTATGAAGAGGACGATGAGGCGTATGACATCTGGACGCAGAAGGTCGGCATCAGCCCCGACCACATGGTGCGTCTGGGTAAGGAGGATAACTTCTGGGAGCACGGCTCTGGTCCGTGCGGCCCCTGCTCTGAGATCTACTTCGACCGTGGTCCCGAGTACGGCTGCGGCAAGCCGACCTGCGGCGTAGGCTGTGACTGCGACCGCTATATGGAGATCTGGAACCTGGTCTTCAGCCAGTTCGATTCCGACGGCAAGGGCCACTATGAGCGTCTGCCCCGTCCCAACATTGATACTGGTATGGGTCTGGAACGTCTGGCATGTGTGATGCAGGGCGTCGGCAATCTGTTTGAGGTCGATACCGTCCAGAGCGTTCTGCATCATGTCGAACACCTGTCTGGCAAGACCTATAAGCAGGACGATAAGACTGATATCTCTATCCGTGTCATCACCGACCACATCCGCAGCTGTACCTTCATGGTGTCTGACGGAATCCTGCCCTCCAATGAGGGTCGCGGCTATGTTCTGCGCCGTCTGTTGCGCCGTGCTGCCCGTCATGGTCGGATGCTGGGCATCAGCCGTCCGTTCCTCGTAGAGCTGGTCGAGACGGTCATCCAGTCCAGCGAGTCCGCTTACCCCGAGCTGCGTGAGCACGATGCGTATATCAAGAAGGTCATCGGCACGGAAGAAGCAAATTTCGCCCGTACCATCGACGCTGGTATGAACATTCTCAACAACATGATTGACGGTCTCGAGAAGGCGCACCAGCACCTGCTGAAGGGCCTGGACGTGTTCAAGCTGAACGATACCTTCGGCTTCCCCCTCGATCTGACCAAGGAAATCGCTGCCGAGCAGGGCATTGAAATCGACGAGGACGGCTTCCATGCAGAGATGAAGAAACAGAAGGAGCGCGCCCGTGCAGAGCGTCTGAAGAAGAATATCTCCGGCTGGAGCGAGGATCTGTTCGGCGGTCTGGATGCCGAGCCGACCGTCTTTGTCGGCTACGACACCCTGAGCACTGAGGGCGTTGTCGTCGCTCTGAGCGATGAGGAGACCCTGACCGAGGCGATCTCCACCGATGATCAGGCCAAGGAAGGCGTTCTGGTCGTTCTGGATAGGACTCCGTTCTACGCTGAGATGGGCGGTCAGGCTGCTGACCACGGCGTGATCACGGGCGCGGAATGCTCCCTGCGCGTGCTGGATGTCAAGAAGACCCCGAAGGGCTACTATGTCCACACCTGCGTTCTGGAAAGCGGCATCGTCAAGGTCGGCGACCATCTGACGGCGAAGGTCGATAAAGAGTATCGCATGGCGATCGCCCGCAACCACACCGCAACTCACCTGTTGCAGGCTGCTCTGCGTGAGGTTCTGGGCGACCATGTCCATCAGGCAGGCTCGTATCAAGACGCTGATATCACCCACTTCGACTTTACCCACTTCAGCGCAGTCACTCCCGAGGAGCTGGCTCGTGTCCAGAAGATCGTCAACGACAAGATCTATGAGTCGATGAACGTTACTGTCAAGGAGATGCCTATCGAGGAAGCCAAGAAACTGGGCGCGATGGCTCTGTTCGGCGAGAAGTACGGCAAGGTCGTCCGTGTCGTTGATATCGAGGGCTGGTCCACTGAGTTCTGCGGCGGTACGCATGTCAGGAACACCGCTCAGATCGGCGGCTTCAAGATCGTAAGCGAGTCTTCTGTCGCTGCTGGTATCCGCCGTATCGAGGCTGTCACCGGCCGCAACCTGCTCATCCGTGCCGACATGCAGGAGGCAATGCTGCATCAGGTCGCAAACACCCTGAAGGCAAACAATATTGCCGCACTGCCTCTCCGTGCTGAAGCTGTCATGGCTGAGAACAAGTCCATGAGCAAGGAGCTGGAAGAGATCAGGACAAAGGTTGCCGCTTCCAAGGTCGGCAGTCTGTTCGATAACGCAGAGGAAGTGAATGGCGTGAAGATCGCTTCCGCATACTTCACCGGAACGTCCGGCGACACCCTGCGTGGCATGTGCGACACCATCCGTGATAAGGCTCAGAAGCCCGCTGTGGCAGTTCTGGTCGGCAAAGACAGCGAGAAGATCACGATGGCGGTCACGGTCAGCAAAGCGGCTCAGGAAATGGGTCTGAAGGCAGGTGTTCTGGTTAAGGAGATCGCTGCCATCGCCGGCGGCAAGGGCGGCGGCAAGCCGGACTTCGCAATGGCAGGTCTGAGGGATGAGACCAAGATCGACGAGGCTCTGCACGCAGTTACAGGCATTGTCGGAAAGATCCTGGGCTGAAAAAAACGTGCTTGCCCTCTCAGTCACCTTCGGTGACAGCTCTCCAACTTTTGGGGGACATCCCGCAGGGATGACGGAGAGGGAGGCGATTTAGTAAAAATGGACTTGAAAGGAGCTACTCCGATGGAAGATTGTCTGTTTTGCATGATCGCAGAAGGGAAGATCCCCTCCAAGAAGCTGTATGAAGACGATCAGGTGGTCGCTTTCTACGATATCAACCCGCAGGCGAAGGTGCATTTTCTGGTGATCCCGAAAAAGCATCTCTCCTCAGCCGCTGCGCTGACGGAAGAGGACGGCGCGCTGCTGGGTCATGTGTTCGCTGTCATTGCGAAGCTGGCGAAGGAGACCGGTCTCGAGAATGGCTATCGTGTCATCTCCAACGTGGGCGAGGACGCAGGTCAGACCGTGAAGCATCTGCATTTCCATGTTCTTGGCGGTGAGAAGCTGCCCGTCTGATAAAAACAAAAATAAGGAAGAAAGGGAAATTTGTTATGGCAACTTATACTCTGAAGGTTGCGGGGCTGACCCGTGAGCTGACGATCTGCAAGGTGAATGACCACATGGATATTGCGGCATTCATCATGCTGGGCGACAGTGAGTTGACAGTGGCTGCTGCGGCTGAGCTGCTCAAGAAGTGCCCGGATTTTGATGTTCTGCTGACCGCAGAGGCTAAGGGTATCCCTCTGGCGCACGAGATGAGCCGCCAGAGCGGTAAGCCTTATATCTGCGCACGCAAGGGCATCAAGCTTTATATGAGTGATCCGGTCGTTGTTGAGGATCAGTCCATCACCACTGCAGGCAAGCAGAAGCTTGTTATCGACCGCAAGGAGCTGGAAACGATGAACGGCAAGCGTGTTCTCGTCGTGGATGATGTCATCTCCACGGGCGGCTCGCTCAAGGCTCTGGATGAGCTGGCGGAGAAGACCCAGTGCAAGATCGTCGGTCAGGCCGCTGTTCTGGCGGAGGGCGATGCAGCCGAGCGTAAGGATATCATCTTCCTTGAGCCGCTGCCCCTGTTCCTGCACTAACTGAA
>CAVEGP010000078.1:0-10878 GCA_963615155.1 Bacteroides uniformis | reverse complement strand
CGATCATCTCATTTCGCTCCGCAGCATATAGCCGCCGCTGTGCATCCAAAATCACACCATAAAGACCATTACTGCAAAAGAGCATAATGACCCAACAAACATAGCCCTTCTTTACTGATCGGAAATCGATCCCGCCGCTGTTGAACACAACGAACGCAACCAACATAACCACAATCCCAGCGATTTGCGAAATGGTGAGCTGATCGCCCCAATAGATGACAGCAACCAGCAGGCAAACCACAATACCGCCGAAGCGCAAGACGATGCTGTTAAAGGAAAACGGTCCTAAACGGGAAGAATAGAGCAAACTCAGAAGGTAAAGAAATAAAATCGCGCCATTGAGCAGACCAAAAGCCACAGTGCCGGGAGATGGTTCATATCGGAATCCGGCGAGCAGCAAAATGATGATTCCCGCGATGCCGCAATAGATAGTCGCATAGACCGGCGTTGCGGCAGCATCAGGACCTTGATACTGCATGGAGAAAAGCTTGCTGAAAAATGTCTGCCCGGTATAAGCCAGAATACAGAATATTAAAATCAGAAGAACCATTACACTCGTCATCAGATTCACCACCAAGCGTCAGGCTGAACATTTATCCAATGTATTTCTCAAGGCACACCAATTTTACATTGGGAATGCCGTTAAAGATACAAGACACGATCCCGATCTCCTCGTAGCCGAGGGACTGGTACAGCTTTCTGGCTCTGGAGTTTGTCACATTGGTGTCCATACGCAATGCAGGGCAACCGTGCTGTTTGGCGTAGCTCTCATAGAACGCAACAAATGCCCGACCAATACCCTTACCCTTTTCCAGCGGGTCTACAGCAAGACCATGCAGCACCATGACTTCCTCGTCCGATGCATCATGCTTCCATGCAGCATCCTTGTATTCAGGGACCTGAATATGATTGATGACTGCTACGGCTACAATTTTATCACCATCCGTCATGACAAACAGATCGCCGCGGTCCAATGCATCTTCTGCTGTCCTTCTGGTAGGATACACATTGCGAATCCAGCCGACTGCTGACAACCCTTTTTCTTCGGCATCATGAACTCGGTTGTAAATTTTTTCGATACTGTCGATATCAGATTTCAGTGCTTTTCGGGCTTCCATTCTAAACGATCCCTTTCTGAATTTGAAAAAATCAACTATTGGTGTTGTTATTGACGATCTTCTTCGCGGGGAGCTTATTCATAGCGGAGGAATCGAGAGTATGTGCGAGGGATACGCCATACTCTGCGAGAGAGTCCTGCAATTCATCGGATTTCATCGAGGTGAGAGCCTGCGAACGGAGAGAATCCAGCGTAGATGTCTGGAGCGGGTCAAGGCGAACCGCCATCATCATGGCGAGGCTCGAGTACTGGACGGCAGTTGCCTCGCCAAAGCTCAGCTTGCGGACCGTATCGGCAGAACCCTCTTCCGTAAAGGAGCTGTCGAGATCGCTGTCAGCCAGCAGGCTGGACGAGAAACTTGCGTCGGAAGAGGAACTGCTGAGAACCTCGTAGATGTCGGGCAGAGCGGCGGACACTGCCGACTGGAACGCGCTCTGCTGGGCAAACGCCGAGTCCGGACGGCTGGCGTTGTATCCGTCCACCGCGTTCTGTGCCAGCTCGAGCATTTCTGCCTTCTGGGTGTCGTCAGCAAAAGCATAGGTAGAGCTGTTATAAAGAGGGATAACGACATAGTTGATATAGTACATGTCATTCTCGATGTAGTTCGTCAGGTCGGCGTCCGAGACGGGGGTCTCGCCGTCCGTGCCATAGATCAGATCCAGCAGGGCATTGCTCTTGAGCAGGATACGCTCGAAACGCTTGATGGTCTCGAGACCAATGCCGTTGGCTTTGTAGGTGTCGCCGTACTGCTCCATCAGTTGTTCAGCATAGCTGTCGGCCTGTGCTTCCTCGGTCTCGGTCAACTGACCGCCCAGCTCGTTGTAACGAGTCTCGACAGCGGCATAGCTTTCGAGGTTTTTGAGAGTCTGCTCCGCGACATAATCACGGACGGTAGCGGTTTCTTCGGTATCGGTGTCGATGGTGATCGTCTCCTTTAGGAAAGACTTGACATTGGTCGTGTCCTGATCGCTGGAAGCAAGGTCGGCAGCCTTCTGATAAGCGTCGAACTGTGCCAGCAGATACAGACCGGAAGTGATCTCAACATCTCCGATCTTGCCTACGGTGTCGGGTGTGGAAATGACACAGCTCGCCAGACCGACGGTCAGTGCCAGTGCGCAGAACAGCGCAAGGATTCGTTTTTTCATAGTGATACTCCTATCATTTATTTTGGGGAGAGTGAGACTCTGCCTGGATCTCTCCCATCGCTTTCAGGATGCTTTGCAATAGCTCCAGAGGCTTTTCATTTGGTTGAAGTGTGACCGAGAGATACGGCTTTGTGCCCGCTCCGGCGGTGACACGACCGCTGAAAGCCACCAGAAGCCCACGGATCATGCCAATGTCCAGTGTCTCCACCTGAAGCACCAGCGTATCCTTCTTCTGAGTGACTTCGTATACGCCGACTCCGGCGGCCTGCACACGGACGAGCGAGACGTTCACAAGATCGCTGACCGACGGCGGCGGATCGCCGTAGCGGTCGATCAGCTCGTCCAGAACATCGGCGGCGTCCTCAGGGGTCTGGATTGCGGCGATGCGCTTGTAGGCTTCGATCCGTCCCGGACCGTCCGCAATGTATTTTTCAGGGATGAAAGCGTCCACCCGCAGATCGACAAGGCATTCGCTCTTGTCTCTCTGGATGGGTTCTCCCTTGGCACGGGCGATCGCTTGATTGAGCATTTTCACATAGAGGTCGTAGCCGACTGCCTCCATGTGTCCATGCTGGCTGTGCCCCAGCAGGCTGCCCGCACCGCGGATCTGTAAATCGCGCATGGCGATGCGGAAGCCCGAACCGAAGGCGGTGAACTCTCGGATCGCGGACAGACGTTTCTGAGCGATATCCGACAGCGTCTTGTCCCGACGGAAGGTGAAGTAGGCGTAGGCCTTGCGTCCGCTTCGACCGACCCGACCACGGATCTGATACAACTGCGCCAGCCCCATCCGGTCGGCATCCTCGATGATGAGGGTGTTGCAGTTCCGCACGTCGATGCCGGTTTCAATCAGGGTCGTGCAGACCAGAATGTCGATCTCGCCGTTCAGAAGGTGCTGCCAGACGGGGTTCAGCTCTTCTTCGGTCATCTTGCCATGAGCAATGCCGACCCGCGCGCCGGGAACCATCCGGCTGACATGAGCGGCGGTGGACTCGATGTTATCCACCCGATTGTGCAGATAGTAGACCTGTCCGCCTCGGGCAAGCTCCTTTTTCATAGCTTCGGCAAGGATAACATCGTTGTACTCGAGAACGAACGTCTCAACGGGCTGACGCTCGAACGGAGGCTGCTCGATGGTGGACAGATCACGAATGCCGCTCATCGCCATATTCAGGGTGCGGGGGATGGGCGTTGCCGAGAGGGTCAGCATGTCCACGCCGATGAAGTTCTCTTTTAGTTTTTCTTTGTGCTTGACGCCGAACCGCTGCTCCTCGTCGATGATGACAAGCCCAAGATCATGGAAGCGAACGTCCTTGGAAAGCAGGCGGTGCGTACCGACCACGATATCCACGCTGCCCGCCTGCAAGCCGCGCAGCGTCTCCTTTTGCTGCTTGGCGGTGCGGAAGCGGGACATCATCTCACAGCGCACCGGAAAGGCTTCCATGCGGGAGAGGATGGTGTTGTAATGCTGCCATGCCAGAAGGGTGGTCGGGGCAAGGATGGCACACTGTTTGCCGCCCATGACGCACTTGAATGCGGCACGCAGAGCGACTTCGGTCTTTCCGACGCCGACATCTCCGCAGAGCAGACGATCCATCGGCCATGATTTTTCCATGTCCTTTTTGATCTCGGAGGTGGCGTTGAGCTGGTCGTCCGTCTCGTCATACTCGAAGCGGGTCTCGAAATCGCTCTGCCAATCGCCGTCCGGCGGGAAAGCGTACCCCTTAGCCTGTCTTCGGCGAGCGTACAACTCGATCAGCTCCTGCGCCATCTCCTCCGTGGCTTTTTTGACTTTTGCGCGGGTGCGCTGCCATTCCGCGCCGCCCAGCCTTGCCAGCTTGACTTTTTCTTCGTCGCCGGGTGCGGTGTAACGGCTGAGCAGGTCAAGCTGTGTGACCGGAACATACAGCACGTCCGAGCCGGAATACTGGATCTTCAGGTAGTCCTTGATCGCTCCCTGAACCTCGAGACGCTGGATGCCTGCATACATGCCGATGCCGTGGCTCTGGTGAACCACATAATCGCCGGGCTTGATGTCCGAAAGGCTGGACAGAACGTTTTTGCTTTTTTTCTTCTTTCTGGATTCGGCGGTCTCGTCCAGACCGTGACGACGGGACGAAAGAACCGCCGCATGTGCGAAGGGGAAGGTACAGCCGGCAGTCAGGTGTCCGGACAAGACCTGAACCAGACCCTTGGTGGGGCGGACGTCCCGACTCATGCTGACCGCATAGCCCTTGTCGGCAAGGTCACGGGTTAGTGCCGCAGCTCCCTTCGGCGTTCCGGCGAACAGCGCGACAGCATACCCCTGCTCGATGAGCGGGTCGAGATCCTCCCGCAGGGATGCGAGGTCGCCGCCCCAGTTGGGAGCGGCAAAAGCTTCTGCGTTAATGAGGTCTTTCAGCTTGAATTCGTTCATCCCCCGCAGGAAGTTTTCACACAGCAGGGTGCTGTACTTCCCCGCATCAATCACGAGGTCGTCCATCGTCTGATAGAGCACATCCAGACCCTGGCAGAGGACGCCCTCTTCCAGCAGTCCGGTCAGTTCCTCGCTGCGGCGGAATTCGGTGGCTTTCTGGGCATCCCGAATGCCGCCGACCTCATCAAGGATGAAGATCGGGTCGGTCAGATGGTCGAGCAGGGTAGCAGGCTGGGGATAACGCAGACCATAATACTTATCCATTGCTTCGGGCATGAGACCGGAGTCGAGCTGGGACAGGTCGGATTCCATCGCCCGTTCAAGAGCTTCACGGCGTTTGCCACGGGCTTTTTTCTGTGCGGCACGGAGAGCCTCGGCTGTCTCGATGGTGCTGCCAAAGAGGACTTCACGTGCAGGAGAGAGATGGATCTTTTCCAATGCGCCGTCCCGCCGCTGGGTCAGCAGGTCGAAGGAGGACAGCGAATCGATCTCATCATCCCAGTATTCGATACGGGAGGGCTGCTTCATATCAGGTGCGTAGATATCCACGATATCGCCGCGGACGCTGAACTGCCCCGGACCATCGACCTGACTGCGGCGGACATATCCGGCAGCAAAGAGCCTCGATACCAGAGCCTCTCGCTCGTAGGTCATACCGGCTTTCAGGGTCAGGGTGTTCTGCCGGAACTCCTGCTGCGGGACAGTATATTGGAGAAGAGCTTCGGCAGGAACGCAGACTGCCTGCAGTCGTCCGCCCGCCAGTGCGCCCAGCACCGACAAACGGCGGTACTCGTACTCACGTCCTGCGCCCTCGACCGGACGAAGCATGAAATCACGGGGCGGAAAGACCGCCGCCGACAACCCCAGCGTCTTGAGATCGTCAGCAAAATGGGTGGCTTCCGCTTCGCCGGGCGTTACGATGCAGAGAATACGCCCAATGTCCTTTTGCAGAGCGGCGTACAGGAGTGCCCGACCGGCGGGCGGCAGACCGAACAGGGCGGCAGGTCCGGAGGAATCAAGACTGGCTGCGATCTTCTGATATTCCGGCGTGTTCTTCAGCAGTGATTCGTACAAGATGACTCCCTCCTCTCGAAATAACCCTTTTCTTTGGTAAATGATAAAACTTTGCGGTGATTGAAACCTCTTCTATCAGCCGTTATATTTGCTCTGAGCCATGCCGAGTTTGCCGTCCATGATGAGCTTTGCGGCTGCTTCGATGTCGGGGTAGCGGTCGGCGAGGGCTTTCAGATCCTCGGCAGGGAACTTGCCCAGCACCCAATCTGCCAAGTCATAGTCCGGACGCGGTTTCGCGCCGACGCCGATCCGGATACGGGGGAAGTTCTCACCGCCCAGACGGGCGATGATGCTTTTGAGACCGTTGTGTCCGCCTGCCGAGCCTGAAGGACGGATGCGGAGCTTTCCGGGGTTCTGGGTGATATCGTCGCACAGGACGATCACATGGTCGGCAGGGATCTTGAAAAAGCCTGCCAGAGGAGCGATCGAATCGCCCGAAAGGTTCATATAGGTCAAGGGCTTCAGAAGAACGACCTTGTGCCCTTCAACCTCGCCCTGTCCCCACAGACCTTGAAATTTCGTTTTGCTGACCGAAATATTCCACTTGTCAGCCAGCGCGTCCAGTGCGGCAAAGCCAGCGTTGTGGCGGGTGCCGTCGTATTTGGATTCGGGATTGCCAAGACCGGCGATCAGCCAGATATCATTTGTGTTCATAGTGTTTCAATTGCCTTTTCTCAATATGTCTTTGGAACAATTTTTTATTATAACATGCGTGCGCGCAAAAAGATATACATTTTAGGCGAAAAACATCGCCCGACAGAAAAGAACGATCAAAAAACCGCCGCACAGAACGGTGTGCAGCGGTCAAATGATGCGTGATGAGAACTGAATTACTTACCCTGCTCGTCTTCCAGCTTCTTCTTTTTGGCGATGTAGGCTTCCATCTTCGGCTCAGCCCAGCCCTCAAGGTTGGTCTGACGCTCTCGGGCAATGCCCAGCGCAGCGGCGGGAACATCCTTGGTGATGGTGCTGCCGGCGGCGGTATACGCGCCGTCGCCGACCTTGACCGGAGCGACGAGGTTTGTGTTGCAGCCGATGAAGCAGTAGTCACCGATGGTGGTGCGGAACTTATCCTTGCCGTCGTAGTTGCAGGTGA
This sequence comes from Bacteroides uniformis, assembly GCA_963615155.1. Lineage (GTDB taxonomy): Bacteria > Bacillota > Clostridia > Oscillospirales > Ruminococcaceae > Faecalibacterium. The sequence continues at coordinate 4,030 of CAVEGP010000078.1, read as the reverse complement.
CTGTGCCGCAGCCGAAGTTGCAGTACTTGCCCACATCGCTGTCGCCGATGTAGGTCAGATGGCTGACCGTGTTGCCGCGTGCGAAGTTGGAGTTCTTGGTCTCGACGTACGCTCCCAGATGGACGCCGTAATCGGTGACGGTGTTGACACGGACGTGGGTGAAGGGACCGATGTTGTTGTGCGCGCCGAGGTGCGAGCCGTAGACCTGACTGGCGTTGACGGTCGTGCCCTCGTCGATGGTGCTGTCCTCGATCAGACTGTTCGGACCGATGACGCAGCCCGCGCCGATGGTCGTCCTGCCCCGCAGGATGGTGCCGGATAAGATTTTTGCGCCGGGGGCGATGACGACCTCATCGCCGATCTCGACCGTGCGGCTTTCGATGATAACGCCCTTTGCGATATGGCGCAGAAGGATCTCTTCCCGTTTTGCTTCTGCTGCGTCCAGCAGAGCACGGGCGGCGATCAGTTCGGGATTCATGATGCAGTGCCTCCTCATAAAAGCGTTCTTCCGGCGGAACCGGTTCGGGACGTTCGGGAAATGAGAAACACCCCTCAGGAGAAATAGAGCCGGAAAAACGTCGCAGCGAATTTATTGGATAGATAGTTGTATCCAAGTTTGGGGAGATTTACGTCAAAAAATGAAAAACCTCTCCAAATCTTTCCCATTTTATATTACCGAAAAACTCAGTGAAATGCAAGGGATTGCACAAAATTTATCAAATAAATTCGGTATTTTGCACGGTGGAAACTGAGGGATTTTCTGGTATAATAATTGAGCATTCACAATCACAAATATTCATCGAGTCCTGATACAGAGCAGAACGATGAGGCCCACGGCGAAAGACCGGAGGTCACAATTGGGAGGTAAACAACGCATGAGCAAAAAGTATCTGTACTACTTCAGCGAGGGCAACGAAGCCTTCGGTGGCGACAAGACCACTATGAAGAATATCCTGGGCGGTAAGGGCGCAGGTCTGGCAGAGATGACTGCAGCCGGCATGCCGGTCCCGCAGGGCTTTACCATCACCACTGAGGCCTGCACGCAGTATTACGCAGACGGTCGTCAGATCAATGACGAGATCACCGCTGACATCTTCGAGCATGTCAAGGGTCTCGAGAAGATCACCGGCAAGACCTTCGGCGACAACGAGAACCCCCTGCTGGTCTCCGTCCGCTCCGGCGCACGCCAGTCCATGCCCGGCATGATGGACACCATCCTGAACCTCGGTCTGAACGACGAGGCTGTTGAGGGTCTGGCAAAGAAGACCAACAACCCCCGTTTCGCATATGACTGCTATCGCCGTTTTGTCCAGATGTTCGCGGACGTCGTCATGATGGTCCCGAAGAGCCTGTTCGAGGTCGAGATCGACAAGATGAAGGAAGCCAAGGGCGTCAAGAATGACGTTGACCTGACTGCCGAGGATCTGAAGGAGCTGGTCGGCACCTTCAAGAAGATCTATGAGGACAACGAGGGCAAGCCGTTCCCCCAGGATCCCAAGGATCAGCTGATCGAGGCTGTCAAGGCAGTCTTCCGCAGCTGGGATAACCCCCGCGCGAATGTTTATCGTAAGATGAACGAGATCCCCTACGAGTGGGGCACTGCTGTCAACGTCCAGCAGATGGCATTCGGCAACTCCGGCGACCGTTCCGGCACGGGCGTTGCGTTCACCCGTGATCCTGCGACCGGCGCAAAGAAGCTGATGGGCGAGTACCTCATCAACGCTCAGGGCGAGGACGTCGTCGCTGGTGTCCGCACTCCTTCTCCCATCAGCCACCTGCACGAGCAGATGCCTGAGGTCTACGAGCAGTTCGTTGAGATCGCAAATCGTCTGGAAAACTACTTCCGTGATATGCAGGATATGGAGTTCACCATCGAGGATGGTCACCTGTATATGCTGCAGACCCGTAACGGCAAGCGTACCGCTCAGGCTGCTCTGCAGATCGCGTGCGATCTGGTTGACGAGGGTATGATCACCGAGCAGGAGGCTGTCCTGCGCGTTGAGCCCAAGCAGCTGGACACCCTGCTGCATCCCCAGTTCGACGCTGCTGCCCTGAAGGCAGCCGAGGTCGTCGGCAAGGGTCTGGCAGCTTCTCCTGGTTCTGCATGCGGTCAGATCGTCTTCACTGCGGAAGAGGCCGAGGAGAAGGTCAAGTCCGGCGAGATGAAGAAGGTCGTTCTGGTTCGTCTGGAGACCTCTCCCGAGGACATCGTTGGTATGCAGGTCTCTCAGGGCATCCTGACCGTCCGCGGCGGTATGACCAGCCACGCGGCCGTTGTTGCTCGTGGTATGGGCACCTGCTGTGTCTCCGGCTGCGGCAATGACAATAACGTTAAGATCGACGAGGAGACTAAGACCTTCGAGATCAACGGTCATAAGTTCGTCGAGGGTGACTGGATCTCCATCGACGGTTCTACCGGCAACATCTACGGTGAGCAGGTCGCAACCGTCGCCGCTACCGGCAATAAGAACTTCAACCGCTTCATGGGCTGGGCGGACGCAGCTCGTCAGCTGCTCGTCATGACCAATGCGGACAACCCGCGTGACGCACAGCAGGCAGTTGATCTGGGTGCTGAGGGCATCGGTCTGTGCCGTACCGAGCACATGTTCTTTGCGGAGGATCGCATTGCTGCTGTCCGTGAGATGATCTGCGCACGTACCGTTGAGGAGCGCAAGGTCGCTCTGGCCAAGGTCGAGCCGTTCCAGGAGGCTGACTTCACCGCGATGTACCGCATCATGGGTGACCGCCCGATGACCATCCGTTATCTGGATCCCCCTCTGCACGAGTTCCTGCCCACCAAGGCTGAGGACATCGCTGCTCTGGCAAAGGATATGGGCATGACCGCTGAGGAATTGACCAATGTTGTCGTCAGCCTGCACGAGTTCAACCCGATGATGGGTCATCGTGGCTGCCGTCTGGCTGTCACCTATCCCGAGATCGCCGAGATGCAGACCAACGCAGTCGTCAAGGCTGCTCTGAAGGTTTCTGCTGAGACCGGCAAGATGATCACCCCGCACATCATGATCCCTCTGGTGGGCGAAGTCAAGGAACTGAAGTACGTCAAGGATATTGTCGTCGCAACGGCTGACAAGCTGATCGCTGAGGCAGGTGTTGATATGAAGTATCAGGTCGGCACCATGATCGAGATCCCTCGCGCCGCTCTGACCGCCGGCGAAATCGCGAAGGAAGCCGAGTTCTTCAGCTTCGGCACCAACGACCTGACCCAGATGACCTTCGGCTTCAGCCGTGATGACGCCGCAAAGTTCCTAGGCGCATACTACGAGAAGAAGATCTACGAGAGCGATCCGTTCCAGCACCTCGATCAGATCGGTGTTGGCAAGCTGATCAAGATGGCTGCTCACGATGGTCGTGAGACCCGCCCCGATCTGGGTCTGGGCATCTGCGGCGAGCATGGCGGCGATCCCTCCAGCGTCGAGTTCTGCCACAATGTTGGTCTGGATTACGTCAGCTGCTCTCCCTTCCGTGTGCCTATCGCACGTCTGGCTGCCGCTCAGGCTGCTATTAAAAACCCGAGAGCATAAGGATTTTGCAACGGTTCACCGTTAAAAATCGAGTATAAAATAAGGCTCACCGTCAATTTTGCGGTGAGCCTTATTTGTTTGTTCATCTGGACGATGAATTGTTTTTAATACCGAAGCACGGAGAATGTGCATTACAGATACACCTCCACGGTCAGGTCTGCCCGATGTTATAGTCACCGAGTTTGATTGCGTGGTATACATGGTACTTCTCCGGATGATTCAAGATCGTTTTTGCGCTTTTTGTGTTTCCAGAACTTCTTCCCGGACTTCCTGAGTCGTCAGCTCCGGCGCGTCAATCTGGCCGCTGTCCATCACGGAGAAGTCTCTGTGATAAATGGAGTCGCCTTACAGCCGGGGACTTACTGACCGCTCACTCATTTTCATCTATCATTTTTTAAATTTTGATTGATGAATGATCGGATCAACACAAATCCCACAAAGATAAAAGGCGCACACTCCAATCTTTGTAACCGTATAATCTTTTCCGT
>CAVEGP010000077.1:0-10895 GCA_963615155.1 Bacteroides uniformis | reverse complement strand
GTAGCATACCGCTGGAGAGCGGTCTATAAATACTACTCTTATATAATACGAGGAGGAACAACAATGGCTGAAAGTTATGGCTGGGCAGGCAAGATCCTGCGCATCAACCTGACCACTGGCGAGATCACCAGTGAGGATGACGCAAAATACCATAAATATATCGGCGGTATGGGCATGGCCTACCGCATCATGTACGACGAAGCTCCGATGGATCTGGACCCCTACGACGAAAAGGCAATGGTCATCTTCGGTGTCGGTCCGCTGACTGGTTCCGGCGTGCCCTGCTCCGGTCGTATGAACGTCACCTTCCGCTCCACCTGGTCCAAGGGCAAGTCCATCGTGGACGGTCACATGGGCGGCCACATCGGCCCCATGCTGAAGTATGCTGGCTGGGACGGCATCGTCGTCACCGGCATTTCCGAAAAGCCCGTTTACCTGCGCATCGAGGACGATCAGGTGTCTCTGGAAGACGCTTCCGAGATCTGGGGCAAGGGCACGTTCGCTTCCAACAAGTGGCTGATCGAGCAGAACGGCCGCGAGTTCGAGTCTGCTTCCATCGGCCCGGCCGGTGAGAATCTGGTGGACTACTCCACCATCAACACTAGCTTCGGCAACTCCGCCGGTGCAGGCGTGGGCGCGGCTCTGGGCAACAAGAAGTTCAAGGGTCTGGCCGTCCGCGGCACGGGCAGTGTCAAGGTCGCTGACCCGAAGAAGGTCCTGGAACTGTCCAACTACATGCTGGGCAACCTGATCGGCGGCAACAACAACCACAACGTCCCCGCACAGCCGCAGAGCTGGGCAGAGTACAGCGCGACCTCCGGCAACAACCGCTGGGCGGGTGCTCCGGGCCGTGAGTGGAAGAAAGCCCCCGGCGGCCCGGTCGATACTGGCGAGCAGCCCTACAACGACATCAACAAAATTGCACTGCGCTGCTTCAAGGGCTACTTTGACTTCGGTGCCCCGGCAGCCGAGTATACTGTCAAGCAGGGCGGCTGCTCTTCCTGCCCCATCCGCTGCTACACCGAGTACGATGTGGACCCGCTGGCAGATTACGATCTGCCCACCCACAACTCCAACACCTGTATGCCGGTACTGTACGGCACCCGCGTGTACCCGGACGGCTACCACGACTTCAAGTACGAGGGCGATGGCCGCATGGTCATCAATCTGGCCTGGTCTCACGCCGTGGACGACATGGGCCTGTGGGACAACTACGGCAACCTGAACCGTGACCTGCAGTGGTTCCTGCAGCTGCCACGCGAAGAAGCCATCCAGTACATCAGCGAGGAAGAATACGACTCCCTGCCTTGGGCATGGGAAAAGGCCGGTGATCCCCGCTGGGAAGTGGAGCTGATCCGTCGCATGGCTTACGGTGAGGGCGACCTGTCCGTCATCGCAAAGGGCACCCTGGCCATGATGAAAAAGTTCGGTCTGCCCAAGAGCTGGTTGGACCGTACCGACAGTGCTACCAATGCAAACCTGCTGTACAACGGCTTCCCCAACCACCACGGTCCCGCAGAGGCATGGCAGGTTGGCATGCTGTACAATCTGGTGTATAATAGAGACTGTATGGTGCACGAGATCGTCTGCGAAACCGGTTCCGGTGCGCCCTACGATGTGACCAACAAGGTCATGGAGGACTTCTTTGGCGAGGGCTGTTACGACCGTGCCAAGGCCTACACTCCCATCAACGAGAACAAGGCAAAGCTGGCCGCTTACTGCGTCAACGACAAGAACTTCCACGACTCCGCCACCCTGTGCAACTGGATGTGGCCCATGACTCAGTCTCCCTCCAAGGAGCGCAACTACAAGGGCGACCTGGACCTGCAGGCAGATTTCATGACCGCCGTTACCGGCGAGACCTACACCCAGGCCGGCTTGCAGGAAGCAGGCGAGCGCATCACCCAGATGCTGCGCGCCATGACTGCCATCAGCTTCCAGAAGAACTGCGGCAGCGCAAACCTGCGGCAGGAGCACGATGCCATCTGCGATTGGGTGTTTGATAAGGACCCCGACTTCAAGGCATTTGAGGAAGGCACCACCAAGCTGGATCGCGTCGACATGGAAAAGGCCAAAGACCTGTTCTACGATGTGTTCGGCTGGGACAAGACCACTGGTGTGCCAACCCGCGAGACGCTGGAGAAGTTTGATCTGGCCGACATGGCCGACGACCTGGAAGCACGCGGCATCTACGATCAGGCTCCCGTTGAGGAAGCTGCATCCACCGAGGCCGCAGCCCAGTAAACGATTCAAGAAACGAGAGGAACTATCATGCTGTTTGGCAGACGCAAACCAGGCTATACCACCACGGTGGACGCTGCTTCTGACCCTGAGCAGGTCGTTCTGGATCTGCAAAAGGCCGAGATGGCCGCGAAGAAAAAGCCGAAGGCTGAGGTCTTTGACATCGGCGCGGCCAGCGAGACGGCCCGCCGCCTGAAGGAGACCGGAAGCATGTTCGACGGCAGTGCCGCCAAGCTCGGCGAGGACGTCATTGCCGCTGTGCAGAAGGAGACCGATGCACTGGCCGCAAAGCAGGCCGAAGAAGCATCGGAAGCCCCCGCTGAGCAGCCCGCACAGGCCGACGCCGCAAAGCCGGAGCTGCTGGACTTTCTGGCTGCTGCCCCGGAAGCGGAGAATGACCCCTATGCGGATCAGCCCACCGTCACAGCGCAGGAGCTGCCCAGGCTGACCCCGGCGCAGGAGCTGGCCGGTTACATCCGCTCCCGCTCGGCGGCGGCACTGGTCACACCCCATGCGCTGCTGCTCACCGAAGTGGAGAACGCCAACGAGCTGCTGGCCCAGATGCCGCAGGACCCCCAGTGCGCAGACATCGTGTCCCGCGCCGGTGCGAAGGACACCTACTACTATTCCAACGCCAACATGAGCGACAACTACGCGATGATCGCGCAACTCATCGAGGACAAGGACCTGTGCGTCATGGTGGCCGAGATGGTGCGGTTCAACGCCCGCATCTACCCCAGCACCACGCCGCTGCGGTACTTCCGCCGTTCGCCCTACGGCATGACCCGGGAAGCCATTGAGCAGACCTGGCAGACCATGCAGGGTAAACCGGAATTTGCCGACATCGAGGAGCTGACCAACAACCAGAACGAGCGGTTCCTCTTTTCCACAAAGCACATCACCCGCCGCTATGCAAAAGCCATCAGCGACGTGGACGAGTGGACGGACTAAAGTATCACTACAACTAAATAGGGTACAAGAGCTTCTTTGAGCAAAGGCGTCTAAACTCTTACAAAGAGCAGGACACCGCGCCGCAATGCTAAGGGCTGCGTAAGCCGGCATTCAAGGGTGGAGGGGGAAACCCCGCCGCCTTCCCGCAGAAGAAACGCTGCAATTTGAAAAAAAGAACTCCTCCCATCCACACAGGGACTTTCCATATCCTGCTGTCACTGCAAAGACGGCAGAGGCTGGCAAGTGCCCCCGGCGTGGCAGTCTGCAAGCTGCCTTTTGCCGGAACGTGCGGATATTCTGCGGAGGCGTTTTGATTTTCGGTCAAGACGTCTCCGCTTCTTTTTTACCTGCCTTTTTTCGATGAAAAGAGAATATCCCCGGTAGCCCCGCCTGAGCCATAGCAGGTCGGGTGCGACCGGGCATTTGGAGGATTTTTTTATGAAACAGCCTTTCTGCGCCCCTGCCGAGGCACTGCGCCGTGTGCTGGATGCAGCGGCGGCTCTGCCGCGCCCGGCGGTGGAGACCGTGTCGCTGGACGATGCCTGCGGCCGCATTGCCGCTCGGGCCCTCTGCGCCCGGATGGATCAGCCGCCTTTTGACCGCAGTCCGCTGGACGGATACGCCCTGCACAGTGCGGACACCGCCGGTGCCAGCCGCAAAACGCCGGTCGCCCTGCCCGTGACTATGAAGCTCTACGCCGGGGATGCCCCTGCCGCCGCCCTGCCTGCGGGCTGCGCGGTCCGTATCATGACCGGGGGCCCGCTGCCTGCGGGGGCCGACTGTGTGCTGATGCAGGAGCTGACCGACAGCGGTGAAGAAACGGTACAGCTTTATGCAGCGTTAAAACCGCGGCAGAATGTGGTGTTCCGGGGCGAGGACATTGCCGCCGGTGCCGTGATCGCTTCCGAGGGCACCGTGCTCACCCCCGCCCATTTGGGTGTGCTGGCCGGGCAGGGTTATGTCGAAGTGTCTGTGTACCGCCCGCTGACCGTGGGCGTGCTGGCCACCGGCAGCGAGCTGCTTGCCCCGGGAGAGGCTTGGGCACCCGGTAAAATTTACGATGCCAACGGCATCCAGAACGCCGCCCGCCTGCGCCAGCTGGGCTTTGCGGTGCAGCGGCGGCACTGCTCGGACGACCCGGACGAGATCACCCGGCAGATGCAGGAGTTGCTTGCCGTTTGTGATGCGGTCGTCACCAGCGGCGGCGTCTCGGTGGGGCAGAAGGACTATCTGCCCGCTGTGCTGGAACAGCTGGACGCCGAGCTGATCTTCGCAGGCGTGGCCCAGAAGCCCGGCAGCCCCATGCTGGCGGCAAAAGTGGGCGGCAAACTGGTGTTTTGCCTGTCCGGAAACCCCTTTGCCGCTGCTGCCACGCTGGAACAATATGCCGTCCCGGCTCTGCTGCGGGCTGCGGGCCGCTGCGAGGAAAGCTGCATTCTTCCCCGCACCACCCGCACATTGACCACTGGTTTTTTCAAGTCCAGCAAAGGGAACCGCTACCTGCGGGCCAGAGCGATGGGGGAAAGCGTGACCATCCCCGGCGAGAGCAACGCCGAAGCCCATTCCTCCGGCAGCCTGTCGGCCATGATCGGCTGCAACTGTCTGGTGGAACTGCCTGCGGGCAGCGGCCCGGTGGCTCCGGGCGAAAAGGTGGAGGTGCTCAACTTTGTACAGTGAAACGAAACAGGCTCTGGCACAACAGCTGGAAGTGAAACGCCCGGCGGTGCTGGCTGTGAGCGGACTGCATAACAGCGGCAAGACCACCCTGCTGGAAAAGCTGCTGCCCGCCCTGCGCAGCCGTGGGTTGAAGGTGGGGGTCATCAAGCACGACGGCCACGATTTTACGCCGGATGTGCCCGGCACCGACAGCTTCCGCCTGCGGGAAGCCGGAGCGCAGGGCGTGGCGGTGTACTCTGGGCAGCGCTACCTGCTGACGGAGGAATTTCGTCTGACTGAGCAGGACCTGCTGGCCCTGTTCGAGCGCCACGGCTACGATCTTGTGCTGCTGGAAGGCTTCAAGAACAGCGGCTGGCCCAAGATTGAAGTGGTGCGCAGAAAAATTTCGGCTGCGCCGGTGTCGTTCCAGCCACTGGCTGTGGTGGGCGATATCCCCAGTGCCGATTTCGGGCTGGAAGATACCCAGCCGCTGGCCGACTGGATCATTGCCCAGATGCCGGGTCTGTAAGGAGAAGAGAGAGAACATGAAACTGATTCGTACCGAAGATGCGGCAGGGCAGGTGCTCTGCCACGATATCACGCAGATCATTCCTGGTGAGTTCAAGGGGGCCCGCTTCCGCAAGGGTCACATCATCCAGCCGGAGGACATCCCCGTTCTGCTTTCTATCGGCAAAGAAAACCTCTACGTCTGGGAGAAAAAGCCCGGCATCCTCCACGAGGATGAAGCCGCCGCTCTGCTATACAAGGCAGCGGCAGGCAAAAACATCCACGGCACCGAGCCGAAAGAGGGTAAAATTGAACTCATCGCCGACTGCGACGGCCTGCTCAAGATTGACCGCGAAGCCCTGCTTGCCGTGAACCGCACGCCCCAGATGATGATCGCTACCATCCACGGCGACTTGCCCGTGAAAAAGGGTCAGAAGCTGGCCGGTACCCGTATCATTCCGCTGGTGATCGAGCAGGAAAAGATGGATGCCATGCAGGCAGCGGCCGGGCCGGAGCCCATCCTGAACGTACTGCCGATGCACCCCAAGAAGTTTGCGGTCATCACCACCGGCAGCGAGGTGTTCAAGGGCCGCATTGAGGACAAATTCACCCCCATTCTGGTGGATAAACTGGTCGAGTACGGCTGCGAAATGACCTTCCACAAGGTGTGCGACGACGACCCGACGGGCATCACCGCCGCCATTCTGGAAGCCAAAGAAGCTGGCTGTGAACTCATTTTCACCACCGGCGGCATGAGCGTGGATCCCGACGACCGCACCCCGCTTGCCATCCGGAACACTGGGGCTGATATTATTACATACGGTGCTCCGGTTCTTCCGGGTGCGATGTTCCTGGTCAGCTATCTGGACGGCGTGCCGGTGTGCGGACTGCCCGGCTGCGTGATGTACGCTAAGCGCACCATTTTTGACCTGCTGCTGCCCCGCTTGCTTGCCGACGACCCCATCACCGCCGAGGACATCGCCCATCTGGGTGAGGGCGGTCTGTGTCTGGGCTGTGTCGAGTGCCGCTGGCCCAACTGCGGCTTCGGGCACTGCTGAGAGGTGCATTTATGGATGAAACAAAACTTTCTCATTTTGATGCCGCTGGCAACGCCGTGATGGTCGATGTGAGTGAAAAGCAAGTTACCTTCCGGGAAGCTGTGGCCCACGGCATTATTACAATGAACGCCGAAGCCTTTGCCGCCGTGGAGTGCGGCACGGTGAAAAAAGGCGATGTGCTGGGCGTGGCCCGTATTGCCGGTATCATGGCCACCAAGCGTACCAGTGAACTGATTCCGCTGTGCCATCCGCTGCCGCTGACGAAGGTAAGCGTGGACTTTAAACTATTGCCCGAGCGGCAGGCCGTGGAGGTGCTGTGCACCGTGAAAACCGCAGGTGTCACCGGCGTGGAGATGGAAGCACTGACCGGAGTTTCCACAGCTCTACTCACCATCTACGACATGTGCAAGGTCGTGGACAAGGGTATGGAGCTGGGTGAAATTCATCTGGTGGAAAAGACCGGCGGAAAGAGCGGCCATTATATCCGGGCGGAGGGTGGCTATGTTTGATTCTACGGGGCGCAATATCCACTACCTGCGCCTGTCTGTTACCGACCTTTGCAACCTGCGCTGCCGCTACTGTATGCCAGACGGCGTGGAGAAGCTGGAACGCGAAGCCGTGCTGACCTACGAGGAATTTCTGCGGCTGGCGGCGCTGTTTGCCCGGTGCGGCATCGACACCGTGCGTGTTACCGGAGGCGAACCGCTGGTGCGCAAGGGCGTAGACCAGCTTGTGGCAGGGCTGAAAGCGATTCCAGGCATCCGCAAAGTGACCATGACCACCAACGGCATCCTGCTGGCACAGCAGCTGCCCGCCCTGCTGGCGGCTGGTCTTGACGGCGTGAACATCAGCCTCGACACCCTGCGCCCTGAGGTATTCCAGAGCATCACCGCACGGGACGAGTTCGATCATGCGATGGAGGGCATTCACGCCGCACTGGACAGCGGCATCTCCGTCAAGCTGAACTGCGTGCCGCAGGTGGGCGTCAACGAGGGCGAGCTGGAAGACCTTGCCGCGCTGGCTGAAAAACGCCCGTTACGGGTGCGCTTTATTGAAATGATGCCGATTGGCTATGGTGCGACCATGCCCTGTATTTCGGGGCCTGAATTGCGGGAGCGTTTTGCCCGCCGCTGGCCGGAGCTTGCGCCTCTGCCTGCCGAGCAGAATGCAGAGTTCGGCGACGGTCCGGCGGTATATTATACCGTCCCCGGCTGGAGGGGCGATGTCGGCTTTATCGCGGCGGTGCATGGCAAATTCTGCGCCAACTGCAACCGGGTGCGCCTAACGAGCCAAGGCTTCCTGCGCCCCTGTCTTGCCTGTGAAGCAGGCTGTGACCTGCGCACTTTGCTGCGCAGTGATGTGTCCGACGAAGAGCTTTTGCAGGTCATTCAAAAGACGATCCGAGCAAAGCCTCTGGAACACCATTTTGGAGATGATTCCATGCCTGCGACCTGCGGCATGTACCGAATCGGAGGATAAATCTTTATGGGAAAAATTCTGGCAATCTGCACCAGCCCCCAGCGCGGCACAGTGAAAACGGCGGTGCCCAGCGCTGTGCTGACCCCGGAGTGGGGCATTGTGAGCGACGCCCACGGCGGCAACTGGCACCGGCAGGTCAGCCTGCTGAGTGCAGAAAAAATTGAGGCCTTCCGCAAGAAGATCTGGGTGGACTACGGTGCCTTTGGCGAAAATCTGGTGATCGAGGGCTTTGATTTCCGCAATCTGCCCGTTACCAGCCGCTTTGCCATCGGAGATGTGATTCTGGAAATGACCCAGATCGGCAAGGAATGTCACAACGACTGCGTGATCAAGCAACAGACAGGTGAGTGCATCATGCCGAGGGAGGGTGTATTCGCTCGGGTATTGCGGGGCGGCGAGATCCATGTCGACGATGAAGTGACCCTTCTGCCCCCGCAGGAAAACCCGCCGCTGCGTGCCGCCGTCATCACCCTGTCCGACAAGGGCAGCCGTGGTGAGAGGGAGGACAAGAGCGGTCCGCTGATCGTAGAAATGCTCACTGCGGCGGGCTATGTGGTGGAAGAAACACTGCTCCTGCCGGACGAAGCCAAGGCGTTGAAAGCACAGCTCATCCGTCTGGCGGATGGTCGTCAGGTGAACCTCATCCTCACCACAGGCGGCACAGGCTTCTCGCCGAGGGACATCACCCCGGAAGCTACCTATGCCGTGGCAGACCGCAACGCGCCCGGCATTGCCGAAGCCATGCGGTATCACAGCCTTTCCATCACCCCGCGCGGGATGCTCAGCCGCGCCGCCAGCGTCCTGCGCGGCAAAACGCTCATCGTCAACCTGCCCGGCAGCCCCAAGGCTGTGAAGGAAAATCTGGAGTACATCCTGCCCAGTCTCGAGCACGGCATCCGCATTGCCGCCGGATTGGACGGCGAGTGCGCACGAAAATAAGTTTTTGAGGTGGGCGGCACCTTTTTGTACCGTGAAGAACGCATAAAAATTTGTGAACAGGAGAAAAAACAATGAAAACAAATCTGATTTCCCGTCGTAACTTCATGCTGGCTGCAGGGATTGCCGGCGCATCCGCTGCTCTGACCGCCTGCGGCGGTTCCGCAAGCAGTACGGCTTCTTCTGCCGCTTCTTCCGAGGCTGCAAGCTCGGAAGCCGCATCCAGCACGGTAGCAGGGGAAAGCGTTGAGCTGATCGTCTTTGCCGCCGCATCTCTGACCGAGACGCTGAACGCCATCGCCGAGACCTACTCCACCAAGAACCCGGGCGTGACCTTCAGCTTCAACTTCGATTCCTCCGGAACGCTCAAGACTCAGATCCAGGAGGGCGCAGACTGCGACCTGTTCATCTCTGCCGGTCAGAAGCAGATGAACCAGCTGGATATCACCGCTTCTACTGATGTAAACACCGAGAGTCTGGACTTTGTAGACAGCGACAGCCGCGTAGACTTGCTGGAGAACAAGGTGGTGCTGTGCGTGCCGGAAGGCAATGATAAGGGCATTGACAGCTTTGACGCCCTGGCCGAGCACCTGAAGGCCGAGGATGTGCTGTTCTGCATGGGCAACAGCGACGTGCCTGTGGGTCAGTACACCCAGAAGATTCTGGCTTACTACGACCTGGACGAGGAAGCGCTGGCCGCTGCCGGTGTCATCACCTACGGCTCCAACGTCAAGGAAGTTACCACCCAGGTCAGCGAAGCCAGCGTGGACGCAGGCGTTGTCTACTGCACCGACGCTTACAGCGCAGGTCTGACCCCTGTGGATGAGGCGACCAAGGAGATGTGCGGTCAGGTCATCTATCCCGCAGCTGTCATGAAGTCTGCCCTCCATGCGGACGCTGCCAAGGAGTTCCTCGCTTATCTGCAGACCGATGAAGCCGCCAAGGTGTTCGAGGGCGTGGGCTTCACCGCACTGTAATTTTTCTGAAATTTTCAGCAGCTCTCCCGCAAGGGGGAGCTGTTCTTATACAGAGGTATCCTTTATGGACTATCCCTTATGGAACAGTCTGCGCATTGCCCTGATCAGCTGCGCAGAGGTATTCTTCCTTGGCATTTTTGCCGCCTATTATATCGCAAAGCTGCCCCGCACCGTGCTGTTCCAGCAGGCAAGGATAGCAGGGTAGAATGCCTGCGCCGGACGGTCAATGACTTCATCGGGATAGGGGGAAATGTTTGTGGACTTTTTCTTTTTGTTCAAACGCACACTCCTTTGACTGTCCCACCGTGGCAAAGTTGGGCGAAAAATCAAAGTTCCAATTTTTATCAGGCGCAAGGGGCGCGGAAGTTTTTCACTCCATATGCGCCGCCGAAAGCTCTATCATGGCATGAAGCAATGAAACATCATAGCGATATCGGAATACATTTTGACCCTCGGTATCATAACCATCTAAAAATTTATTGAGTAAACTGTTTCTTTGGTCACCGCCGATTTCTTGTGTGAATTTCTTTACCACATCCAACATAATGTCACCTTCATCTTCTAATCACTGTGCACCTAATTTTTCAACCATACGCTGACTAGCCTTATTATAGGATTTTACGCGAATCAAGAAATAATCAATCGTAGAACATGATCCGGGATTCTGCTGCCGATTTTTTCTTTTCAGAGAATACGTCTGATACAGTTTCCTGTAATCCAGTTCCTCAAGCTGGGCGTTGGCCACATACACCGGTTCCTGTTCATCTATTAAAATAATTTCGCTTATTGGCAGGGTCAGCTGCTGATATATGCCGCCCTTTCCTGTATACTGTCTTTGTTGTATCTGGTTCATGACAGTTTCAGATTACAACAAAAAATGAGATAGGCAACCCTTTTCGGGGAAACCTATCTCATTTTTTATTTCGGACCGTTTTGCAACAGCCCCTTTTGTTTAAGTGAACTCTTACATCCAGTCGCCGTAACCCATCTTGATGAGGTTATCGCGGGAGATAGCCAGGCTCTCGTAAACATCCCGGCCATAGGTCATATCCTGCTCGATCATAAAGTACTCGCTGCCGCTCTCCAGACC
>CAVEGP010000076.1:0-11134 GCA_963615155.1 Bacteroides uniformis | reverse complement strand
GGGCGAAACGCTGCCAAGAAGGGTCATGGCTGTCATAATTTCCTCGCTGCAAAGCCATTTTACAAAGTCAAAAGCTTCCTGCTTGTTTTTGCTGTTTTTGGACACGCCGATACAGCCGCCGCCCAGAAGTGCATTTTGCCCCGGAAGATAGGTATATCCGATTTTATTGATGATGGCCGAATCGCTGTCCATCATTTCCGAAGCGTAGTTGCTGAAAATGATCGTCATTGCCGTATCGCCCGTGGCAAACTCACGCGCGGTTTCTCTCCACCAGCTGTTGTACCGCTTCGGAGAATATGCTTTCGCTTCGATGAGTTCCTTCATAGATTGAAGCGCGATATCTGTATCCAGAAGCAGATTTCCATTTGCGTCGAACAAATCATGCGAATGACTGAAATATCGTGTCAGATACTCCGTCGCCGCAACGCCGCTGTTTCCCAGCGTCAGCGTCGTTCCATACGTCGTGGGGGAATGTTCGTTGAAGCGTTTCGTGAAGAACTTTGCGATTCGATTAAAGCTTGCAAAATCCTGCGGCGGCGCAAGCTCTTCCTTATATCGTTCTTTATAGAGACGCTGGAGGACGGTGTTCTCGAACAAATCTTTGCGATAGAACAGCAATTGCGCACTCGGCGTTTCTGGAAAGGCATAAGCGACGCCATTCACGCTCGTGTACTGCGGAACAAGACCGGGGATGAACGGCTTGAATAGCTGCTCTGTACTGGAAGAGGTCAGTTCACTTAAAGGTGCAAAAATGCGCTCGCCAAACCACGAAAGCCATGTATGATCCAAGCGGATCACATCATACGCGTCCATATTTCCGAGGTCGCTGAGAATTTCATGGATGCCATCATACGAACAAATGGCGACCTTTATTTCAATTCCAGTTGCATCTGTGTAAATGCGTGCCATGTTCTCCATGATTCGCGCCGTCGGGCTGTCCAGTGTCAAAATCGTCAGCCGTTTACAGGTCGAGCCCGGAATTTTGGAGATCCAGTTGCGGATTCCATCATTATGCAGAATGATCGGCTGAACCTCAGACAGCTTGTTTTCTTTTCGCTTGATGAGTTGTTCCGCAGCGCAGCGTCCCATCAAACGATAGTTCAACTCGTATTTTTTACATCCCACCGACGGAATCGTAAAAAGCGGTGAAAGCGTATAAATTGGAGAACGAAGGTTGGGATAGAAGGTCTTGCTGATGTTGCTGAAACTCTCCGCCAGATGGTAATTCGTCAGAACAACGGCGTCGACAGGTTCAAGGTCGTTCAACACCTGCAAAAAGTGGGTGTAACAGTGCTGAGAGTCGGTCTGGATATGATGCAGGATGCGGTTTTTTGCTTTTAACGCCGCTGAAAATGCAGTGTAAAACTCATTCTGGCAGGAATAATCCAGCGTTTCGGTGATCAGAAGGACACGGCTGCACTTTTTGGAGATGAGCTTTTTTGCCATCTCCTGACCGACCTTGGAATAATCGAATCCCACATAAAAGGGCGAATCAAAGGGATTGCGCTCTACAAAAACGACATTCTGACTTGGGATGCCGATCTCTTTATAGATATTTCGACTGTCCTTTGTGCAGGACGAAAAAGTGGCGATGCCGGCGGTCATTTCAGAGCGGATGGTCTGAAGCTGCACTTCCTCTTCCGCCAGCAAATCGTTTGAAAAATAGAGTCGGACAGAATAGCCGCAGGATTCGGCATAATTTTTAAAGCTCAAAAAGAAGTCGGTGTATCTCCGGTCGTGCATGTTGGGCAGAATGACCGCCAGCAGCTTTGACGACCCCTGCCGGAGCGTTTTGGCTCGCTGATTCATAGTGTAGCCCAATTTTGCACATGCCTGTTCGACCAGAAAAATTTTATCGCTGCTGACATTGCCGCGTCCGTTCAGAACGTTCGAGACAGTGCCCTGCGCAACGCCTGCCTCCTTGGCAATATCTTTAATGGTGGGCATAGCGTGTTTCCCTCCTCATCAGATACTTTCCTTACACTTATAGTATAATGGAGCATCCGGCAAAAAGCCATTGAACTTTTTCACAATATTCAAGGAAGAACTTCTATGTTTTGCTATATTGACACGTTTCAAAATGCGTGTCATACTAAAATCAAGGAGGCTATCGCCATGAATAATACGTTACATCTTTACAATCATGACCGCGTTCAGGTCGCTGCACACCGGGGCGTTGCTGGTGTGAACATTCCCTGCAACACGATCCCGGCGTTTGACATTGCACTGCGCGGCGGTGCGGCGATTCTGGAAATGGACTTGTTCAAGAGCCGTGACGGTGAAATTTTCATCTTCCATACCGGAAAAGAACCGTTCCAGCTTGACCGTCACATCGACCTGACCCGGATGACCTCGGAGGAGATCCGCAAGCTGCGTCTCATCAATGTGGACTTCAACGAGACGGAGCATGGTCTGAATACGTTCGATGAAGTGCTGGAACACATGAAAAACCGCTGCATCCTGAATCTGGACCGCTGCGGCGCATTTATTCCGGACGTCATCAAGCAGGTCGAGCGGCACGGCATGAAGGAGCAGATCCTGCTCAAAAATGCACCCACCAAGGAAGTTTTGAAGACCATTGAAGAAGTTGCCCCGGATTACATGTTCATGCCGATCTATATGGAGAACGATACCGCCAGCGAGCTGATCGAGTCCATGAACATCAACTACATGGGTGCAGAGCTTGTGTTCTCGACCGAGAACGCTCAGGTGATCCGACCGGAATACATCGAAGCGATGCACAAAAAAGGACAGACTCTGTGGGGAAATGCTGTCCTTTACAATTATAAGGTCCCTCTTTCTGCCGGACACACCGACGATATTTCCATGATGAAAGATCCTGCTCTGGGCTGGGGCTGGCTGGTCGAGCATGGCTTCGACATCATCCAGTCCGACTGGACCTATCAGTGCTGCAAGTACCTCAAAGACAGCGGCGTGAATCGCTGAGACGTTTCTTTTGAAAACCAGCAGACTGAGATTTCTTCCCTGCATCGCATGTTTTTGATTTCAATAGACAGCCGTAAAAAGAAAGGGAGATTTGAAAAATGAACAGACCAGTATTAGTTGTCATGGCTGCAGGCATGGGCAGCCGATATGGAGGAATGAAGCAGATCGACCCCGTCGGCCCGAACGGGGAAGTCATCATTGACTATTCGCTCTATGATGCGTATCGCGCGGGCTTCCGGACGGTTATTTTTGTCATCAAGCATGAAATTGAAGAAGCGTTCCATGCCGCAATTGGCGACCGAGTTTCTAAAGTCATGGATGTTAAGTATGCGTTCCAACAGTTGGATGTTCTGCCTGCAGGCTTTGCGATCCCCGAAAATCGCGAAAAGCCGTGGGGAACTTGTCATGCAGTCCTTGCCGCAAAAGACTTGATTGATGGGTCGTTCGCAGTCATCAATGCCGACGACTATTATGGGCCGGAAGCATTTCAGGTGATGTACGATTACCTGTCCACCCATCAGGATGGCGAAGTCTACGACTATTGCATGGTGAGCTATCTGCTGAAAAACACGGTCTCGGAAAATGGCAGTGTCGCGCGCGGCGTCTGTGTTGCAAATCCGGACGGTACACTCCAGAGCGTCACGGAACGCACACGCATTGAAACGCGCGGTGAGAAAATCTGCTATTCTGAGGATGGCGGTGCATCCTGGACGGAAATCGACGACGATACGCCTGTCAGCATGAATCTGTGGGGCTTCACCAAGAGCTTCTTGCAGGAAGCCGAAAACCGTTTTGCCGGTTGGCTGACTGAAAATCTCCCAAAGAATCCACTGAAATGCGAATGTTTTCTGCCGCTTGTTGTGAGTGAGCTGATCGACGAGAAAAAGGCGACTGTCACCATTCTTCACAGTGCGGACAAATGGTATGGCGTGACCTATCGCGAGGACAAGCCGACGGTCGTCAACGCCATCAAAAATAAAATTGAAGCCGGAATCTATCCGATGAACTTATGGGAGGGAAAAAAGTGAACGCTATCACAGAAAACATCCTGAAAGAAGCAGCTGACGCCTTTACCTTCGACTGTGCCACAGGTGAAATTGCACGCTATGGTGAAGGACATATCAACGACACTTTTGTTGTCTGGGCAATTGACAAGAGCAAACGTTACATCATGCAGCGCATCAACACCGACACCTTCAAGAACCCGAAAGAGCTGATGGAAAACGTCTGCAATGTCACCAGCTTTTTGCGCAAAGTCATTTCGGAAAAGGGCGGCGACCCGGAACGCGAAACGCTGAATGTCATTCCGACCAAAGAGGGAAGATCTTTCTATACGGACAGCGACGGCGGCGCATGGCGAGCCTATATCTTTGTTGAGGATACCATCTGTCTGCAAAAAGTCAAGAACGAGAACGATTTTTACAACGTTGCGGAAACTTTCGGCACGTTCCAGAACCAGCTGGTCGCATTTCCTGCGGCTACCCTGCATGAGACGATTGCCAAATTCCACGACACTCCGACGCGCTATCAGAATTTTGAGAAGGCTGTTGCAGAGGATGCCATGGGTCGCGCAAAAAACGTCGCCGATGAAATAGCATTTGTCCGCTCCCGTGAGGCAGACTGTCATGTTCTGGTCGACATGCTCAGCAAAGGGGAACTTCCTCTCCGCGTCACCCATAATGATACGAAGTTGAACAATGTTCTCATCGACAAGACGACCCAAAAGGGTATCTGCGTCATCGACTTAGACACAGTGATGCCCGGTCTGGCAGCATATGACTTTGGTGACTCCATCCGCTTTGGTGCAAACGACTGCGCTGAGGACGAACCCGACCAGAGTAAAGTTCATTTTGACCTGCATCTGTTCGAGGTGTTTGCAAAAGGCTTCCTGTCGACCGCTGGCACGGCCATGTCGGAACAGGAAAAGCTCAGTCTGGTCTGGGGCGCAAAGCTCATGACACTGGAATGTGGGATGCGTTTCCTCACCGATTATCTTGAGGGCGACCACTATTTTCATATCAGCCGTCCGGCGCAGAACCTTGACCGGGCGCGCACGCAGTTCACCCTTGTCAAAGGGATGGAGGCCGTTTTTGCTGATATGATGCGTATTATTCGAAAATACTGATGCCATTCTCCTTCGGAAATCACAGCTCCGAATTAAAAATGCACAAGGCCGGGATTGCAAGTTCGATCCCGGCCTTGTGCTATTTTGAAGGAGAAATGTGTGAAAAAGCTTATTTCAGGCAAAAATAGAGGACTGCGGCTAAAACGACTAAGAGGATGAGGGAAAGCTGATTCTGTGTGATCATTTTCATTGTAACGCTCCTTTTGTTCGAGAGAATCCGATGATTAAAGTTTGAACAAGAATACACCGCATATTGAAACGTGTCAATATAAAACACGTAAAATCCAAGTAGAATCACTGAAATTTGTTACTATGCACAAGTATTTTACATATATTTTGCCGAATTGATGATTGACACGTTTCAAGTTTTGATGTAGACTATAAGCACAACGAACGTGCAGTGAGGACGCTGCACACAGCAACTTTGTCAGAGATAACAGAAGGAGAGTTCAGTTATGAATAAGATTTCTCGTCGCAATTTCCTCAAGGTCGCCGGTGCCGGCGCAGCTGCAATGGGTCTGGCCGCATGTGGTGGCAGTTCTTCCTCTTCTACCGCAGCTTCCAGCACTGCCGCTTCTTCCACGGCTGCGTCTGCAGCAGCTGATACCCTGTCCGGCACGATTGAATACTGGTCCAGCTGGAGTGAGACGGAGAATCAGGCTTTGGTCCTGAAGCAGGCTGCTGACGCTTTCACTCAGTTGCACCCCAACGTGAAGATCAACTTCACCTTCAATGGCCGCGACAACCGCAACCTCGTTGTTTCTGCAATCGAAGCAGGCACTCAGATCGACCTGATGGATGCAAACATCGACAACATTCAGAAGTTGTGGAGCGAGAACATCAAAGACATCTCTTCTTACATTGATAAGACCTACGACACCACCAACGGCAAGGCATACAAGGATGTCGTCAGCCCCAGCATGATCTCGCTGGCTGGCTCTCTGTTCGACGGCAAGACCATGTGCATCCCCTACATTCCGCAGGCGTTCATGATCTTCTGCAACAAGGGCCTGCTGGAAGAGTGCGGCGTCACTGAGTATCCCCAGACTTGGGATGAGCTGATGGACGCTTGCGAGAAGGTCAAGGCCGCAGGCCACATCCCTGTGACGACCGACTCCAACTACTGCACCAGCTGGGTCGGCTACTACATGTCTCGTCGCCTTGGCAACGACCGTGTGATGGAGCTGGCAAAGGACAGCAGCCAGTGGGCAAGCGAGCAGGGCGTCAAGGACACCGCTGAAGCGATCGCGGACATGGCAGCAAAGGGCTATTTTGACCCCAACATCGAGGCAAACGTCTATCCCGCAGCACAGCAGGATATGGTCATCAGTGAGAACGTCGCAATGTACATCAACGGCACTTGGCTGCCGAACGAAGTTTCTG
Source organism: Bacteroides uniformis (assembly GCA_963615155.1). Classification (GTDB taxonomy): domain Bacteria; phylum Bacillota; class Clostridia; order Oscillospirales; family Ruminococcaceae; genus Faecalibacterium. Next base: position 4,680 of record CAVEGP010000076.1, on the reverse strand, counting down.
CAACGACTCCCGATGACTTCAAGTGGGGCGCATTCGCCTTCCCCGAAGTTCCGAACGGCGTCGAGGGCACGGAGGCAGGCTGCTACTCCACTTATGCGATTGCAGTCAACAAGGATTGTGACGATGCTGCAACGCAGGCAGCCGTCGAGTTCATCGTCTATCTGACGACCAGCGAGTGGGATCAGGAGTTCACCAATCAGGCAAACGCTATCCCCATGAACATCGATCACACCTGGCCCGAGAATCTGGCCGATGCTCAGGTCGTCATGAACAGCTACACCACCCGTTATCCCTCTCAGACCGCGATCATCACCAACAGCGACAGCAAGCAGATCATTGCAGATGCCTGCCTGAAGCTGATGGGCGGTTCGATCTCCGCAGACGAGTTCGTCAAGATGGCAAGCGCGTTCTAAATTAAAAATTTTTGTATCAAAGGGTAGGAAGCCTATCGCTTTCCTACCCTTTTGTACAATGAAAGGAAAATGACGATGAAACAAACAAAAGCGTCCATCTTATACTTCATGGGCCCAGCCATGCTGCTGTTCTGCCTGATCTTCATTTATCCGGTCACCCGAACCGCCGTCATGAGCTTTTTCAGCGTGAAGAGCGTCACAAGTGCCGTTTCTACTTGGTCTTGGGCTGGACTGGACAACTACATCAAACTGTTCCACACGCCGCTGTTCATTACCTCGGTCAAGAACATCGGTAAGATCTGGCTGTTCTGCGGCATCGCCTGCCTCGGCCTTGCAATCGTTCTGGCAATCATTCTGACGAGCGGCCTGCGCGGTCAGAAATTCTTCCGAGCCATCATCTACATGCCGAATGTTATCGCGGCGGTCGCTGTCGGTTACATGTGGCTGCTGTACGTCTATAACGCAAAGTTCGGTCTGTTCCACTCGCTCTTCACGGCCCTTGGCTGGGAATCCATGGCAAACTTCCAGTGGCTCGGCACAGACCACATGTTCCTTTCGATGTGTATCGCCTATGTTTTCAGCAACGTCGGTTACTTCATGCTGATGTACATTGCCGCCATCGAAAAGATCTCTCCCGATTACTATGAAGCCGCCACCATCGAGGGTGCAAATGTCTTTGACAAGTTCTTCCACATCACCCTTCCCCTTATCAAGGGCGTTCTCGGTACGTCTCTGGTTCTGTGGACGACCAAAACGATGGGCTTCTTCGCACTGGCACAGGTTTTCGGCGGCGTCAGCACCTATACTCCGATGATGTACACCTACCAAACCCTGTTCGGCAGTGAGATCAGCGCAGACAGCATGAACACCGGTGTCGCTGCTGCCGCAGCCTGCATCATGACCGTGGTTGTCGTTGCGGTTTCTACGATCTCTCGTAAGAGCATCAAAGACGACGGCTACGAACTGTAAGGAGGGGAACAAACAATGGCTAAAAAAGAAAAAATGGAAGCGCATCCGTTTAAGCTGAAGAAAGAGCTTCCGCTTCTTCCCGGTTATATCATTGTTGTTTTGTGGACAGCCTTTATCTTCTGCATGATCGGCTGGATCATCCTCGCATCTCTGTCCACCACAAAGGAAATTTTCACGGGCAGCCTGCTCTCGAGCGGCCTGCACTTTGAAAACTACACCAAGGCTCTTTTCACGAACAAAGCGGCTCTGAACCTGCTGAACTCCGTGATCTACACCGTTCCTTCGTGTATCCTTATTATTGTGGTCTGCGCACCTGCCGCATACTGCATGTCTCGTTTCAAGTTCCGTGGTGCCGGCCTGATTCAGGCTCTCATCATCATTGGTCTGGCGATTCCCAACATCATGATCGTCATGCCGCTGTTCTCCATCGTCAGTGCCCTGAACCTGTCCGGTACGCACTTCACCCTGATATTCCTGTACACGGCATGTTCTGTTCCGTACACGACCTTCTTCCTGCTGACCTTCTTCAAGGGCATCAGCACCTCGTTTGAGGAAGCTGCGGCCATTGACGGCTGCGGCCCGATCCAGTGCTTCTGGAAGATCATGTTCCCTCTGGCACAGCCTGCGATCGTTACCGTTTCTATCTTCAACTTTATCGGCAAGTGGAACGAATACTTCATGGCTCTGATTTTCGCAAACAAATCCAACCTGCGTCCCATTGGTGTCGGCCTGTATCAGACGGTCACCTCCATGATGAACTCCGGCGACTGGGCTGGCATGTTTGCATCGGTCGTCATCGTCTTTATCCCGACGGTCGTGATCTACGCCTTCCTGTCTGATAAGATTATTTCTGGCGTTACTGCTGGCGGCAACAAGGGCTGATTTATTTCGAGGAGAGGAGATTCCGAACCAATGGTGCTTCAATTTACTGGCACTGGTGCTGCATATTATCCCCGGCTGGGCAGCAATGCGGCGTTCTTTGTAAAAAATGATCATTTGTTTATGATCGACTGCGGCGAAAGTACATTCCGAAAAATGGAAGCGCGTGATGAGATCCGGACTTGCGATAAGATCACGGTTTTCATCACACACCTGCACGCAGACCACATCGGCAGCCTTGGCTCATTTACTTCCTACTGTTTGTCCGTTCTCCAAAAGCGCGTCACGGTCGTCGCGCAGGACGATACTGTGGTCGAGATTTTGAAGCTCATGGGCGTTCCGGCGGATATGTACGATTTTACGACGGATTACACGCAGAACTTCGAGGATGGCCTGCATGTCGAGGCGATTCCCGTCAAACACGCTTCCGATATGAAGTGCTGCGGCCTTCTGATTCGTGACGAAGATGAAACCACCTACTTCAGCGCAGACGCATCGGAACTTCCGGACAACATTCTTCAGGAGTTCAAGCAGGGGAAAATTCAGACGATCTATCACGACTGCACCTTCCTGACGAAGGATAGTCCTTCGCATTGTTCGCTGAAACGACTGTGTGGATACATTCCCCCTGAAATGAGAAGCCGGGTATACTGTATGCACTTCGGTGGCGATTTTGCAGACCAGGTCCAAGAAGCTGGTTTCCAGAGCGTTACAAGCGTTTAATACAGAAATGGATGTGTCCTGCCGGTCATTTGTACGGCAGGACACATTTCTTTTATCACTTTTTCGTAAAGTTTAAGTGAATTATCGTTAAAAGTTAGGTGAAACCTGATGAACCTTCATACAATCCGAGAAATAACCTACGGCACGATTTTCTTCCGTCTTTTTCTGTCCATCGTTATCGGCGGAATTTTAGGACTGGAACGCGGCCGTAAAAGCCGGCCTGCCGGACTGCGCACCTACATTCTTGTCTGCTTGGGTTCGACGGTCGTTATGATGACGAACCAATATGTTTCACAGTGCATGAATACGGGCGACCCGGTCCGTATGGGTGCGCAAGTCCTTTCCGGCATCGGTTTTATCGGTGCAGGTTCGATCATGAAAACCGGACGGAATCAGGTTCGCGGCATTACAACGGCCGCCGGTTTATGGGCTGCTGCCTGTATTGGTCTTGCAATCGGCATTGGCTTTTATGAGGTCGCAATTGCCGGCGGAATTCTGATTTTCATTGTCCTGTCCGTCATGCAGAATATGGATTATTTTACCCGGAAGCACACAAGCGTAATTGACATCTATGTGGAACTCGAGAGCCGCGAATATATGGGCGAATTCATCGAGTTTATGCGGGATTCCGGATTGAACATGAGCAACCTGCAGATGGAGCCGGATTATCTGGGTACAAACTCCATCAACAGTGTCGCGTTTGTGGTTACGGTGCGCAGTCTTGAACACCGCCCGCATGACAGCATGATCGACACCCTGCGGCATATCCCCCATTTGAAATTTATCGAAGAACTATAATTTTGTGAGGAGAACTCTTATGACAAAGACGAAAAAGCTTTTGGTTTCAGCCTTTCTGCTGTTGAGCTGTGTGTTTTTTACTGCGTGCAGCCAGAGCAAAGAAGTGGACTTTGTAAAAAAATATAAAGTCGATTTGGATTCCGTTTCCGATATCACGGAAACGCTCCAAAAGGCGATCGATGAACTGCCCGACGGCGGTGTGCTGTTCCTGCAGGACGGGACATATCCGCTTGCAGGCCATATTGTTTTCAAAGAAAATATGACCTTCCGGATGAGCGACAATGCCGTTCTGCTGAATTGCAGTCAGGACAAAAATCCTATGATGGCATACAACCACCCCTATAAACACAACAAGGCCGAGGGCAACAGCAATATCATCATCGAGGGCGGCATCTGGGATATGAACGGCCAGCTGGACGAATCCGGTACGCCGAAAAATCTTCCCAACGCGGAATCCATCAACGCTCTCGGCATTGGTTACGGAAGCAATATCACAATCCGCAATATTATTTTCCGGGACTGCTACAACGGACATGTGATTCAGGTTGCTGGCTCGGACAATGTTCTGATTGAAAACTGCCGCTTTGAAGGTCAGTCCTTCCGTGGAAGCGGCGACAAAACGCGCGAACTTCTTCAAATCGAGCCCGGCACGGTGAAGGGCTATCCCTATACGCTGGTACAGAACAAAGCGCCCTCTACAAACGTCACGATTCGCGGCTGTTATTTTGGCGGCAGTGAAAATACACCGCATTATATGGCGGCCATCGGCACGCACTCTCAGCAGGCAGGCGTGAAATGCTCGGATATCGTGATCGAAGGTAAGTGGTCAATAAGCACCCGTCGAGCCTAAAAAGAGAGCACCTCGAAACCGAGATGCCCAACAAAAAATCAAGTAAGA
>CAVEGP010000075.1:0-11143 GCA_963615155.1 Bacteroides uniformis | reverse complement strand
TCGAGTATAATACCACACCTCGCCCCCCTTGTCAACACTTTTTTCCGTTTTTCTTGGAAATCTTTTCAAATCCGCTCTGTAAACCAAAAAACAGCAGATTCTCCCACTGGGAAAGCCTGCTGTCTCTCTACTCTATAAGTATTTATATATTATTGCTGCTGTTTATTGCTGCTGTGCGTAGACCTCTTTCAAGTGTGCGGAGAGCTTCATGTTCTCACTGTAATCCACAGGAACAACGATCACACTCGGCACAGTCTGTTGGAACGCTTCTTCCAGCGTCGGAACCAGATCCTCCGCCTTCTCGACCCGATAGCCCTTGCAGTGCATTGCTTCCGCAAGCATCTTGAAGTCCGGATTGGTGAAATCCACATAGCAGTGCTCACCGCCGAACTGCTCCTGCTCCTTCCACTTGATCAGACCATAGCTTGCATCCTCCCAGATCAGGGTCACGAAGGGCACATGCTCTCGGACAGCCGTTTCCAGCTCCTGACTATTCATCATAAATCCGCCGTCACCGCAGACCGCCAGAACTTTCTTCTCCGGATAGAGCAGCTTTGCTGCAAACGCACCCGGGATGGAAAAGCCCATGCTCGCAAAACCATTGGAGATCAGGCAGGTATTCGATTCATAACAGTCATAGTGGCGGGCGATCCACATCTTATGCGCACCCACATCACTCACCAGAATGTCGCTTTTGCCCATAACCTTCCGGACATCCGACAGAATGCGGGCAGGCTTCATCGGGCAGCTATCATCCTGCGCCATCGCCTCGTGTTCCGCTTCCATTGTCTGACGAAGCTTCAGCGCAAACTCCGGCTCTTCGCTCCGGCGAGTGCAGCGCAGGATCTCATAGACACTTTCGGAGATATCGCCCACGACTTCGACCGCCGGCTGATACCGTTTGTTGACATCGGCAGGCGCAGCATCAATATGGACAATAGTCATATCCGGACGCGCGCCCCACTTAGCAGGTGCGCACTCGACGATATCATAACCGATCGCAATGACAACATCGGCACGGTCAAACACCTGATTGACATAGTCTTTCTGGGGAATGCCGATCGTCCACAGGCTGTATTTATCATCCTTCGGGATGATGCCCTTTGCCATCATCGTATTGACGACAGGGATATGGAGACGATCCGCCATCTCCGTGATCGCCGCAGCCGCATGAGCGCGAACCGCGCCTGCGCCGGCAAGGATGACCGGATTTTTCGCCTCGCCGATGATCTTGCCTGCTGCCGCAATATGGATTGGGTCAGCATAAACCTCATGAAGCTGCTGCCGCTTGAGCGGAACGGCATCCGCAGGCATCTTTGCAATATTCTGAGGCAGGTCAATATGCGTTGCGCCCGGCTTGCCCTTTTCCGCATGCTTGAACGCCAGACGGACGATCTCGCTGACCGTATCCGGACGAATGATCTGCTTAGAACGCTTGGTGATCGGCTCAAACATCGCGCTCAGATCAAGATACTGATGGCTCGTAAGCTGCATCCGATCTGTACCGACCTGTCCGGTGATGGCGACCAGCGGTGCGCCGTCCAGATAAGCGTCCGCAACACCTGTAACAAGATTCGTTGCACCCGGACCAAGGGTCGACAAGCAGACGCCCGCGCGACCGGTCAGCCGACCATAAACATCTGCCATGAATGCCGCGCCCTGTTCGTGACGCACCGGAATGAACCGGATCTTGCTGTCACGGATGGCGAACATCAGATCGAGCGTTTCCTCGCCCGGAATGCCAAACATCACGTCTACACCTTCAGCCTCGAGACAATCCACAAGCACCTGCGCAGTGGTCTTCATTGCTTCCTTCATTTTCTTACCCTCTCCAAATATTTCTCCATACATAAAAAGGGCAGCATGACCCGAATCGGCCACACTGCCCATGTATGCGTTTATTGTACTGTATTCATAAGGATTTCACAAGAGTGATTTTTACCAAAAAGAGCTGTATCTTTTCGGTTTTGCTCCGACAGGCTTGACAACCTCCGCCCCCGCAGGGTATGCTTGATGCAAATCAAAGAAGGAGTGTGTTCGTTATGTCGTGTGTGCTGGTTCGCGGTTGTTCCATCGGCGAAGGTCGTCCCAAGGTCATTCTGCCCATCGTGGAGAAGGACGAGGCTGCTATTTTGAAAAAAGCCACCGAGTTTTCCACAAAGAAAGCCGATTGCGTTGAATGGCGAGCCGACTGGTTTGGAAACGTGTTGGATACCGAAGCTCTTTCTCACTGTCTGCATAGCCTGCGAGAGGCTTTGGGCGAGATGCCGTTGCTCGTCACCTTCCGTACCAAGGCAGAGGGTGGTGAAATGGCACTGACACCGGAGCAGTATGCAGCGTTCTGCCATGCTGTCTGTGTTTCCGGCTGCGCAGACCTGCTGGATATCGAGTTTTTCCCGAATCGGGATACTCTACCCGGACTCATCGCACAGGCACACGCCGCCGGACTGAAGGTCGTCTGTTCCAGCCACGATTTCCAGAAAACACCACCCCGCACGGAGCTGGTTGCCCGAATGGTCGCCATGCAGGATGCAGGCGCGGATCTGCCAAAGCTTGCCGTCATGCCGACCTGCCGGACCGACGTGCTCGAGCTTTTGGCTGCTACCACAGAGATGACCGAGCATCACCCTGAAACTCCCGTCATCACCATGAGCATGGGCAGTCTGGGCGCAGTCAGCCGCCTGTGCGGCGAAGCGTTTGGTTCGGCTATGACCTTTGCCAATCCCGGTCAGTCCAGCGCGCCCGGTCAGGTCCCGCTGGATGTCGTGAATGCGGTGTTGGAAAGTCTGGCACTGTCCTGATAAAATACGGAGAACACACCGTTCGGATATCTTTTGCGTTTCTTTTTAACAACCGCACATACCGCAAATTTCGACCTGTTGTAAACACCAACGACCCCTGCACGCCGAGTTATCGGATGCAGAGGTCGTTGTATTATTTCAGCGTTTCAGGCTCAGTGACCGCAGCTCTCGCCGCTGCAATGATCGCAGTCCTCCTCGATCTTGCCCACGATGGGTTCGGGATCGATGCCCTGACGACGATAGTAATCGGACAGAGCAGACTTGACTGCCTGCTCTGCCAGAACAGAGCAGTGGACCTTGATGGGAGGCAGACCCTCCAGAGCTTCAACGACGGCCTTATTGGTCAGCTTCAGAGCCTCGTCAACGGTCTTGCCCTTGATAAGGTCGGTCGCCATGCTGCTGGTTGCGATCGCCGCACCACAACCGAAGGTGAGGAACTTGACATCAACAATGACATTGTTCTCGATCTTCAGGTACATACGCATGATATCGCCGCACTTGGGATTGCCGACTTCACCAACGCCATTTGCGTCCGGCAGCTCACCGACATTATGCGGATTCGCGAAATGCTCCATGACCTTTGCACTGTACATACTTGCCATTTTACTGCTCTCCCTTCAGGCTGAACTTGCGGGCGGTATTCTGCCCCTGCAGCCACATACAACTCATTGCGCGGCGGCGGGGGATGACTTCCTCCAGCACATCGCACAGATATTTTGCTTCTTCCATCGTGTTCCGCAGACCAAAGGTAAAGCGCATCGAACCGTGACCGATCTCCTCCGGCACGCCGATGCTCAGCAGAACATGGCTCGGGTCAAGGCTGTCCGAGTTGCACGCACTGCCGGTAGAAGCGCAGATGTTGTGCATATCCAGATCCAGCAGGATGGTCTCACCCTCCAGACCCGGGAAGCTGATGTTGACATTGCCGGGCAGACGAGGTGCGCGACCGCCATTCAGGCGGGCTTCCGGAATGTTCTTGAGAACACGGTCAATGACATAATCACGCAGTTCGGATTCGTGCTTCATGCGGTCTTCCAGATTTTCGGTTGCCATCTCCAGAGCCTTACCCATGCCTGCGATGCCTGCGACGTTCTCCGTGCCTGCGCGGTGACGAGCCTCCTGACTGCCACCGTCGATGAGGTTCTGCGGCCAAACGCCCTTACGGCAGTAAAGCGCACCGATGCCTTTCGGACCGTTGAACTTATGGGCACTCATGGACAGCATATCCACGCCCAGCTCCTTGACATCGACCGGGATCGCGCCCACAGCCTGCACTGCGTCGGTGTGCATCCAGACGCCATGCTTGTGAGCGATCTCAGCGATCTCCTTGATGGGCTGGATCGTGCCGATCTCGTTGTTTGCCATCATAATGCTGACAAGAGCGGTATCGGGACGGATCGCCGCCTCAACATCCTCGGGGCGGATATAGCCCTCAGAGGTCGGACGGATATAAGTGACCTCAAAACCCAGACGCTCGAGAGCCGCCATGCTGTGCATGATGGCATGATGCTCGAACGCACTGGTGATGAGGTGCTTTTTGTTCTGACGAGCCTTGGTGAAGGCAGTGCCCTTCACCGCCCAGTTATCGGCTTCCGAGCCGCAGCCGGTGAAGAAGATCTCCGCCGGGGATGCGTTGATCGCCTTTGCAACCTGCGCGCGACCGGTATCCACAAATTCCTTTGCCTCATAGCCGACGCTGTAGTGGCTGCTGGGATTGCCGCAAGCTCCGCTGAGAGCCTCGACCATCACAGCCAGCACTTCGGGAGCGCAGGCAGTGGTCGCAGCATTATCAAGGTATACGACCTTTTCCGTTTCCATAGGGATCCTGTCCTTTCATCTGGATAAAATCCGAGTCCGAGACTCGGTAAATTCTCTCTTTTGACCCGTTCCCCTACGGTCTGTCTTGCGCAGACACACAGGGCAACACTATATTTATACCCTAGTATTCCCACTATGTCAATATGAATTCTTGAGATTCCAGCATCTGAAGCAAAAAATTTCGATTTTCACTTCTTTCCCTTGCCCGTCAGCCTGCCCAGCATTACCTTCCAGCGTGGATATCCCCAGCGTTTGTCCTCGTCGAAATCGTCCGCCAGCTTCCATGGAAATGGCGATCCATCAAAGTAGAGGTTTCCGGCTTCATCCACCCGATCGAGCTTTCGGGGCAGATACTCTTCATCATAGTAGCTCTTCTTCCGGTCGGGCAGCTCCCAGTGGAGCGTACCATCCGCATCCATGCCGGACGCCCAGACACCGAACACAAAGGTTGCGGCCTCCCCATAGCAGTGCTGCTCCATCCGGATGACACCATCATAATAGAACTTAATGACCTCCAGCGTACCGGATTCCTTTTTGCCGTCCCGACCCAGTGTCGGGCGGTAGTCCTGCTGATAGCGGCAGCCGCAATGACTGCCTGCAAATCGTTTCGGGTCAAAGCCCATTTTTTATCCTTTCTACCCTGCACCGCAAGGTCCGCCAGTTTTCGTTTTATGCTCAAACTTTTCCGCATTGACTGAGAGGACTATTCAGAAATGCCCCTCAAAATCTCCTTCGATCTCATACGGCCAGCTCAGGATGCCGCCAAGATCGTACAGATCGGTATAACCAAGGCTTTCCAGCTTCTGCACCGCGTCTGCGCTCCGACGTCCCGTGCGGCAATAGACCAGCCACGGCGCATTCTTATCCGGCAGCACCTCTCCGGCACGGCTCAGCACCTCGCCCAATGGGAGCAGCTTTGCCCCTGGGATATGTCCCACAGTATATTCATCCGGCTCACGGACATCCACCGCGACCGCTTTGCCTGCGTCCAGCAGACGGATGGCTGCGGCGGGTTCGATTTTCTGGATCATTGTCTCATCTCCTCTGATATTCGCTATTTTCTCTATTATATGATATCAGACCTTTTTTGTTTGTACAAGAGTTTTCGCTTTTCAAACCCCGAACGGCGTGTTATACTAAGAAAGAGTTAGCAAGGAGATAAGAACGCTATGAAATTTTCGACCAAGAGCCGCTACGCACTGCGGCTGATGGCTGAGCTGGCACGGTACGCTCCCGGCACTACCGTCTCACTGAAGGAGATCAGCGAGCGGCAGAATCTCAGCCTGAAATATCTCGAGCAGATCGTTACCCCACTGGCACGGGTCGGTCTTGTCAAGAGTGAACGCGGCAGTCAGGGCGGCTACCGTCTGACGAAAGCTCCCACAGATTATACCGCCGGAGAGATTCTCCGTGCCATCGAGGGCAGTGTCGCTCCTATCCCCTGCCTTGGCAGCGAGACGAACGAATGCCCCATGTCGGAGCAGTGCTTCACCCTGCCTTTCTGGAGCGGCCTGGATGACGTCATCAATCAGTATATCGACAGCGTGACTCTGGAGCAGCTTGCGCAGAGTCTGCCCACCGTCAAAGAGGGCTGCGGCTGCTGCGGAACAAAAACTTAAAAAATGTGCTTGACATTTTACGCCTGATTTTATATAATAATCAAGCATTCAATCGAATGCGGCACATCTAGGGGTATAGCTCAGTTGGTAGAGCAGCGGTCTCCAAAACCGCGTGCCGTGAGTTCGAGACTTACTACCCCTGCCAGAAACGCACAGGATTCAATATCCTGTGCGTTTTTATTTTTTCTTTTGTTCTTTCGTTCTTTTCTTTTCTCTCCAAGGTGCAGTCAAATCCCACAAAAACACGCCACATTTTTTGTTAAAAATATCATATGGACAATTTCGTTCAGATGCGGTAACATAAAAGCACAAGATTGTTACTCTCCATGAGGCATTACTTGCAGATGTTCCCTTTAGCTGATCCATGGCTTATGGAGCATAGTGTAAGTGTACGCTGTCGGGGAGTTTTTCTTTTGCAATTTTTTAAAAGCGGGGCGTACCAGACATGGAGATTTTCAAAAAGATCAACAATAATGTTGCTCTGGCACGCGACGCAAAAGGGCGGGAGCTTGTCGTCTTCGGAAAAGGTATCGGTTTCCCCGCAATGCCCTATGAGCTGAACGATCTGTCCAGCATCCGGCGCACCTTTTACGATGTGAACGAGAGCTATTTCGACCTTCTGCGGGATATTCCCGAAGAGATCTTTCTCCTCGCGGACGACATCGCCGATACCGCGCGGGAAGAACTGGACTGCGCTTTGAGTCCCAACCTGACCTATGTATTGGCAGATCATCTCAACTTTGCCATCCAGCGGTATCAGAACGGCATCGTTCTCCAAACGCCGCTTGCTTATGATATCCGGCATCTGTATCCGCAGGAATACAGCATTGCAAAAGAAGCCCTTCACATGCTTCGCGAACGGCTGAACGTCGACCTTCCCGACGAGGAAGCGACCAGCATCGCCCTGCATTTCATCACCGCCGAAACCGAGGTCGGTGATATGCACTCCACCATCCTGACCGCAAAGGTCATCTCCGAAATTTCCAACTTGGTGGAAATGATCCTCGGGATCAAGCTTAACAAGGACAGCTTCAGCTTTTCCCGGTTTGCCATGCACATGCGCTATCTGGTACAGCGGATGATGCACGACCAGACCCTGAATGACGACAACGGAACGGACAGCATGTTCCGTGCCATCTGCTGCGAATATCCTGAAATTTACGCCTGCGTCCAGAAGATCAACGATTTTTTGAAAAAGACCTATGGCTGGTCCTGCAGCAAGGAAGAGCAGCTCTATCTCATCATGCACATTCATCGTGTCTGTGCAGAACATACCACAAAAGAATAACCCGATTTACGGATCGTTACCCGCACTCTGCTTGCGGGGCGTTACCCAAAACACCAAAAAAACTCGACGGCCAACCGGCTGGATACGGGTCAGTTGTGTTTTGGGTATTTTTATTTTCGGTATATCCGCCGTCCGGCGCGCGAGGATGGTGTGTTATATAAACGCTCGATATGAAGGAAAAAATGAAAACCTCGATTGCAGGTCGGCACAGGGAAGGAGTGCGGTTTCATGCAGGGACAGGAATTGCAGCAGGTCCTTCCGCTGGTTGGCGGGGAGACGAATGTCGTCTCCGCTGTCCGGCGTGGAACCCGCATTTCCCTCACCCTCAAGGACGAAAGCCTTGCGGACATTGCGGCACTGACGGCTCTGCCGTTTGCGGCGTCCGTCAGTCTGCACAACGGGCGATTGCGCCTTGAGATGACTGATCGGGCATACGAGGAATACAAGAAGGAGAATTGTCTTATGGCAAGTAAATACGACGGTCTTGCGCGTATCATCATTCAAAATGTTGGTGGCAAGGAAAACATTGTCTCTCTGACCCACTGCATGACCCGCCTTCGCTTCAAGCTGAAGGACGAAAGCAAGGCTAACACCGATATCCTGAAGGAAACGGACGGCGTTGTGACCGTCATCCAGTCCGGCGGTCAATACATGGTCGTCATCGGTCAGCAGGTCGCGGATGTTTACGACGCAGTCTGCTCTGTCGGTCACATTCAGCCGGGCGGCGCAGTCGATGAGGGCGGAAACGCAGTCAATAACGGCGACGCACCGAAGGAAAAGATGAACATCTTCAATGCGTTCGTCAGCATCGTCACCAGCGTGTTTACTCCCTGTCTGGGTGTTCTGGCTGCCACCGGTATCATCAAGGGCATTCTTGCTCTGTTTGTTGCCATCGGCGTGCTAAGCAACACCAGCGGCACTTACAACGTCCTGTATTCTCTGGGCGACAGCTTCTTCTACTTCATGCCCATCCTGCTAGCATACACCGCTTCCAAGAAGTTCGGTCTGCCCGAATTGGAAGGCATGGTCATCGGCGCAGGTCTGCTGTATCCGTACATGCTGGATGCTTCCGCAATGGACATCTCCAACATCTTTGGTATCCCTGTCATTCTGCCCTCTTCCGGCAACTACAGCTCCAGCGTCATCCCCATCATCTGCGCTGTCGCCTTTGCCGCATGGTTTGAGAAGAAATACAAGAAGTTCATCCCCGACTCCTGCAAGCTGTTCTTCGTTCCTCTCATCACCTGCGGTGTCACCTTCTGCCTGACCCTGTGGGTCATCGGACCGATCGCTTCTCTGCTGAGTGACGCTCTTGGCATCTTCTTCAATGCGATCGCAAGCTTCAGCGGCATCCTGCTGGGTGCTGCCGTGGGTGCTCTGTGGCAGGTCCTCGTCATGTTCGGTCTGCACTGGGCATTGATTCCTCTGATGCTGAACGATATGGCGACCAATGGCTGCTCCACCTTCCTGACCGGCTTCTTCGGCTGCACCTTCGCACAGTGCGGTGCTGTCCTCGCAATTTATTTCAAGACCAAGAACGCCAAGACCAAGAGCCTGTGCATCCCTGCCCTGATCTCCGGTATCGCAGGCGTTACCGAACCCGCGATCTACGGCTTGACCCTGCCCAAGAAGAAGCCCTTCATCATCACCTGCATCACCGGCGCGATCACCGGCGCGATCCTGATGGCATTCCATGTCACTTCTTATACGCAGGCCGGCACGGGTATCTTTGGTTACACCGCATACATCAACACGATCTCCAATGATATCTCCGGCATGATCGTTTCCATCGTTGTTTCTCTGCTTGCTGTTGTCATCGCATTCGTCCTCGTTTATCTGACCTATTCTGACGAGCCTGCCAAGAGCAAGAAGTAAGATTCCCTGAAGCATTCCTTTTGATAAGAAGAGTAATTGAAGGAGAAAAGACTATGAGCGTTTTCCGTGATGATTTTCTGTGGGGCGGTGCCTGTGCAGCCAACCAGTTCGAGGGCGCATGGGATGTGGACGGCAAAGGTCCGAGCGTTCCCGATATGTGCACCAACGGCTCGCACACCACGCCGAAATGGATCACGACCTCCATCCATTCCGATCGTCTGTACCCCAGCCATGAAGCCATTGATTTCTATCACCACTATGAAGAGGACATTGCCCTCTTCGCGGAGATGGGCTTCAAGACCTTCCGCACCTCCATCAACTGGACGCGCATCTTCCCCACCGGCATGGAGACCGAGCCGAACGAGAAGGGTCTTGAGTTCTACGACCGTGTGTTCGACTGCTGCAAGAAACACGGCATTGAGCCGCTCGTCACCATCAGCCACTATGAACTGCCCTATGCTCTGGTCGAGAAGTACAATGGCTGGGAGTCCCGTGAGCTGATCGAGTTCTACATGAACTACTGCAAGGTGATCTTCGAGCGTTACAAGGATAAAGTCAAATACTGGCTGACCTTCAACGAGATCAACTGCGGCACCATGCCGATGGGCGCAGTCCTCGGGACGGGCACGGTCAAGGGCTATGAAGGTCCTGTCACGGAAGTCCCCGACACCAAGCAGGAGCGTTTTCAGGCATTGCATCATCAGTTCGTCGCCAGCGCAAAGGCGGTCAAGTACGCCCATGACAACTATCCCCAGTTCAAGATGGGCTGCATGATCTGCTTCATTACCAGCTATCCCATGACCTGTGATCCGGCTGACGTTGTTGCCAACCAGCAGAAGATGCAGATCACCAACTGGTTCTGCTCTGATATGCACGTCCGCGGCGAATATCCCTACTACATGAAGCGTTACTTTGCCGAGAACGGCATTACCATCAAGCAGGAGCCGGAGGATGCTGCCATCCTGAAAGCTGGCACGGTCGATTTCTACACCTTCAGCTACTACATGTCCAACTGTATCACCACCCACAAGGATGCTGAGGACGTGGGCGGTAACATCGTCGCCGGCAAGAAGAACCCCTATCTGAAGGCTTCCGACTGGGGCTGGCAGATCGACCCGATCGGTCTGCGCTACACCCTGAACGAGCTGTACGACCGCTACCACATCCCTCTGATGGTCGTCGAAAACGGTCTGGGCGCATACGATGTCAAGAGCGAGGACGGCAAGGTCCACGACAGCTACCGCATTGATTACCTGCGCCAGCACATCGAGCAGATGGCTGAGGCAGTCAAGGACGGCGTTGACCTGATGGGCTACACCCCCTGGGGCTGCATTGACCTCGTTTCCGCCTCCACGGGTGAGATGGCAAAGCGTTACGGCTTCATCTACGTCAACAAGTTTGATGACGGCACGGGTGATCTGAGCCGTGAGCGCAAGGACAGCTTCTATTGGTACAAGAAGGTCATCGCCACCAACGGTGAAGATCTCGCTTAAACCTCATTTTCTTTCATATTGTTCGGAGTTTTGCCTCCCGACCTTCGGTCGGGAGGCTTTTTTGTGTCCAGAAAGCACCTCAAAGTGAGATTTTTCGCATTTTCTTGAAATTCATGCTTGACAATGGCGATATTTTCTTATATAATAGAGTGCGTTCCGGCGGTCATCCGTCGAGACGATGAACTTGAGCGACCATGGCCCGGTAGCTCAGTTGGTTAGAGCACCAGCCTGTCACGCTGGGGGTCGTCG
>CAVEGP010000074.1:0-11360 GCA_963615155.1 Bacteroides uniformis | reverse complement strand
TATCGGTTCCCGCTGCCTTGACCTGATGCAGTCTCTGGAAAGCCCCTGCGGTATTGAGAAAGCTGAAAAAGTTTATCGCCATCGCCGAAAAGCACGGCGTGATCCTGATGCACGAGAATGAAAAGGATATCTATGGCGATATCGGTTCCCGCTGCCTTGACCTGATGCAGTCTCTGGAAAGCCCCTGCTTCAAGTCGGCGTTTGACTTTGCCAATTTTGTGCAATGCGGAGAGGATCCGCAGAAATGCTGGGATCTGCTTCGCAAGTACATCGTCTATATCCACATCAAGGATGCCGTTTCCAGTGATAAGGAAAATGTGCTTTGCGGCACGGGCGAGGGAAAGATCGCATCCCTGCTGAAGCAGGCGATCGTAGACGAGGGTTATACCGGCTTTTTGACTCTGGAGCCGCATCTTGTGCTGTTTGACAGTCTGCAAAGCCTTGAGACCAGCGACGCAAAGGATATCATCAAAAAGAACAAATTCAGCACAGGAGAGGAAGGCTATACCGCTCAGTATCACGCCTTACTGGATATTTTGAATCAGATATAAAAGATCGTGATTTTCAATATAACGATAAAACGCTTTTTTATTGATCAACAGAAGATAAATCAAAAAGGAGAATGAAAAATGGAAAAGACGAATGAGAAGATCCGTTATGGTCTGATCGGCATTGGCGCGCAAGGCTCAGCTTATGCCCGTTTCCTGACGAATGGGCCTTCCCCCTTCCCCGGAGTTGCGGTTGCGCCGTGCCCGCCGCACTGTGCGCTGGGTGCTTTGTGCGATATTGACCCCAAAAAGGAAAAGATGTGCAGAGAGACGTATCCGGATGTCCCCTTCTTCAAGGATTGGAAGGAAATGATCGCCAGCGGCACAGTCGATGCTGTGATCACCACCGTGCCGCATTACCTGCACCATGAGATCGCGATCTATGCGATGGAGCATGGGATGAATGTCCTGTGCGAAAAACCGGCTGGTGTACGCAGCAAGGATGTGCGCAAGATGATCGATTGCGCCAAGGCGCATCCGGAGGTCTCCTTCGGCATCATGTTCAACCAGCGCACAAACAAGCTGTACCAGAAGGTCAAGGAGCTGATCAGCAGCGGTGAGCTGGGCGAGATCCGCCGCAGCCAGTGGACGATCAATAGCTGGTGGCGTCCGGACAGCTACTATCAGCAGAGCGCATGGCGCGCGACGTGGGGCGGCGAAGGCGGCGGCGTGCTGGTCAATCAGGCACCACATCAGTTGGATCTGTGGCAGTGGATGTGCGGAATTCCGGTAAAGGTATTCTCCAAAAACATCAATGGCTGCCACCGTGATATCGCAGTAGAAAACGATGTCACCATGCTGGTGGAGTTTGTCAACGGTGCCCCCGGAACCTTCACCACCTGCACCCACGACGCCAATGGTACGGATCTGCTGGAGATCGATCTGGACGGTGGCAAGATCGTTGTGGAAAACAGCAAGGTCGCAACGGTTTACCGCTATGTGGATAAAGAAGGCAAGCCCTGCACTGAGGATTACCTCAACGCCAACATGAGCATGATGGAGGTTGCTGCGCTTACGATGGGTAACAGTGGCGGCTCGAAGCTGTTCACGACCGAGACATTTGAAAACACGGACGGCTGGGGTGTCCAGCATGTCACCGTGATGGAAAACTTCGCCCTGCACGTGCTGACCGGCAGCCCGCTGCTTGCCCCGGGCGAGGATGGCATCAATGGCGTCAACCTTGCCAACAGCAGCCAGCTTTCGGCATGGACGGGACGTGAGGTGGCAAACCCCTGCGACCCGGAGGAGTATGCGGAAGAGCTGAACAAACTGATCGCCGCAGAGGGCAAGTTCCCGCTGCGTGACTGATCCGAAAAACGAAGAGAAGGGAAGCCCTGCGTTTTATGAAAAGAGCTGCGATTATTGGCTGTGGAACGATCTTTCCGGTTCATCTGGCGGCGATCCTGTCAAATCCGGAGATCTCGTTGTGCGCAGTGTGTGATATTGATCCCTCTGTGAGAGAAAAGCTGCCGCCAGAAGCACGGGAGGTACCGTTTTATACGGATTATCAGGAGTTGCTGAAGCAGCAGAGACCGGATGTCGCGCATATCTGCCTTCCACATTATCTCCATGTTCCGGTAAGCGAATATTTTGCAGAGCATGGAGTGAATGTGTTTTGCGAAAAGCCGGTAGGCTTGAATCGCAGACAGGGGCAGGAATTTGCAGCATTTGAGGCTGCCCATCCGGAACGCCGGATCTGTATCTGCCTGCAGAATCGACTGAACCGCACGACCGTTGAGCTGAAAAAGCTTCTGGACAGCGGTGTCTACGGTAAGGTGCTCGGATGCAGAGGTGTGGTGCTCTGGAATCGAACCAAGGCATATTACGATGCACAGCCATGGCGTGGCAGACTGGAAACAGCGGGCGGTGGCTGCATGATCAACCAAAGCGTCCATACGCTGGATCTGCTGTATTACTTGTGCGGCGCAATCCGATCCGTTCATGGTGCGGTAAGCCAACTGGCTAATTTTGGGATCGAAGTCGAAGACACCGTTTCGGCTCGGCTGGAATTTGCGAGCGGTGCGCAGGGAATGTTCATGGCGACCAACTGCAATTACACCAACGAAAGCGTGCAGATCAAAATTGCCTGTGAAAAAGCTTCGTTCCTGATCGAAAACGACGCACTGTTCCGGATCGACCCCGATGGTACTTATAACAAGATCTGTGAAAACGAAAAGATGCCCGGGGCAAAGTTCTACTTTGGCGCGTCGCACCGCACACTGATCGCGGAATTTTACCGTGCCTTGGAAAATGACACAAACGATTATATCCATGTAAAGGATGCGGAGATGAGCATCCGGCTGATTGACGCGATCCTTGAAAGCAGCCGGAAAGGCTGCACCGTGACACCGTAAAACGATTTATAAAATATAAAGGAGAGCTGTAAAATGGCAAACAAAGGTTTGATCGGTGTTCAGATGAGCACCATTGCCCCCGCAAAGATGCCTCATTTTGACGCATATGAAAGCATGGCGAAGCTGACCGAGCTGGGCTATCACTGCATCGAGATTTCTCAGGTCCCGATGACGGCTGAGAATATTGCCGGTTTCCGCAAGTCTATTGATGAGCTTGGAATGAAGGTCTCCTCCTGCACGGCTTCGGTCAGCCCGATGCTTCCCGGGATGCCCGGAGAGTATCTGTGCGATCCTGACGATTACAAAAAAATCGTTGAGGACTGCCGCAAGCTGGACTGCAATATGCTGCGCATCGGGATGCTTCCCATGACCTGCATGGGAAGCTATCAGAAAGCCGTGGACTTCGCAAAGCAGGCGAATGAGTACGCCCTTAAGCTCAAGGAGGACGGCATTGACCTGTACTATCATCAGCACCATGTCGAGTTTACACGGTATGACGGCAAGCTGCTGATCGACATCATCCGCGATACAGCTCCGGACATGGGCTTTGAGCTGGACACGCATTGGATCCACCGCGGCGGCATGGATCCAGTCAAGTTCATCCGCTCTTACGCAGGGCGCATCCGTTTGCTGCATCTTAAGGATTACCGCATTGGCGAAATGCCCATTCCGGAAGGCGGCATTGACTTCAGCAGCAAGGAAGGCATGATGAAATTCATGAGCAACTTCACGAATGTCGTCCAGTTTGCGGAGGTCGGCGAAGGAAATCTTGACATGGACGCCTGCATCAAAGCCGGTTTGGCCGGCGGCAGCGAGTATTTCCTGATCGAGCAGGACGACTGCTACGGCAGAGACCCGTTTGAAAGCCTGAAGATCAGCCGCGACAACCTGATCAAGATGGGCTATGCGGACTGGTTCAATGTCTGAGAGCGTCTGATTTTATAGTGCATTTATGAGGCGGCTGTTGCAAAGCAGCCCGAAACAAAAAATGAGATGGGTTTCCCCGAAAAGGGATTGCCTGTCTCATTTTTTGTTGTGCTGTCGATTTGAGTTATCTTGTATTTACAGAAAAACGGATTTCTACTCAGGGTTATGCGGAACAAAACCATAGCGGGCAGTACCGTCACCCTACCGCTCATTCCCTCAGTGGGAGATCATCGCATTTGTTACGGACGTGGCTCATCATCACAGGAACGTGACTGAAGAATGCGTGTTCAATTTTCAAGGGGCGGGATAGCTTGAGGGCTGCTTCGAACGCTTGCCGAAGCTATGGCTGTATTGTAACCTGAGATCGGGCAGTGGTGGGGAACCGACCCCAAAAAGAAAAAACAGATCCAGATTGATATTGTCGGAACGCCGGTTGAGGGCAACAGCTATATCATCGGCTCCTGCAAATACCGCAATGAAAAAATCGGTTTGGATGAACTGGAACTGATTCGGGAATACGCAGCAGTCTTTGGAAAAGGAGCAAGCTACCACTATTACATTTTCTCGAAAGGTGGCTTCACGGACGGTCTGCTTCAGGCACAGGAGCGTGGAGAAGTACAGTTGCTTACTCTTTCTGATATTTTTGAATAACCTTCGCCAGCAGCGATCACATGGTGCATGGAGTGCTGGACATGGCGCAGGGCTTCGTTTCGTTTGTGGCTCATTTGGCATCACCTCGTTTCTCCAGCGGTGCCATCAGGTCTTTGTAACAGGGAACCAGCACACAGGGCTTTGCCCGCTTATAGGGGCATCCTTCGCACTTGCTGGGGCACTTGGGCGGCTCAATCAGGTAGTAGCAGTTCTCTTTGCCGAGAACGCAGCCCTTTTTTCGATTTTTCCAGAAGAAGCAGTCGCGGCAATCTGCCGGACGGGAAGCATGGTAGCGGATACCGTCAATCGTGACGGTCGGAACTTTTTTCATCGGTAAACCCTCCTTTGATGATTCGGGAAGTTCAGCCCGAAAACAGAAAAAGCGCGTTCATCTTTCTGTTCAGGAAGAACAGCGAGTGAACGCGCTATGTATGGAGAAAAGTGTTTTTCACGATTTCTGGCAGGAATGTGGAAAACAGATTTACACAGATTATCTTGTATTTACATGGATTTACAGGAGAGCGGCTACCAATTTTAGCAGAGAGCCAGAAAACAGAGTTCAAAAGGTGCTTTATAGGGCTTCATTAGCTGGAAGCCTGATTTTATTAGCTGGAACCGAAAATTCTGCTAATGGCATTAGCTGGCTAATTTTGGTGATAGGTTCAAAATGAAAAATGCGAAGATCGTCTTTCACATGGAAAAATGACCTTCGCATTTTCTTAAAAGGACGTCCCTACCCGGATTCGAACCGGGGGCGTTTCGCTTAGGAGGCGAACCCTCTATCCAGCTGAGGTATAGAGACAGATACAAATATCGTTATGTTTCAATCTTAAACACGCTAAAAATCTATGCGCAATCTCCTGTTCCTCATGGAGCGAGTGATTGCATTGCGACCATTCCCGTGTTATACTGATTTCACTGATTTCATTGCCACCAAGAATTTCCGAGCCCATGATACAAAAAGCACGGACTCGTTGACGACACACACAACAATTATTATAATACCTCTTTTGAGGATAAAAATCAAGGTCGTGGTTCAGATTTCTCGACCAGAAAAGAGGGTTCCATGCCAAAATCAAAAAACAAACGTTCTGTCTCCCTCAGGCGCAAGGGTGGATGGCTGGCTGGAAGCAGTGCAACTCAGATGATCTGCGGAAGCTTTCTGCTCCTGATCGCCATTGGCACGCTGCTGCTGACCCTACCTATTTCCAGCCGAAGCGAGCGGCTTGGCGTTATTGACGCCATGTTCACCGCGACCAGTGCGACCTGTGTGACGGGACTCATCGTCCGGGACACCTGGACACAATTCTCCGGATTCGGACAGGTCGTCCTTCTTCTTCTGATTCAGGTCGGCGGTCTGGGGCTTGTCACGCTCACTAGCTTTTTCGCACTGGCAGCTCGGCGGCGGATGGGGTTTCGTGACCTCCGGCTTCTGGGCGAAAGCGTCTCGGCAAACGGCTTGGCGCAGGCCACAGAGGTTCTGACGATCGTCATTTCGCTGGCGGCATTGTTCGAGATCATCGGGATAACACTCCTGATGTTCGCCTTTGTCCCTCAGTTCGGCGTAGAGGGCATCTGGGTCAGCGTATTTACGGCGATTTCCGCCTTCTGCAACGCAGGCTTCGACCTGTTCGGGCGGTTTGGCGAATATTCTTCTCTTGTCCCCTATGTCAACAATTATTATGTGCAGGCAGTCATCATGTTTATGATCATGGCGGGCGGTCTGGGCTTCATGGTCTGGGTTGAACTGGGCGAATACCACAAAAAGCGGCGGCTCTCTCTGAATGCGCAGGTCGTGCTGGCATTCTCCGTGATCCTTTGGGTCGGCGGTGCGGCTCTGTTTGGTCTGATGGAGTGGCACAACCCTGCTACGCTGGGCGAGTTATCCATCTCGGGAAAAATAATGGCTTCCCTCTTCCATTCCGTCTCGACCCGTACCGCAGGTATGAACACAGTAGACCTCGCTTCCTGTGGTCCGATCACCAAGCTGCTGATGAGCCTTCTGCAATTCATCGGTGCTGCTCCCGGTTCGACGGGCGGCGGCGTGAAGGTAACGACTTTTGCCGTCATCATCCTGACGATCCGCAGTGTGGCGCAGGGGCGTGACGATTGTGTGATTGCCGACCATCACATTGAATCCAAGACCATTTATCGCGCTCTTACGATCATTGTATTGGGTGCAGTGGCTGTTCTCGGTTCAGCTGTTGTCGTTTACTACAATACATCCGACGCTGTTTCGGTCGTAGACGCCATTTTCGAATCCTGTTCCGCATTCGGTACGGTCGGCTTATCTGTAGGCATCACTGCGCGGCTGAACAATGCCGCAAAGCTGCTCTACATGGTCGTGATGTTCATGGGGCGTGTCGGTCCGGTCGCCCTGGCGATCAGTCTGACGGTCAAGCCTGATGACAACAAGCGCAAAATTCTGCCGGTCGGACAGATCAACGTCGGTTAATTCAAGATGCACAAAGGGGAGGCTCCATGCGGAGTCTCCCCTTTTGTTGCGCTTTTCTTATTTAGAGTACAGACTGATGATATTCAGCAGAACATCCGCGGCTTTGTCCATCCGCTCGACGGTAGTACACTCACAGACGCCGTGGAAATTAAAACCGCCCGTGCCAAGATTCGGACAGGGCAAGCCCTTCCAGCTCAGAACCGCACCATCCGTACCGCCGCGGACAGGCACCTCCTCCGGCTCAAGACCTGCCATCTCAATGGCTTTGCGTGCGGTCTCGACGAGGTGGAAATGAGGCTTGATCTTCTCGATCATGTTGCGATAGCTGTCCTTAATTTCGACCTCGACCGTGCCCGCGCCGTACTTACCGTTCAGGTAATCCGCTATATGCCGCAAATTATCCTTCTTATACTGGAGCTTGCTGATATCATGGTCACGCAGGATGTAGCCCAGCTTGGCTTCCGTGACGTCGCCGTACATCTGGCAAAGGTGATAAAATCCCTGACGACCTTCGGTCGTCTCCGGACGTGCCATGACAGGCAGAGCCATGTGGAATTCCATTGCCACATTAGAGGCGTTGATCATCGCATCCTTTGCGCTGCCGGGGTGGACAGAGAAGCCGTGAATCGTCACAGTTGCGGAAGCGGCGTTGAAGTTCTCGTACTCGATGCCGCCCACATCGCCGCCATCAACCGTATAGGCAAAGTCCGCGCCAAAGCCCTCGATATCGAACAAGGAAGCTCCCTCGCCGATCTCTTCGTCCGGTGTGAAGGCGATGCAGAGCTTACCGTGCGGACGTCCCTCCGCCTGCAGCGTCTCAACGGCGGTCAAAATCTCCGACACGCCTGCCTTGTCGTCTGCGCCCAGCAGCGTGGTGCCGTCGGTGGTGATGAGGGTCTCGCCCTTCAGTTTCTCGAGGAACGGGAAGGTGGAAGTTTTCATCACCATTCCGGTAGCGGGCAGGGTCACATCGTGTCCGTCATAATTCTCGTGGAGGATGGGGTTGACGTTCTCGCCGCTGGCGTCCGGTGCAGTATCCATGTGGGCGATCAGACCCAGTGCGGGCTTATCCTCACAGCCGGGCGTGGCCGGAACAGTGCCGTAGACGTAGCAGTGCTCGTCCACAAAAGCGTTCTCGATGCCGATAGCCTTCATATCCTCGACCAGAATATGAGCCAAGTCGAACTCTCGTTCTGCCGAAGGATGGGTGCCGGAATTGGGGTCGGATGTGGTATACACCCGTGCATATTTTAACAGTCGCTCGTAAGCACGCATAAGTAAATGCTCCTTTGCTTTTTTCTCTATCATACCCTCTTTCGGGGGATTTTACAAGAGGAAAAGTACATCTGCGAGTGTTTCGGAAACGGCATTGCTGGCAATGAGGGAGCCGCCGCGTTGGACGGTGAGGGAGTTTTCTAAGCAAATGTCCGGGGAAGTGGGGCCCCACACCGCAAGGTGAAGGGGCGGAACCGCGGGTTCCGGACTTCATTTGCGTGAAAAGCTCCCTCACTGTCTGCACCTGAAGGTTATCTATCAATCTCTTTCCGGAACGTCAGATTCACAAACTCCTGTCCATTCTCTCCACGGCGGAAGATTCCATTTTCAGTACCGGTAAAGCCCAGTGCGTGCATCACGCCGCAGGAGCCTGCGTTTTCCGCCGCAACATCGGCAGTAAATTTCTTTACGCCGCTCTTTCTGCCAAACTCGACCAGTGCGCCGACCATCTCTTTCGCATAGCCTTTCCGCCAGCAGGTCGGATGGATGCAGTAACCGATATCCCAGTGGCTTCCGTTCTCTTCAACGACCGCACAACAGGTTCCGACCGGCTGACCGGTCACTTTGTCTTCAGCAATTATATAGTAGCAGTCCTCGCTGTCACTCAGATGACGGAGCAGCTCCATGTAAGCGTTCAGGTCTTCGATCTCATCCAGCGGTGGGTCGCTGAGGTATTTGCCGGTCACCGGGTCGCCCCAGATGCAAAGCGCAAAACCTGCATCTTTGGCCTCCATCGGCCGCATGTGCAGACGGACAGTTTCAAATGATTCAAAAAGCATTGTAATCCCTCCTATGTGAACTAAGTATACTTTATCAGCTCTCAAATTGCAATTCTTTCAACCTCCAACTTTTTTCAAAAAACAGTTGACAACTTCCCAAAGCTGTGATAAGATACAGTCACGTTAGAGACAGCTAACCAATCAGCGGCAGAAGCTCCGGAGTGGGCTGTGCGCCGCTTGATTTTAACGCCTTAGGTTAGTTTTTTCTAACTAAGTGTTTTTCACATTTCAATCAGCTCTCTTACATATTAAAGATATCCCCGGGAATACTTTTTTATCGGCATTCTCAAACCAGACGCAACGGAGGCATCCGAGATGGAGCGCAATTTTGAAACCGTCATGATTGAACAATGCTCTCCGGTACTTGCCGGACTGAAACCCGCCGGACTTTTCCGTTATGAGACAAGCGACAGCTCTGACCTCGCAAAGCGTGTGCGTAACTGGAACACTCAGCTTTCTGAAAAAGGTCTGCGTGTCGAGGTGCTCAAGGGCTGTACCCGCACGCATCGTTATCTGGTTTATGTCTATCGGGAATCCCGTCTGCGTCAGGTTCTTGCAGACAACTCTGTTCGGAGTTTTCTTGCGCAGGAGGGTTACACCCTCCCGACTTCTCCCGATGATTACAGCAAACTGATCCGTCAGCTTTCACGGCGTCTCTGTTGTGCGGCAGAGTTCCCGCATGAGATCGGCGTTTTTCTGGGCTATCCTCTCACCGATGTGGTGGGCTTCATCCAGAACCAAGGACGTAATTTTACCTGCTGCGGCTGCTGGAAAGCCTATGGCGACCCCGAAGCAGCCCGTCGGTACTTTGCCCAATTAAATAAGTGTACCGCTGTTTATCTCCGTTTGTTCCATAGCGGCACACCGATTTCCCGCCTTGCTGTGGCGGCCTAACTTCCGACATTCTCTTCAAATACTCTCTTTTTATCCTGGCACCCACCGGACACCTCCATGTCCGGTGGGGAGAAATCCTCCTTTTGACACGCGGCCGCCTGATGTAGAATGACCACTGCATCAGGCGGCTGTGTCATTCTACGCCTTGTTTTTCCTCAAAATCCAAGTTCTTCCTCTTCGATCTCTTTAGTTTGTTTGGTAAAACTGTCCAGTTTTGGTCTGGGATCGGTCGCAACTTTCTGTTTGTTTCTCTAAACCAACTTTTAAATATGAAAAAACTATTGACAATCGCGGTTAGTGAGTATAAACTATCTACGCTGATAGTTGCCACTGACTAACTGTTCAGGGTACTACACAGACATCAAATGCAGGGAGTTGAATGGTACTATGATGCCCTTAACAATGGCAAAGACGGGCGAGACCGTCACGATCGGTAAGATCACCGGCAAGGATGAAGTCCGTCAGCATTTGGCGGAGCTTGGTTTTGTCGTTGGCAGTGAGGTCACTGTCGTCAACGAGATCTCCGGCAACCTGATCTTGCAGGTCAAGGAGAGCCGCATCGCACTGGACAAAACCATGGCAAACCGCATTATGATCGCCTGAAATTGGCTGAACAGCGGAAACGCTGTTTGAGGGCTGGTCGGAGAACCGTAGACCAGGTCCGATAGTAAAAGACAAGTAGAGGAGGATTTTCAATGAAGACTCTGAAAGACGTCAAGGTTGGCGAGACCGCTACCGTCGCCCGTCTGCACGGCGAGGGTCCGGTCAAACGCCGCATCATGGATATGGGCATCACCAAGGGTGTTCAGATCTATGTCCGCAAGGTCGCGCCTTTGGGCGACCCGATGGAGCTGACCGTGCGCAACTACGAGCTGAGCGTGCGCAAGGCTGACGCTGAAATGATCGAAGTGGTTTGATTCCAAAGAGAGGAAAGGACACGCAATGAGTATTAAAATTGCACTGGCCGGCAACCCGAACTGCGGTAAAACGACCCTGTTCAATGCACTGACCGGCTCCAACCAGTATGTCGGCAACTGGCCCGGCGTTACTGTCGAGAAAAAGGAAGGTAAGCTCAAGGGCGCAAGTGACATCATCATTCAGGACCTGCCCGGCATTTACTCCCTGTCTCCGTACACGCTGGAAGAGGTTGTTGCCCGCAGCTATCTGGTGAGCGAGAAGCCTGACGCCATCCTGAATATCATTGATGGCACGAACATTGAGCGCAACCTGTATCTGACCACTCAGCTCATCGAGCTGGGCATCCCCGTTGTCATGGCGGTCAACATGATCGATCTGGTTCGCAAAAATGGCGACAAGATCGACCTGAAGAAGCTGAGCGCAGAGCTGGGCTGTCAGGCAGTTGAGATCAGTGCGCTGAAGAATGAAGGCAGTGAGAAGGCCGCTCAGATGGCTGTTGCCGCCGCGAAGGCTGGCAAGGCTGGCGAGCTGCCCCACGTCTTTACCGGCAGCGTCGAGC
>CAVEGP010000073.1:0-11891 GCA_963615155.1 Bacteroides uniformis | reverse complement strand
GCTGTCAGAGATGATGGTGATGGTCAGACGCTCGAAGCGGCTGACATTGGCTGCATCATAGTAGTTGGGGTTGGGAATGTAGCTCTTGGTATTGCCCTGAATATACTCCTCGATGAGGTACGGACCGCAGTACCACATGGTGCTGTTGTCGCAGGCACGGAAGCCCTCGATGCCCAGCTCATTGATCAGATCCTCCGATGCGGGATAGAAGCTGTTATAAGCTGCAACGGTATCAAAATAGGGGCAGGGATTGGGGCAGGTGAAGACCAGCGTGTAGTCATCCGGTGCTTCCACGCCGATGCCGAAGCTCAGCATATCCTCATAGGTCAGATCGGCGGCAGCGTCGCCCAGATCCTTGGTGTGTGCGTAATACTCAGCAGCACCCACGACATTGTCGTTGGGCATGGAGGTGTTGCTTGCCTCGTTCTTGTAGGCGTTCATGACCCACTCGAAGCCGACCAGAAAATCCTTGCTGGTGATGTGACCCTTGACCTCACCATTGACATCGACCCAATCAACATCGTCGCGCAGGTGGAAGGTCCAGACGGTGGAATCCTCGTTGGTCTCCCAGCTGGAAGCAATCGCCGGAACGACCTTGCCGTAGCAGTCGAAGCTCAGCAGACCGTCCCACAGGTTGGTGATGACGTTCGCGTCGGAAGCCTGCTGGGTGTACAGCATGTTCCAGTTCTCGATCTCACGGTTGGCACTTTCCCAGCTGATGTACTCGGTCAGCGGGGTGGCACCGGTGGAGTTGGGAGCAGCAGCGGAGCCGGAAGCTGCGGAGCTTGCAGTGGTGGAGCTGTTCTGATTGCCGCCGCAGGCAGCCAGCAGACCGGCTGCACCGACGACGCCCGCACCCTTCAGGAAAGAGCGGCGGTCAAGCTTGTGAGATTCAAAATTGATGCTCATGAAATCTTTTCCTCCTAAGGTAACACAGTGAACGGTTCTATGTTCCTTTTTCTGTATTTTACGGAACGTCTGTGTTCTCCTCCCATCCACACATGGGCGCAGACGTTGAACCTTGGGTATTCTAGCACTGAGAAGAAAAGAAGTCAAACGCAAAGAACCGCTGATGCGAAACTGTATGCGGGAGCTTACTTCTTAAAAAATTAGCTTTTGGGGTGGGTTGCTTTTCTTTTCAAAAGACTGTGCGCGGGAAACGGACAGACTGACTTCCGAAAGAAAAGTGAAACGGCTTCTTTTTAAAAAGCCGGGTGTTCAAAAAGTTTCAACTGAATTTGGACAACATGTTGGAAATTGACCATGAGACAAAAAATCCTTCAAAACGGTCTTGACGCCATGCCGGAAATGTGGTATTTTATTGCTGGAAATTTTGCATTTCCTGTGATAAGTTTTTACATGTACGTGAGCAGCGTCGTTGGATTGTTACCGTTTGGCGGGCTAGACCAACTCTGTACAGCAAAAGCCGGAAGTGTTTCAAAACCTTCGGTGTTGTTTGTTGTGGTGAGTGTGGTCTTTTTTTATTGCCATTTTTTGCCTTGCATTGGTTTGGAGGAACGAAAAGATGCAGTATACCGTCAAGAAAGCGATCAATAATAACATCCTGCGCATCATCGACCCGACGGGAACGGAACTGATTGTCATCGGCAGGGGCCTCGGCTTCGGGATGAAGCCCGGTCAGCACATCGACCCGGAAGCGGATCAACCTGAGCAAATAAGGTTCGTTCACGCTGGTAACAGCTGGCTGGCGTGTCTGGATAAATTTTCGAGCATCCTTAAAGGAAAGAATAGGAGAAATTATGAAGGACAAGATCTTCGGCGTGCTGCAGCGTGTCGGACGCAGTTTTATGCTGCCCATTGCGCTTCTGCCCGTTGCCGGCCTGCTGCTGGGTATCGGCAGTTCGTTCACCAATGAGACCATGCTGGCGGCCTACGGGCTGGACAGCTTCATCCATCAAGGCACCATTATTTATACCATTCTGGACGTCATGAGCCAGACCGGCAGTGCGGTCTTCAACAATCTGCCCCTGCTGTTTGCGATGGGTGTCGCCATCGGCATGGCACGCAAGGAAAAAGAGGTCGCCGCTCTGTCGGGTGCTGTGGCCTATATCATCATGAACACCGCCATCCAGGCCATGATCAACGCAGCTGGCGGTGTCGACGCTATGCCTGCCAACTCCACTACTGAGATGCTGGGCATCACCACCTTGCAGATGGGCGTTTTCGGCGGCATCATCGTCGGTCTGGGTGTTGCCGCACTCCACAACAAGTTCTATAAGATCGAGCTTCCGCAGGTGCTGGCGTTCTTCGGCGGCACCCGGTTCGTTCCTATCGTCAGCTCCATCACCTACCTCATCGTCGGCATTGCGATGTTCTATATCTGGCCGGTCGTCCAGACGGGTATCGCCGCACTGGGTAGTCTGGTTTTGGCTTCCGGCTACGCAGGCACCTTCCTGTACGGCCTGCTGGAGCGTTCTCTCATCCCCTTCGGCCTGCACCACGTCTTCTATATGCCGTTCTGGCAGACGGCGGTCGGCGGCACGGCCATCATCGACGGTGGGACTGTCACCGGTGCTCAGAACATCTTCTTCGCAGAGCTGGCCTCCAAGTCCACCACCGTCTTCTCGGTCGAGGCGACCCGTTTCATGGCCGGTAAGTTCCCCTTCATGATGTTCGGTCTGCCCGGTGCAGCTCTGGCAATGTACCAGTGCGCAAAGCCGGAAAAGAAGAAGGCCGTAGGCGGTCTGCTCCTGTCGGCTGCTCTGACCGCCTTCCTGACCGGTATCACCGAGCCGCTGGAATTCACCTTTATCTTCATCGCACTCCCGATGTACGCAGTCCACTGCGTGCTGGCTGGCCTGTCCTTTATGCTGATGCACATCCTGAACGTCGGTGTCGGCATGACCTTCTCGGGCGGTCTCATAGACCTGGTTCTGTTCGGCGTGATGCAGGGCAACGCAAAGACCCACTGGATCTGGGTCGTCGTGGTCGGTCTGGTCTACTTTGTGCTGTACTACTTCATCTTCCGGTTCATGATCATGAAATTCGACTTCAAGACCCCGGGCCGTGACGATGCCGAGGAAGTCAAACTCTATACCCGTGCGGACGTCAACGCCCGTGACGCCGCTTCTTCCAACCCGGCCGCTGCCGCTGACCCGGTGAGCGCGCTCATCGTCGAGGGCCTGGGCGGTGCGTCCAATCTGAGCGATGTCGACTGCTGCGCAACCCGTCTCCGTGTGACCGTCAAGGATGCCGCTCTCGTCAAGAACGATGTCCTGAAGCAGTCCGGTGCATCCGGTGTCATCTGCAAGGGCAACGGCGTGCAGGTCGTGTACGGTCCGAAGGTCGCTGTCATCAAGGCAAAGCTGGAAGACTATCTCGAAAACGCCCCCAAGACCCCGGCTGCTGCTCCTGCCGCCCCGGTCGCGGCCGAAGCTCCTGCGGCAAACGCAAAGGATACTGTTCTGTCTGCCTGCCTGAATGGTACGGTGGTTCCGCTGGCTGAGGTCAAGGACGAAGCCTTCTCCAGCGGCGCACTGGGCGATGGCATTGCCATTGAGCCTTCCGACGGCGAGCTGGTTGCTCCGGCAGACGGTGAAATCTCCTCTACCTTTGATACCCACCATGCAGTCGGCCTGACGACCGACGACGGCGCAGAGCTGCTGATGCACATCGGCATCGACACCGTGAAGCTGAGCGGCAAGCACTTCACCTATCTGGTGAAGGAGGGCGACAAGGTTAAGAAGGGCCAGCCCCTCATCCGGTTCGAGCTGGACGCCATCAAAGCCGAGGGCTACCCGGTCACGACACCCCTCATCGTCTGCAATACCGACGAGTATGCCTCTGTCACCCCGAAGGCCAGCGGCACCGTCAAGCAGGGCGACGCATTGCTGGAACTGAAAAAGTCCTGACCCCTTGGCAACGGCTCTCCAAAAGAGTATACTGGAAGCAAGAAAACTTCTATTACTATAATAAAGGAGAGCAAAGCAATGCAGGCAACGATCCGGAACGAATATCTGACTCTGACGGTGGACACCTTTGGTGCAGAGGCCGTCAGCCTGAAAAACGCGGCGGGCGAAGAGATGCTATGGCAGGCGGACCCGAAGGTGTGGAAGCGTCACGCGCCCATCCTTTTCCCGTGGACAGGCAAGCTGCCCGGCGGCACATTCACCCACGAGGGCAAGACCTACAAGGGAGGACAGCATGGTTTTGCGCGCGACGTCGAGCACACCCTGCTCAAAGCGGAAGGCGATACCATTAAGTTGGAGCTGCGTCCGGATGACGCCATGAAGGCAGAACGGTTCCCCTTTGAGTTTGTGCTGGTGAGCACCTTCCGACTGGACGGCAAAACCCTTCACCATACCCTGACCGTCAAGAACCCCAGCGACACCGAGCTGCGGTTCGGCATCGGCTACCATCCGGCGTTCAACATCCCCTTTGATGCCAACCACACCACCGAGGACTACGAGTTCCGTTTCGACCAGCCTGAAAGCCCGATGATCCTGGATGCCCGTCCGAATGGCTTATTGAACGGCAGGTGCGGTTATGTCTGGAAGAACCGGCAGACTATCCAGCTGACGGATGAGCTGTTTGCGAACGATAGCTTCTGCATGGCTGGTCTGCGCACCAGGACGCTGGGGATCTACGAAAAAGATACCGGACGCAGCATTGTTTGCAGCATCGAGGGCTATCCCTATTCTCTGATCTGGAGTGCTGCCGCAAAGCCTGTCCGCTTTGTCTGCATCGAGCCGTGGCAGTCTCTCCCAGGCGCGGAGACTGACCCGCAGGAGTGGTCGGAACGTGCTGCGGCTGCCTGCCTTCAGCCAGACGAGGAGTATTCAACGACTCTCAGTACGACCTTTACACGGTAATAAGATGCTTTTGTAAAAAGACTTGGTCGTGCACGGTTACCACCAAAGCGAAGCCCCTCGGCAGTGTCAGTACCGAGGGGCTTCTTAGCGTTTAACTTCCTTTATAAAACAATGCTTTTGCTTGATTTATCCTTTAAAAATGGTTATACTGTAATAAAAACTGCAACACATAACAATAAAACTGTGGAAAAGTGAAATAAACAGGAAGGGGGGCTTGCAATGGGGGTAAATGGATATGTGTCAGGAAACAGTGACGCGGAAAGGGTGCATCATCCAAAAGATGGGATGAATAAAATTGTCAGGGTCGTGCTTGCGGTGGTGTTGGGGGTCGCGATTTGTCTGATGGGGCTGGTCTGGATCGGGTTGAGAAGCCATAGCCTGTCGGACGAGATCGTTGTGACCAGCCATCGGGGGTACAGCTCAGCCGCGCCGGAGAATACCATTCCGGCGTTCCAGATGAGCATTGACGCAGGGGCGGAATATGCCGAGCTGGATGCGCAGATGACGAAGGACGGCGTTGTGGTGCTGACGCATGACACCAGCCTGCGCCGCTGTACAGGGCTGAATGCGGATGTTTATGATCTGACCTATGCGGAGATCGAGCAACTGGATGCCGGAAGCTATTTCGGGAAGAAGTTTGCGGGGACGAGGATCCCAACGCTCAGGCAGGTGCTTCGGCTTTGCAAAGGAAAAATCAAGTTGAACATTGAGATAAAGCCCAGCGCACAGACTCCGACTCTGGAGGAAGAGGTCGTTCGACTGATTTATGAGACGGGTTTTGCGGAGGACTGTACCGTCACGTCCAAAAGTCTTGAAACACTTGCGAAGATCAAAGCTCTCGCGCCGGAGATCCGGACGGGATATATCACAGCATCGGGTTTTCTGGGATTCCACGATCAGCGGGAGGTGGACTTTTATAGCATCGAAAACAGCTCGATCACCGTGCTGACCGTGTGGCAGGCGCATCTGCGCGGCAAAATGGTGTCGGCATGGACGGTCAATCGGGAAGAGGACGTTGAACGGATGATCCGGCTGGGTGTGGATGATATCATCACGGACGATCCGACTCTGGTTCAGAACGTGCTGCGGACGAGATCAACTGTGGAGGAGGACACCGATTTGTGGGAGATTCTTGAGGAGTATCAGCCCGTGGACGATATGGAAAACATCGATGACGCATAAATACATTCAGAAAAACAAGAGGGCTGCTGCACGAAAGGATGTGCAGCAGCCCTCTTTTGAAGTTTCTGTCACTTCATAAATTCAGCTCAGGCGACCGCTCTCGACCGAGAAGCTGAGGTCGGCAACAGCCATTGTGGATTTACGGTGGGAAACGAGGAGAACCGTTTTATCCTGACACTCGGCCTGAACTGCCTTGAGGATGATACCCTCATTCAGACTGTCGAGATTCGAGGTCGGCTCATCCAGCAGGAGAAAGGGAGCGTCGTGGAGAAACGCTCGGGCAACACCGATGCGCTGGCGTTCGCCGCCGGAAAGTGCGCCGCCCAGCTCGCCAACGGGGGTATCATAGCCCTTCGGAAGGCTGCGGATGAAGCCATCCAGAGCGGCCTTTTTGCAGGCAGCTTCAACTTCTTCATGGGTGGCATCTCGTTTGGCGATCTTGATGTTGTTTTCAATGGTATCGTCGAACAATTCCGTCTCCTGTGTAACAAGACTCTCCTGCGCACGAAGAGCGGCAGTGTTGACCCTGCGGATATCGTCCTCACCGAACCGGATCGTGCCTGTGCCCACATCCCAGAACCGCATCAACAGACGGAGGAAGGTGGACTTGCCGCTGCCCGAACGTCCCGTGATGCCGACGATCTTCTTTTCCGGGATCGTCAGGCTCAGGTCGCGCAAGACCTGTTCGTCTGCATAGGAGAAGCTGACATGCTCGGCAGATGCGCCCGTGAAGGCGGTGTCCTTGCCGTTGGTGACGTCAGCCGTGACAGGCTCTTCGTCCAGAAGGTCAAGAACACGGTCCGCGCTTGCAAAAACCTGCGTCAGGCTTGCGCCGAGGTTTGCCAGTGCGACGACCGGACCAAAGGAGCTGAGAGCCGACAGCGTGCAGATCAGAACGCCCTCTGCGCCCATCTCACCGGACTGGTAAAGGCTCAGGCTCACGCCCAGAACAGCCAGTGCGGTGAAGAGGATCAGGGAGTTCGTTACGCCGACGGTCACGCCCTCGCGGTATTTCAGGGATTTCTGCTTTTCGCCCAGCGTTTCGCTCTGGGCAGTGATGCCGGCGGTACGGGTCTCAACATCCTGATATTGCAGGGTGTCCCTCAGACCGCGCAGACTTTCCAGAACATAGCTGTTGGTGTCGGCAAGTGCCTGACGGTATTCTCGGGCGACCAGGTCGCCCCGCTTTGCCGACCAGACAGGCAGTGCCACACCCACCAGCAGATAACCCGCCAGCAGGACCAGCGCAGGCAGGATGTGATAACTTGCCGTAAAACAGGTCATGCCGATGACGCAGAGGATGGCGATGCAGATGGGGGAGATGGTGTGAGCGTAAAATACTTCCAACGCCTCGATGTCGGCGGTGATGAGGGAGATGAGATCGCCGCGGTCACGACCCTCAAGCTTGGCGGGGGTCAGGCGGCGGAGCGCACCAAAGACCTTGTCACGGATCAGAGCCAGCAGCTTGAAGGCGATATAGTGGTTGGACGCCTGCTCCGCATAACGAAGAACGCCACGCAGCAGGGCAAAGAGCAGAATGCAGACAAATGCCGTGCTGACCGAAACCAGCGGGCTGAAAAGCCCGACAGCGGTCAGGATGCCGAAGCCGCCGAAGATGGTGATGAAGGTTGCGCAGAAATGTCCCGCTACGCCCATGATGATGGCAGCCAGCATGATGGGGAGCATTGGCTTGACAAGGACAATGAGACGCCCGACGATCTGGAACGGGCTGCGATGCGTGGTCTTTTTCATGCCTGTACCTCCCCAAGAGTTTCGAGTCGTTTCTGTGCCTGATATAGGCGGCTGTACGCGCCATTTTTCGCCAGAAGCTCGGCGTGCTGTCCCTGTTCGGCGATGCGACCCTTGTCCATGACATAGATGCAGTCGCTGTCCACGACGTTCGCGAGGCGGTGAGAGATCAGGATGACCGTCTTTCTGCCCGCCAGACCATGGATCGCCCGCATGATGTCGTTTTCGCTCTCTGCGTCCACATTGGAAGTAGCCTCGTCAAACAGGTAAATGGGCGAGTCGTGCAGAAGAGCACGCGCCATCGCAAGACGCTGCCGCTGACCGCCGGACAGGTTTGAACCGCCCTCGTGCAGCTCCGTCGTCAGACCGTTCTGACTGCGGCAGAAATCAGCCAGATTGACCTGCTCGAGGACATCCCAGAGCTGTTGTTCGGTTGCGTCGGGGGATGCCATCCGGAGATTTGACGCTACAGTACCCTTGAAGATGGTGGCATTGTGCGGGACAAGGGTCAAAGCACGCAGACGATCGGTCTGCCGGATGTCCCTGACCGAGATGCCGCCCATCGTGACGCTTCCGGTGTATCCGGTGCGCGCGCCCGACAGCAGAGCCGCAATGGTGCTTTTGCCGCAGCCGGACTCACCGACCAGCGAAACGAAGCTGCCCTGCGGGATGGTGAGGGAAACATCGTTGAGAATGGTGCGGTCTTTCTCGTAGCCAAAGGTGATGTGCTCCAGCTTGAGGGTGGTGTCGCTGAGGTCGAGCTTCTGCGTGCCGTCTGTCGTTTCGTCCGCCGCAAGAAGCTTGAAGATCTTTTCGGCGGACGCTGCGCCGTTCATGGCAATGTGGAAGTAGCTGCCCAAAAGACGGAGCGGCAGGAAGAAATCTGCCGCCAGCAGGACGATCTTCAGGGTAGAAGTCAGATCCAGACTTCCGGCGGCAAATGCAGCCACTGCGCTGATGATGCCAAGACCCGCACCGCCGTAAGCCATCAAGTCCATCAGAGTGACGGAGTTCAGCTGCATGGTGAGGACCTTCATCGTGATCTTCCGGAAACGCTCGGCCTGCGCATTCATCTCCTCGTGCTTCCAGCCGTCCGCCTGATAGATCTTCAGGGTCGTCAGGCCCTGAATGTTTTCGAGGAAGCTGTCGCCAAGGGTGGTGTATTCGCCCCAGTATTTCTCGAGCAGCTTTTTGGCGAATTTCTGCACCGCCACGATGGACATGGGAATCAGCGGGACACAGCAGAGCAGGATGATCGCCGACCGTGCGTGAACGCCCACCAGCAGGATGAACAGGGTCAGCGGGGCAAGCAGGCTGTAAAACAACTGCGGCAGATACTTTGCGAAGTAGGTGTCGATCTGCTCCACACCTTCGCTTGCCAGCATGACGACCTCGCTGGTGGCGATGGTCTCGCTGTAGCCTGCGCCCAGACGGGTCAGCTTGGCGTAGATATTGGAGCGGAGGGTGCGCTTGACGTCCTTGGAAGCCTTATCACTCATCAGGGAGGCACAGAGGGTCAGACTGTACCGGACAGGAACGGTGGCGGCACAGAGGAGCATCCCCTGTATCAGAGCGGTCTGCGTCAGTGTGCCGTCAAAGACCGAACCCAGCAGACGGGCAATGACGGTCACGAACACCACGTTGCAGAGCATTCCAAGCCACTGGAACAGGACGTTCAGCCCGACATAGCGCAGTGCGCCGCGGTCAAAGGAAAGAAGTTTTTTGTTGATCACTGAGCTTTCTCCATTTCTGTTGCTTCATCCGGCTGGAATTCACCGAACAAGCGGTCGTATTCTCCTGTAAAGGCACGTTCTGGCAGAGCGGAGGTCAAGGCAAGAGCGGCAGTGAAACGCTCCTCCTCCGTAAGATCGATGCGGATGGGAGGAAAGTGCTCCAGCACGGTCTTTAACTGAGCTTTGACCTCTTTTGCAACAAAGATGCCACGGTCAGTCAGATAAATTTTGCCATAGTGCTCTTTCACGATCATGCCGCGCTCCATCAGCAGATTCATGATCCGCACCACCGAGGGCTTGGTGACGCCCAGCTTTTCGGCGATGCTGCGGGAGCTGATATCCAGATGAGTCTGCGAGACATCGTAGATCGCCAACAGATAGCGCAGATGCGCGGGTGTCAGTTCCATATTCCATCACTCTCTTTCTTTGTGTTGTCCGATGCTAACTTTTCTTGCTCTAAAAAAGGGCGCGAGCCGATTTTTTGTCTCGACCCGCGCCCCACAATGCGGTTTTGTTTTAATGCTCAGTGACAGCCGCTGCAGCCACCGCAATTTCCATTGCAGCTGCCTTCCCCGCAGCCGCCGCAACCGCCGCCGTGCTTGTGTGAGTGCCAGGTGATCCAGCCCACAAGACCAAACACGATCGAACCGACGATAATAGTCGGAAGATTAAAGTTTGCAGCCAGAAATTCCATCATAGCAAAGCACTCCTCTCAGCACTTTAAAAGCTTTTTACTTATTTGCGGTGATCTTGGAAACGTCGATCTTGACCTCGTTGTCGTTCACATACTTGTTGGGGCGAACCAGCAGGTAGATGAAGGCGACCAGAATGACGGCTGCAACGATGGTGAAGAAGTTGAAGCCGAGCTCACCGGTGATGATGCCGCCCAACTGGTACACGACCAGAGCGGAGCAGTAAGCCAGAGCGCACATATAGCCGATGGCGATGGCGGTCCACTTGCCGTTGTTCATCTCACGCTTGATCGCGCCCATCGCAGCGAAGCAGGGAGCGCACAGCAGGTTGAAGATCATGAATGCGTAAGCAGACAGAGCGGTGTAATCCTGAGCGACCAGACTCCAGATCTCATCGCCGTTCTCAGACAGCTCCTCGCCGCCGAAGTGATACAGGACTCCGAAGGTGCCGACGACGTTCTCCTTCGCAATCAGACCGGTGACAGACGCGACGGTAGCCTTCCAGTTGCCGAAGCCCAGAGGCGCGAAAATCCATGCGATCTTGGTCGCAATGGCAGCCAGAACAGAGTTGTCCTGATCCTCGACCATGCCGAAGACGCCGTTTTCGAAGCCGAAGCCCTGCAGGAACCACAGGATGACGGTAGAAGCCAGAATGACAGAGCCGGCACGCTTGATGAAGGACCAGCCGCGCTCCCAGGTAGCACGGAAGACGTTGCCCCAAGCGGGAATGTGGTATGCGGGCAGCTCCATAACGAAGGGAGCGGGATCGCCTGCGAAGATCTTGGTCTTCTTCAGGATGATACCAGAGCAGATGATGGCAGCCATGCCGATGAAGTAAGCGGAGACTGCGACCACAGAGGAACCGCCGAACAGAGCACCTGCGATCAGACCGATGATGGGCATCTTTGCGCCGCAGGGGATAAAGCAGGTGGTCATGATGGTCATGCGGCGGTCACGCTCGTTCTCGATGGTACGGGAAGCCATGACACCCGGGACGCCGCAGCCGGTGCCGACAAGAACGGGGATGAAGCTCTTGCCGGACAGACCGAACTTGCGGAAGATACGGTCCATGATGAATGCGACACGGGACATATAGCCGACATCCTCAAGGATGGACAGCAGGAAGAACAGGACGAGCATCTGAGGAACGAAGCCCAGAACCGCGCCGACACCGGCGACGATACCGTCCATGATCAGACCGTACAGCCAGCCAGCCACGCCGATGCTCTCAAGGAAGCCACCCAGAGCGTTGGGAACGATCTCACCGAACAGGACGTCGTTGGTCCAGTCGGTGGCAAAGGTGCCGATCGCCCAGCCGCCGTCTGCAATGGAGGTGCCCATTGCCAGAGAATACATCAGGAACATGACAAGGGCGAAGATCGGCAGAGCCAGCACACGGTTGGTGACGATCTGGTCGATCTTATCAGAGGTCGTCAGGTTCTCGGTACGAGCCTTTTTCTTGACAGCCTTGGAAACAACGGTGTTGATGTAAGCATAACGCTGGTTGGTGATGATACTCTCTGCGTCATCGTCCATCTCATTCTCGCAATCCTTGATGTGAGCGTCGAGGTGCTCCAGCAGGCTCTTGTCGAGCTTCAGCTCTTCCTGAACCTTATCGTCGCGCTCGAACAGCTTGACGGCATACCAGCGCAGGAAACGGTCATCGACCTTGCCCTGAATGGACTCTTCGATGTGAGCGAGGG